>CAZRTR010000014.1:0-31419 GCA_964603095.1 uncultured Planctomycetia bacterium
CCAGCACCTGGCCATCGGCGCCAAGATTCTTGAACCGATGAAATTCTTCAAATCGATCACCACCCTGGTCACCCACCATCACGAACGGTACGATGGAAAAGGATATCCCGATGGATTAGCGGGGGATTCGATCCCGGTGGGAGCCCAGATGATCGCCATCGCCGACGCCTTCGACGCGATGACCACGCACCGGGGTTACAACCAGCCCAAGAACATCCCGGAGGCCCTGACCGAGTTGAGGAATGGGGCCGGTAGCCAGTTCAATCCGGTCTACGTGGATAAATTCGCCGAGATGATCCTTGAAGAAAACAGGGCAGGCCCTTCAACAGGGCTCAGGGCAGGGTAATCCGGTAGCGGAAAGGACCCGGGCCATCAAGGAGGCGGCCCTTCGCTTAGGGTTTCTTGCCGCAGGAGTAGCTCCTCCGGATGCCCTGGCCGCCCGGCGAGCCGAACTGAACCGATGGCTCCGCAGCGGCATGGCGGGCGGCATGGCCTATATGGAGAGTTTTTTTGAACGCCAGAGACGCCTCCTGGCCGATCTTCCGGATTTAAGAAGCATCCTCGTTCTGGCGGTCGCGTACGATGCCCAACCCCAGCCCCATCCCTCTCCCAACGGCGCCCGGACGATGGGACGGATCGCCCGGTATGCGGTCGGGCGGGATTACCACCGTGTGATCGGAAAACGGATGCGCCAACTGGAATCGATGATCCGGTCGACCGCTCAAGGTCCGATGCGGATCATCCGCTGCATCGACACCGGACCTGTTCAGGAACGGGTCCTGGCGGAACAGGCCGGGCTTGGCTTTCTTGGAAAGAACACCTTGCTGATCCTGCCCAAAGGGGGCTCCTTTGTCTTTCTGGCGGCCTTGCTGACCAACTTGGAGCTGATCCCGGATCAACCGATCGAGTGGAACTGCGGATCCTGCACCCTGTGCATCCAGGCCTGTCCTACCCAGGCGTTGACGGAACCATACCGCCTGGACGCCCGCCGGTGCATCTCCTATCTGACGATCGAGAACCGGGATGAAATTGCACCTGAACTAAGGCCAAAAGTCGGCGACTGGATCTTCGGCTGCGATATCTGCCAGGAGGTCTGCCCCTACAACCGTGCCGTCCGCCCTGAGCCTATCGAAGGGCAAACGGCCTGCCCCTGGCCCGAGTTTCGCCCCGAAAACGGGGCAGGGAGATCCCTGCCCTTTGAGGAGATCCTCCACATCCGCACGGATGAGGAGTTTTTGGCCCGATTCGGCGGAACCCCTCTGATGAGAGCCAAACGGCAGGGTCTGCTTCGCAATGCCGCCGTGGCGTTAGGGAACAGCCAGACCCCCGCTCTCAAAAGCCCCTCCTAGAGAAGCATCTCTTTATACCGGAAGCCGCCACCGTCACCCGTCCCATGCAATGTCCGATAATGTACCTTATGTTAACATACAGGCGCAGGCAGACCCCTGGAACCGATTTTTTCACATTGGGTTACAAAATCAACTGTGAAGCAGGATCGTCCGGAGAAAAGCCCCCAAGACCACACCGATCAAGATTCCTCGGAACATGGCCCTCGGGTTGATATTCAACCATGGTGGGATCATTGGACCCACAGTTTATCGTCGCAAGGACCATCTCGTCAAGAAAAAAACAGCCCTCCGCTGCCCAAGCAACGGAGGGCTGGTGGTTTGTTTGGGATTCCTCTTAAGGACCGTCGCTTACTTCAGAAGTCCTAGGAACTTCAGCGCCACAACCAACCCTAGGGCCCCGAATACGATCGGCAGCACGACCGCTAGATGGGTCGAATACATCCCGCCGATGACGGTACCCACCAGAATCCCCGTGAGCAAATCAAGATGCTCTCCCTTCATTGTGGTTCACCCCCTTTCACGAGGAGCGCCATTTCAGTGGCCGGTCAGCTCCTCTCTTACACCCGAAACCCCCACTCCACACTTTTGACATGTAGAATGGGGGTCATACTGTTCCACTCTAAAGTATACCTGAAACTGGGGATGGCTAGCGGCTTTTATAACTTAACTATAATAGATATAGAGTGTTACAAAGACCGATTTACCCTAGACACAAGCGCAAAAGGGGCCGGGGGAGTCTCCAGGCGGAGCCGCCCTATCCGGCGGATGGGGCAAATGTGGCATCTGGGCTTTCGGCGGTGGCAGATCTCCTTGCCTAAGGCCACCAGGAGGGCGTGGTACTCGTTAAAATAAGGCACCCGGTGTGGGAGATGCTTCATAAAAAGGGCCCGGATCTCCTCGTAGGGGGCCTTCCACTGGACTAAGCTATGCCGGGCCAGGATCCGGCGGGTGTAGGCGTCCACCACAAAGCTCGGTTTCTCCAAGGCGTACAGCAGAATGCTGTCGGCCGTCTCCGGGCCGATTCCCGGCAGTCGGAGCAGCTCCTCCCGAAACCGATCCCAAGGAACTTTCCGCATGGAGGAGATCCGGCCTTGGTATTTCTTCTGGAAGTATCGGACAAAGATCTTCAGACGCCTTGCCTTCTGATTGAAGTAACCGGAGGAGCGGATGAGGGACGCCAAACTCCGTGTCGAGATTCGATTCAGGGAAGCAGGGCTCAACAGCCGGTTCTCTTTGAGGCGGCCGATCGCCCGGGCCGCGTTGGTCCAGGCGGTGTTCTGGGTCAGGATCGCCCCGACCATCACCTCAAAGGGGGTTTCTCCCGGCCACCAGTGCTGCCGGCCGAACCGGGCAAAAAGCCGCCGATAGATTTCCCGGAGGGGTGGCGACCCCTTCCCTGTCACGTTCTAAGAGGCCGGCCCGCCTTCCGGACGGCGGAGGCCACCTTCCCTTCCAACCGGTCGGCGGCCCCTTTCCGGTCGTCGATGGCAACGGAGGTCAAAACTCGGGGGGCCTGGGCCAGCATCGCCTGATGGCACCGCTTGATCAGCCGCATCACCTGATCCCAGCTCCCCTCCACCGCCGTGCCCATCGGGCCCACCCGATAATCCAGGCCGCTGTCATCAATCAGGCGCATCACCTTGGCCAACGGCCTGCTCATGTGCCTCTCCGACCCCAGCGGAATGACGCTAAACTGAACGACCATTCGTCTCACCCCCCTTACGCTTCAGAGCCACCCACCTCATCAGATCTTCCACCCCCAGGGTATTGAGAAGATCGCTCGGCCCGGCCCATGCTCGACGGGCGAGGGCCAGTCCCAGCTCGATATCCTCCAACTGGGACAGAACATGGGTATCGGTGGAAAGAACCAGTTTCACACCCTGCTCCCTGGCCTGCCGGGCCTGGGTATCGTTCAGATCGAGGCGGCGGGAGTAGCAGTTGATTTCGAGGGCGGTCCGGGTCCGCCGAGCCACCCGGATCACCTCCTCCAGATCCAGGTCGATCGGCCCCCGCTCACCCAGAAGACGGGTTGTCGGATGGGCTAGGATCGACACGTACCGGTTCTTCAACGCCCGGACCACCCGCCGGGTGATCTGTTCCCTCGGCTGCTTGAAGGCGGAATGGATTGCGGCGATCGCCAGATCCAGCTTGGCCAAGATCCGATCCGGATAGTCCATCCGGCCATCCGGAAGGATGTCCACTTCCGCCCCCATTAGAATCCGGAACGGTTTGAGCCGCCGGTTCAAACGCTCCACCTCCTCCATCTCTTCCAACAGCTCCGACTCGCTCAATCCCCCCGCCACCCGAAGAGACCGGGAATGGTCGGACAAGAGCATGTACCGGTACCCCTTTGCCTTGACCGCCTGGGCTACCTCTTCAATGGGATGGTGCCCGTCGGTCCAGTCGGAGTGGATGTGGAAATCCCCCCGAAGGTCCTTCTTCTCCACCAGCCGGGGCAACCGACCCGATCCGGCCGCCTCCACCTCCCCCTGGTCCTCTCGCAGCTCCGGTGGAATCCAGCCCAGCCCCAACGCCCGATAGACCTCCTCCTCTTCCCTGCCGGCGACCCGCCGGCCCGTCTTCTCCCGAAAGACCCCATACTCATTGACCGTAAGCCCCAACCGATTGGCCAGGGATCGGATCCGGATGTTGTGCTCCTTGGATCCGGTGAAATAGACCAGGGCCGCCCCGAACGATTCCGGCTCCACCACCCTCAAGTCCACCTGAACCCCCTGGGCGGTGCGGATGCTGGACTTGGTCTCCCCGTGCGCCTGAACCTGTGCAACGATCGGCATCACGACGAACCGGTCCATCACCTTCTTCGGGTGGGTGGAGGTGATCAGGATGTCGATGTCCCGGATCGTCTCCTTCCGGCGGCGCAAAGATCCGGCCTCGCTGATCCGCTTGACCTCCGGCAGGCCTTTCAAGGCGCCGAGGATCTCCCGCCCGAGGCCTAAGGCCTCTCCCAAGCTCATTCGTTCCCGGCCGGCCTTCCGGATCTGGATCCCTCGGAGGATATTCTCCTCCTTCTTCTCCTGAAAGCCGGGCAGCCCTTTGAGCTTGCCCGCCTTGACCAGTTGTTCCAGTTGCTCGATCGACTTGACCTTGAACCGGTCGTACACCAGTTTCGCCGTCTTGGGGCCGATGCCGGGAACCGTCATCAGGGTGGAGAGCTCCCCCGGGACTTGGGCTTTGAGCTTCTCCAGAAACTGTAACCGCCCGGTGGAGACAATCTCCTGGATCTTCTCCGCCAAATCCTTCCCGATCCCGGGGATCTCCTCCAGGGTACCGGAGGTGACCATTCCCTCCAGGTCTTGGGTCATGTTCCGCAGATTCAAGGCGGCCCTTCGGTAGGCCCGGATCCGGAAGGGGTTTTCCCCTTTGAGCTCCAGCAGGTCCGCGATCTGCTCGAAGATGTCGGCCACCTCCAGCTGCTTCATCTAAGCTTCTCGGCCGCGAAGCGGCCAATAAAGGAATGTCCGGAGCGAAGCGAAGGGTTTCATCTAACCCGAATCTCCACCCGGTCCCCTTTCTTGAGTCCCAGGCGCTTGGCCGCGGAGCCCCGGTTGACGGCGATCTCCAGCAACGAACGGCTTCCGACAATCGCCAGCGGCAGGCCACCACCGACACCGTCGTACGAATGGCGGATCCCTTTCAGGAGACGTCCCTTGACTCGAACCGACGGACGGCCCTGCCTTGACAGTCCGGTTATCAGAGAGCCGGGAAGATTGGTCACCGCGTTGCCGAATCGGTCCAGATCAATCACCTGCCCACTCCATCGATTGGAGGAAAGGGGCTTAGGCGTCGGGATCTTCAGCCGCTTGAACTGCTGAACTCTCGGACCCAATCGTCGGGGGCTTAAGCCCTTGGAAAGAGCTCCGGCCGCCGGGGCGAAGATATCCCGGCCGTGGAAGGTGTCGCTGACCGGGGCCAAGGCGTATTTCCGGTTCGTGACCGAATAGAGGGTCGGACTCTTCACCTCGGAAAGGAGAAAGCTCAAGACCCCGTTGTCCGGAGCCAGGAACCGGTGGCCCTGATGCTCCAGGAGGAGTATCTTCCGGGTCGATCCCACCCCTGGATCGACGACAACGACGTGGACAGTCCCTCGAGGAAAATAGCTCCAGGCCCAGGCCAGCAGCCATCCCGCCCGGACGACATCCCCGGGGGGAATCTCATGGCACAGGTCGACCAGGGTAACCGAAGGGTTAATTCTGAGGATCACCCCCTTCATCACCCCCACGTACTCGTCCTGAAGGCCGAAATCCGTGAGGAGCGTTACCACCATCGGAAGGTTTCTCCTAGGAGAGGACGCGCTGCAGCGGGGTGTATGTCAGGTTCAAGGCCTGCGCCAGAGAACGGTAGGTCACTTTTCCATGGGCAATATTGACCCCCCTGGCCAGAGCCGGATTTTCCTTGAGGGCCTTGGAAAGCCCCCTGTTGGCGATCTGCAGGGCCAGCGGAAGGGTGGCGTTGGTCAGCCCGTAGGTGGAGGTGACCGGGACCGCCCCGGGAATGTTCGTGACACAGTAATGGACGATCCCCCCCTCCACAAAGACCGGGGCCGCGTGGGTGGTGGGTCGGGAGGTCTCGGCGCATCCTCCCTGATCAATCGCCACATCGACGATCACCGAGCCGGGCTTCATCCTTTTGAGCATCCAGCGGGGGATCAGCATCGGGGAGCGGGCCCCCCGGATCAGGGCGCAGCCGAAGACCAAATCCACCTGGGGGATCCGCTCGGCGATGTTGTGCTCGTTGGACATCAGGAAAAAGACGTTCTTCGGCATGATATCCTCCAGGTACCGGAGCCGATCCAGGTCGATGTCCATCAAGGTCACGGAGGCGCCGAACCCGGCGGCCACCTTGGCCGCGTTGGACCCGACCACTCCCCCGCCCAGGACCAGGATATTGGCCGGGGCCACCCCAGGGATCCCCCCCAGCAGCATCCCCTTCCCTCTCATCGGCTTCTCCAGATACTTCGCCCCCTCCTGAACCGCCATCCGGCCGGCCACCTCGCTCATCGGGAATAGAATCGGAAGCTGGCCCTTCAGGTCCTCCACCGTCTCGTAGGCGATGCAGGTGACCTTCCGCTTGAGCATCGCCTGGGCCAATCCCTTGTTGGCGGAGAAGTGGAAGAAGGTGAAGACAATCTGACTGGGGCGAAGGAGAGGATATTCCTCCGGCATCGGCTCCTTCACCTTCAGGATCAGGTGGGCCCGCCGGTAAATCTCCTTGACGGAGGAAACGATCTGGGCGCCGGCCTGGGCATAGTCCCGGTCCGGGATGTTGGAGCCGACCCCGGCGGAAGATTGAACCAGAATGGTGTGGCCCGCCCGCTTGAGGGCCGCCGCCCCGGCCGGCACCAGGGCCACCCGGTACTCATCCTCCTTGATCTCCTTCGGAACCCCGACGATCATACCGTTATGGTACCTCAAGTCTGGAGCAGATGGTAGCCCCGCATGGCGCTCTCACAGACCATCTGAATCAGATTCTTAAAATCCCCCAGGTCCCCCTTTCCCAGAGCGAAAGTGTAGGCGTACCGATCCTCAATCCGAATGATCGCCGGAGGATAGCCGCGGCTCAGGAGCTGGGTCACCATCAGCAGTCGTCCCACCCTACCATTTCCATCGAAGAAGGGGTGGATCGCTTCGAACTCGTAATGGTCCCGAGCGATCGTGGCCAGAGGATTCTTCCCGTAACGGTTGATCTGACGAACCAACGCCCTCATCTTGACCGGCACAAGCTGAGCGGAGGGGAGGGGCTTCTCCGTGTTGGTCAGGTTGGCAAAGCCGGTCCGGTATCGCCCGGGAAGCTTATCGTGGAAGTTGTACAGGACGATCGAATGGAGCTTGAGGATGTAGCCCTCCGTCACCCGGAATCCCCTTCGGACCTGAGACAAAACCTCCAGGAGGGCGTTGCGGTGGTTGACCGCCTCGAAGATCTCGAACGGCTCCTTGCCGCGCACCAACTGCCCCTCGATCGCCTCCTTGGTCTCCCTCTTCGTCATGCGGCTGCCCTCGATTGCGTTGGAGTGATAGGTCATCACCAGAAAGAAGCGGTTCCGCAGCGGTTCGTTCTCCCGAAGGATCCGGATCGGGTCCTTCAGATCTTTCTTGAGCCCCTCCACAACCGGCTGGAGATCGACATGCTCCTTGAACAGCGCATCGATCCGGTGGGAAGCGAACGGATGAGGCGCCACCCCCTTCTCGAGCCAGCGGTAGACGGTCCGGTAGCTGACCTCGATCAGCCGGGCCAGCTGGCTTCGGGTCAGCCCCGCCTCCCGGATCAGGGCCCGCAGCTTCTCCCGGTCGGAGACCGGAAACCTGCTCTTTTTCATGGAAATGTCATATGACATATGTCCTATCTAAATAAACACTAATACTATACCATATGTCATATCCCTTGCGACCGAAATCGCCGGGCAGCCCTCAAACATTTCGCTTGAAAAAGTGTTACACAGGTGTTACACTTAAAGAGGGTGAGAAAATGCCGACGACCTTACCAAGAGTGAACGTGTCATTCGAGAGGCCCGTCTACGAGGCCTTGGCGGAGATCGCCAAGGCGGAGGGGACTTCCCTGTCCCAGACGGTAGCCCGGCTGGTGCAGTCTGCCTTGGAGCTCGCCGAGGATTTGGCCTTGGCCGAAGCAGCGGAGAAGCGGCTGAAAATCTTCAGCAGAGACGATGCCTTTGACTCGAGTGAGCTGCTTCAGTGGAACAGGAACCGAAAGAGAAAGCGGTAGGAGAACCAGGGTACAAGGTCCGCTGGCACCAGGAGATCAAGAAGGATCTTTCGAAGATCACTCCTTCTACCGTTGAAACACTCGTCCGCATCGCCGAGCACCGACTCCCCCGCGGCCCTCAGCTGATCGGACAGCCCCTGAAGGGGACCGTGAACCTCCTCTGGAGGATTCGCTTCAGCAAGTACCGGATCGTCTACACGCTGAACGCCAAAGCAAAAGAGGTATGGGTGCTTTCCGTGCAGGGCCGGAACGAGGTTTACCGGCACTCCCACATCCAGAGCATGCTACGGCTGGCGGTTGCTCTCCATGAGCAACTCGAACGAGGCAGATAACCGAATTCCTGCTCCCCTCAGGAGCGGCGGCGGTCGTGGGAGAGCATCGATTGGAGGACGAACTCGGCGATGCGGCGGCGGTCCTCCTGCTTGATGTCGGAGAAGTAGATGGCGGTCTGGAAAGAGGCCGCCTTCCCGGAATCGGGCTGGAGCGAGAGCTCCTGCCGGACCACCACCCCGATGCAGCGGATCGACTGGGGAGGGCTTCCCCGCCCCACCCCGGGAAGCTGGAGGGTCACCTCCAGCTTAGTCATGAGCGGCAAGGCGACGGAAAGAAGGCACAAGACGCCGCCGCAGCTTAGGTTCTTCGCCTGCGTGACGAGCGCGGATGGGCCGACGCTGACTTCGCAGGGGACCGGCTCGTAGACGCGCGGATATTTACGCCGCTCGGGAAAAGGCATCTTTAAAGAACTCCTCCACGCGGCGGGTGTATTCCTCCCGGTGGGTGTAAAAACCGCCCACATGCTCCGCGTCGGGAACGAGCCATAAGGCCTTGGGCTCCCGGGCGGCCTGAAAGAGGGCTTGCGCCTCCGTCGGAAGGATCCATTTGTCTTTCATGCCATGAATGATCAACAGGGGCCGGGGGGCGATCTTTCCGACGACGACGATCGGGCTTAAGGTGGAGAGCCGGCAACGAAGTCGAGCCGATGTCATCCAGATCACCATCTGGCCCAGCGGAATCCGAGGAATATGATACGCCATCCACTGGGTCCTCGCAATGGCCTTCGGGAGATCGGCGTAGGTGGAGTCGGCCACGACAGCCCGGATCTGAGGAAAGCGGGCCGCCGCCTGCATCCCAATCGCCCCCCCCATGGAGATGCCCAAAACTCCGACCGGAAATCGCTGAAGGGACGGCTCATGGGACAGGAAGTCGAGCATCGCCCCCAGATCGAGCACCTCCCGTTTCCCGTAGGAGAAGACGCTGCCGCCCGATTCCCCGTGCGCCCGGAGATCGATCAGGGCCAGGTGAAAAAGACCCCGCTGGTGAAGGGCCTGGGCCAGATCCAGAAGGTCCGCCTTTGAAGTTCCATAGCCGTGGAGGAGGAGAAGCGTGCCGACCGGATTCCGGCCGGGAGAGCGAATCAACCAGCCGGAGATCGCTAGACGATCAGAGGTTTGAATCGAAATCGGCTCCCACGGGAGGCGATAGTCGGAGGGTCTGCTCGGGGGGCGATAGCGGGGCTGGTGGAGGACCCGCTGCGAACCGATCGCACTCCAAAGGAGACCGACCAGCGCGCCGAGGAGAAGAAGCCGGACTACAAGCTCTCCCGGAGCGCCCCCAACCATCGCGCATAGACGAAATCCAGGAGCCGGGCCAGGTCGAGCGGCTTGATGGAGAGGAACTTCAGGCCGACCCCAACCCCAGTCTGGTCCTTGGCGGCTGAGGCCCACGCCACCTCTCCGGTGGCGTAGATCGGAACCTGCTCTCCGGGAACCTTGAAGGTGAGATCCAGATACTCCCCCTGCTCAACCGATCGAGACAAAAAGATCCCCACCCCCTCCCTGGAGAAATTCCTCACCTGCGCGTGGCCGGTGGCCATGGAAGGCCCCTTGGCCCAGTAATCCGCCTCCAGGGCGGTGGCGATCCGCATGAACTTGCGACGCTCTTTGCTCGTCATCTGTTTGCCTCCTCCTCTAAGCTCTCCCTATTTAAGTTCGCCCAAAATAGGTTTTGGCAAAGCCAGACTACCCCAAAGCGAGCATATCGGCCGCCTCGACAGGTCGGATAGAGATCCGACCCTTTCGATAGGCCCGCATGAATGCCCCCACCACCATCGGGTCAAACTGAGTCCCCGAGCAGGCCTGGATCTCTTCGATCGCCACGGAATCGGAGAGGCGCTTGCGATAGGGCCGGTCGGTGGTCATCGTGTCGAAGGTGTCGGCCACCGAGATGATCCGGGTCATCAGAGGAATCCGCTCCCCCGCCAGGCCGTCCGGGTATCCTGTCCCGTCGTACCGTTCGTGATGGGCCTTGACCGCCTTGGCCACCTCCTCCATCCCCTGGATCGGCTGCAGGATGATTGCCCCGATCACCGAATGCTCCTGCATCTTCTTCATCTCCAGGGGCGTCAGGCGTCCCTTCTTGCGAAGGATCTCATCCGGCACGCCGATCTTTCCGATGTCGTGAAGGAGGGCGGCGATCTTGAGCATCTCCTTGAACCGAGGGACCGACGCCAGCTCCGGGTGGGGACCCAGCTCCTCGGCGATGATCATCGCATACTCGGTGCATCGCTCCGTATGGCCGTGGGTGTACGGATCCCGCGCATCGACCGCCGCGGCCAGCGCAATGGCGGTATGAACGAACAGGCGGTGCTCCCGCTGATAGAGCCCTTCGATCTGGCGCATCCGTTGAAAGAGCTGCTCGTACAGCTGGGCGTTCTCCAACGCCACGGCCCCCTCGCTGGCCAAGGTGAATAGGATATCCAGGTCCTCCTGCGAGTAAGGATCCCCGGAAAGCTTCTCCCCCAGAACCAGGACCCCCAGCATCTGCTGCTTACTGAAGGCCGGAACACAAAGCTGCGCCGCCAGACGCTCCATCTCCGCCCGAATCTCCTCCCAAGTCCGCCGCAGGGCCGTCCGGGAGGGGAACACCCTCTCCCGGCGAAGGGCGTAGTGGACCTCCTCCAGGGTCAGAATCTCCTTCTTCTCCTCAAGCCAGGCGGCCAGGGGGTTGTCCCGATGGACGGCCAGCCCGAGGGGGCGCCGGTCTCGGCCCCGACTGACCTTCAAGGTGTAATCATCGCTGGAACGATGCAGAATCCCCACGTGGGTGACCCGCAGACGCATCCCGATGAAATGGGCCATCAGCTTGAGCAGCCGGTCCACCGACGTGACCTTGGCCATTCCCCGGGAGGCGGCCTTGAGCGTCTTCTGCCATTCGTACTTGCGCTGGAACAGAAGCCGATCGGTCCAGGAGCGAAGCCAGGAGTCGAGGGGACCGACCAGCAGGGTGACCACTCCCAGGGCGACCAGACACATCCAGAGGACCCGCTTGTCGAGCGCCTGGGGGCCGTAGAAGAGGAGCTGCCCCAGGAAGACGACCACCATCACGAACAGGCCCACCACCACGGAGTAGAGCCCGGCGTAAAGGAGGGTGTTCTTGACGACGATCGAGATGTCCATCAGCCGCCAGCGGATGATCGAGTAGCTGATCAGAGCGTAGAAGACCAGGAGCCCATGCCCCACCGGCAGGATCGGGATTCCGAAAGCCAGGGGGAACATCGAAAGGAACGAAACGGTCCCGATGAGGGTGGCCAGAATCACGTATCGGAGCTGGTTCCGTTTGCTTCCCACCTCTTTCCGGTAGGCCTTGAGCAGGATACACAGCAACAGGAGAAAAGATCCGAGGAACCAGAGGGCAAAGATCCCGTACAAGGGACCGGCGACAGGATAGAAGGGGAAGGGCCCCTCCGACTGAAGGTCCCGAATCAGCAGGGGAGTCGCACCCAGGAGTGCGAAGATCCCGGCCAAGCGCAGGTTCCAGCGCAACCCTCCCTCCCACCGAACCCCCTCGTTCAGAAGAGCCCGGATGAACTGGAGGAAGAAGGCGGGAATCAGCCCCAAAGCCACCTGGGCGATCCGGGCCCAAGACAAGGCCCACCGGAGTTGGATCGAATGGATCATCCCGCCGGTCCCCAACGCCCAGAGGCAGATGCTCAAGGAGAGCCACAGCCAGGCCCGGTTCAGCTCCGCCTCCCGGTTCCTGATGTAGACCAAAACCCCCAGCCCCAGACTGGTCAGGGCCGTGGCGAAAAAGCCCCATGTCCCAGTGGGAAAAGGAACCGTCACCCCTCCACCTCCACCAGGCCGTGGGCGATGGCGGTCTTCCGGATCACCTCCGCCAGACGGAGCAGCCCGGCCCGGGTGAAGCTCTCGTTGTACACCACCTTCACCCCGCGCCGGCTCAGGTCCTCCACCTTCTCGTTCTGGCTGGGAGGGATCGAGTAGCCGGAGCCATGGATCACCAACTCCTTGGGGCGGGCCGGCGACCCCATCGCCTGGACCGCCAGTTCCCCCGCCGGTCCCAGCATCGACAGATCGACCAGCAGGATGTCGGGGCGGAAGGTGGCCAGCTTCTGAAGGACCTCCGGAGTGGAGTAGGCCGCCTCCACTTCGTAATGGCCGCCCGACCGCTCCGGGCTGCTGAAAAAAACCTCCTTCAGCTTGTAGGTATACTCGGAGGGTTCAACGAACAGAAGCCGACCCTTGGCCCGCTTGCCCGCCGGGGGGGGAGGAACCTCCTCCAAAACCGGACCGACCGGTTCTCTTCCCTCCAGAATTTCCTCTACCGTCCCGGTCAAGGCCTCGATCCCGAACGGTTTCATGAGGAAGGCGTTGACCCCCAGCTTCTCGGCGGTCTCCTGGAACTGATCGTCGTAGGCGGTCACCACGATCACCTTGGTGGAGGGGCTGTGGGCGTGCGCGAACTTCAAGACCTCCACCCCGTTGACACCCGGCATCTTCATGTCCAGGAGGACCAGATCGATCGAGTGCTGGCGCAGGTACCGCATCGCCTGGATCCCATCGAGGGCGGTGAGCATCTCGTAGCCCTTGCCCAGAAAGTAGGCCTGGAGGGCGTAGGTGACCTCGGGCTCGTCGTCGACCACAAGAACCCGCTTCTTCACAACGTATACTGTATACTGTTCCCCCCCTGGCCTGTCAATCCCATTCCTCGCAGAAGACCCCTCCGGTCAAACCGTCCAGATGGGCGGTCAGCTCCTGAATCCGGAGGGCCCGTTCCCGCTTCAAAATCGGATCCTCCGTCGGGCTGCCTTGGAACTCCAACTGGAGACGCTTCCTCTCGAAGCAAAGGCGGGTGACCTCTTCCAGAAGATCCTCCCGCAGGGGCCCACTCCCCGGAACGGTCTTCGCCTCCACCGGCGCCGGCGCCCGGAGAAGTTCCCGATCAGCCGCCGTCCCCTGAGATCCAGAGAGATGGGTGGCCAAGAAGAAGAACCCGCCCGCCCCCAGCAACAAGAAAAAACCGACTTTCCCTGTGACGAACCGCATCCAATGATCCCCCTTTCTTGGATTTCAATATTAATACACTAATTTTTCTTAATTGTAAATACCCTTTCTTTTGCTCATCCCCCATTTTCATTTGACAACCGGCCTGGAATCTGGTACTCTGTTCCTGTCATGCCAATACAGACCGTCGGAAAGAAGATGCGCCAGCTTCGCCTGGCGAGAGAGTGGACATTGGCCGACCTGTCCAAGCATTCGGGGGTGGCCCTGTCCTCTTTAAGCCGCATCGAAACGGACAAGATGACCGGGACGCTGGAATCCCACCTGAAGATCGCCCGGGCGCTCGGGGTGCGGCTGGCCGAGCTGTACGCCGACATGGACGGAGCCGGCCCCACGCTGGAGGTGCGGCGGGAATCGGAGATCGCCGACGCGTTGGCCCCGGCCAAGGGGGCAAGTGTCACCCTGCTGACCTCACATCCCCTGCAGAAGAAGATGCTGGCGGCGACGGTCCGGCTGCAGCCGGGAAAGAGCTCTCAGAAAGAGCAGCACGGACCCGGCGTGGAAAAGTTTGTCTGCCTGCTGAGGGGAAAGTTGCAGATCACCGTCGGAAAGGATGAGGCCCGTCTGAACCCGGGAGACACCGCCTACTTCCAGGCCTCCGTCTCCCATGTCTTGAAGAATGTGGGAACCGGCCCGGCGTGGGCCGTGCAGGTCGTCTGCCCCCCTACCCTGTAACGACCAGAATCGAAGCTAGGCCTGCTCCACCACCAGCGGATAACGGACCTTCAGATCTCCGTTGAGCAGGATCTCCACTGCGTATTCTCCCGGCTGGGGAAGCTCCATCTGATTGAACCGGGCGATCACCGAGTGGCGGGATTTCAGGGTGGACAACTGAAAGGTGGTTTCCTTGTCACGGGCCAGCTCCTGGCCGGCAGGGTCCAGTATCCGACTGTACTGTCGGAAGGACCCGACCCCGCCGATCCATCCGTTGACGATAAACAGGGTGGGGTGAACGGCCGGGAACTCCCGGGCGCCGACCGTCTCAAAGAGTCCCAGAAGGATGAATTTTCCGTTGTCTTCCCGACGGACATCGTCGCAGAGGACGGAGTACAGCAGCGCCGGCTCGATGGTCGTGGGGGCGGCCATGGAAGATCAACCGGCGCTGGCTTTGTCGATCACCGCCTCCAGACGGGCTTTCATCTGCGGGGAAAGCTCGGAAAACTCAATCCCCGTGTCGAAACAAGGGCCTCTCTTCAATTCTTGCCGACGGACCACCCAGACGACCGACCCCTGCAGTTTGACCGGCGGGCCGGAATCTCCCAAGACCAACTCCAACTCCACGGCGGAGAAGATATCCAACCCCCGCTCCAGCAGGACACAGACCCCCCCCAGTCCGATATTCTCGGTCGCAGTGGCCAAGGTGGCGGTGGATCCTCTCTGGCTGATCTTGACCTTGCACCGGCACTTCGCCCGTGGAAAACGACGCTGATCCATCCCCTGCCACATCGTCGGCTCTCTGATCCCCTCCTACTGGATCCTCACAAAGGCATCCTGGAACATCGAGAAGCGGGGATCGGCCAGCAATCGGATCCGCTCCTCTTCCGCCTCTGCCTTGCTCACAAATCGACCGATGTAGACCCGATAGTGGGTTCCCCCGCGACGCCGAGAGGACTCCACCCCGAAGGCCGGAAAGCCCAGCTCCCCTAGAGCCGCCACGGCCCGCTGCGCCTGCCCCTGAATGTTGTAGACCGCCACCTGGATCGTGTAAGGAGTCGGTTCCGTCAGGGCCGGAGAGGCCTGGAGGAACCGACCGCCCACGGAAAAACTGAATAGCCCCAACAGGACCGCCGCACCGAGCCCAAGGATGAAGAGACGCCCGCCCCTCTTTTGGCCCGCGGGGGTCAAGGGGAGGGACCGACGGGACATCTCCGTCACCAATGACTCCTTCTCCCGGCGCAAGCGGATCAGCTCTGATCGCAAGGTCTGAAGCTCTCCTTTCAGGATCTCCACACCGGTCCATTCCTCCTGCACCTCAGGAACCGGCGGGGCGGGCTGGGAAGAGACCGGTTCGCGTCTGGGCGGACGCCGACCGAGGTACGCCCCGTAGAGCCGCTCCTGAATCTCCGACTCCCTGAGGACATTGATCGTCTCGGGCGGGGTCATGCCAACCTCAGATGGAACCGAATCAGTGTCACCTTTCCCATGCCCCAACGTCCATCCTCCTGAAAACCCAGCGACCGGCACAGACGGATCGCCTGCTCCATCCCGGTGGAGGTGCTGATGACGATCTCCCGAAACCCGTGGGACCGGCAGAAGGAGATCGCCTCCTTCAGGAGGGCCGCTCCCACCCCCTGTCGGCGGAAGGACGGATCCACGAAGAGCCGCCGAAGGATCGCCCTCTGGGGAGATTCCGCCTTGATCCCGCAGCTTCCCACAATCCGGTTCCCATCCTCCGCTACAAGGAAACCGCTCCCGGCCCCCCCGTAGGTCTGGGTCAGCTGCTCCAGGTCGTCGACAACGTAAGCCGACCGATCCACCGGAAATTCCTTCTCCAAGATCGTCTGGACCAGCTCTTTCACCTGAGCCCCGTCCGCGGCTTGAACGGGACGGATCTTCACGCTCATCCCGTCACGTGTGAACTTCAGGAAATCTTGTAAACCTTGTCGTTCCGGCGGACCCGGCTGGAGACCTTGATTCCCACCTCCATCCCCGTCTTGGCTTCCGTGATCACCGTGCGTTCGACCTGCATCGAGGAAATCGTCTCCTTCAGATCCGTCGTATGTCCCCGGATCCAGATCGTGTCTCCGATCTTCAAAGAGCCCCGCTGAACCTTGATGATCGCGGCGCTGGGAACGGCGAAGAACCCGACCACCTCACCCACCTCATCCCCCAGGGGAACCGTCTCGGACGGACCTTTCGTTTCTGCCATCTCTCGCAGGCCTCCTCCTTTTTTGAAGGAACGGGATTAAAAACCGGCTCTATGTTACTTGAAACGCCTCCCTAAATCAAGGGACAGGAGCCACCCCACCGCCTGATTCATTCGCCTTCGGCGAATGGCCCGGTGCTCCAAATACTCGTGATGCTCGGCCCTTCGGGCCGACATCAGGTGATGGGGCCAACAGATGCTCCAAGGCGATCCGGGCCGCCTCCTGGCTGGCCGCCTTCTTGCTGAGCCCCAGCCCCTGCCCGTAGACCTTTCCCTTCCAGCCGACCGTCACCTGGAAACGGCGCCGATGGCCGGGGCCGGTCTCCCCCACCACCCGATACTCCGGCGTCACCCTGAAGTAGCGAAGCACATACTCCTGAAGGAGCGATTTGTAGTCGGCCGCGGACTCCCCCGTCTGCACCGCCTCGATCTCATGACGGAAGAGGCGCCGGATGAGCCGAGCGGCCACCGGCATCCCCCGGTCGATAAACAAGGCCCCCAAGATCGCCTCCAACACGGAGCCGATCACCGAGGTTCTCCGCCCCTCACCCCGCGCCATTTCACCGGGCCCCAGAAGGATCCACCGATCCAACCCCAACGAGGCGGCCACCTCCGCCAGGGTGGCGCGGCTGACCACCTGCGCCTTGACCTTGGCCAGCTCCCCCACCTCTGAAACCGGATAGAGGCGATACAGCTCTTCCGAGATGACCAGGCCCAGAACCGCATCCCCAAGGAACTCCAGCGTCTCGTTGTCCCCCTTCACCCAGGAAGGATGGGCCGATTGAAGGTAGGAGCGATGAACCAGCGCCTGGTTCAAGAGAGACAGCCGCCGGAAGCGGGATCTCAGCACCCGCTCCAGCTGATGAAGCACGCGGAGCCGAGCCGAATCGATCCCGGGTCGAAAGAGAATCGGCTTATCCCTCCATTCGATGCTGGATAGCCGCACGGATGATCCTCGGCGGGACATCCCGCCTCACCACGGCCCGACCGATTCCGACGGGAAGAACCCAACGGTTCTCCCCCCCGCTCCATTTCTTGTCGTGGGACATGGCCCACAGGATCGGAGCCAACCTCACCCCTCGAATCGTCTCCGGCAAGCGGAAGCGGGACAAGACCCGGCCGATCCGATCGGCCTGCGGCGGTGAGAACAACCCCAAACGGCAGGAGATGTCGCAAGCCACCCGCATCCCGATGGAGATCGCCTCCCCGTGCGTGAAGGCCCGGGAATAGCCGGCGGCCGCCTCCAGCGCATGGCCGAAGGTGTGCCCGAAGTTCAGCAGGGTCCGGATCCCTCTCGTCTCCCTCTCATCCTTCTCCACCAGATCCACCTTCACCTTCACCGCCCGAGTGATCACCCAGGCCAGATCCCGGACCGATCGGCGGAGCCGATCCACAGAGGTCTCCTCCAGAAACTGGAACAGGAGCCGATCCCGGATCACCCCGCATTTGATCACCTCAGCCAGGCCGGAACAGAACTGCCGCTCGGGCAAGCTGGAGAGGAACTGAAGATCGATGAAGACCCCCCGCGGCTGAACGATGAGCCCGACCAAGTTCTTCCCGTGCGCGAGATCGACGCCGGTCTTGCCTCCGATGGCGGAGTCGACCTGAGCCAGAAGAGTGGTGGGAACCTGAATGTAAGGAATCCCCCGACGGTACAACCCGGCGGCCACTCCCCCCAAGTCCCCCACCACCCCGCCCCCCACCAGAACCAGGAACAGCCGACGGCCCGGCCCGTCCAGATCGGCGAGCCGATTCAGAAGCCGGCTTAAGACCTCCATGCTCTTGCTCCTCTCGGTGTCCGGCACCAACAGCGTCCGGACCGGGAATCCGGATTGAGCCAAGGCATGGGCCACCGAGCGGGCCTGTCCCTTCCAGATCGTCGGATTGGTCACCAGAACCGGGTGGGTCCCGCACGCAAGCCGACGGACAAAGGAGCCGAACCGGTCCATCTGCCGGACTCCAATCCGGATCTCGTATCGACGCAACCCCAGCCGAACCGGAATCCGGGAGAAAGAAAACCCCATCGCCTATACCCCCAAAAACCGAGCCAACAGGGAGACCATCGGCCAGAGAATTCGGTCCATGAACCCAAGGTAGAGCAACCCGAAGACCACCACAATCCCCCAGGACTCCAGCGAGAGCAGCGCCTTCGCCGCCACGGGCGGGAGGATCCCCACCAGGATGCGGGAACCATCCAGGGGCGGGATCGGAACCAGATTGAAGGTCCCCAACACCAGGTTGATCAGGATCAACGTTTTGGCCAGCGATACCCCCACCGGCGGAACCCACCCTCCCGCCAGCTGGAGGCCCAAAGCCACGCCGAAGGCCAGGAGGAAGTTGGCCGCCGGCCCGGCGACTCCCACCCAAAGCATATCCCGCTTCGGATGACGCAGATTCATCGCGTTGATCGGAACCGGCTTGGCCCAACCAAACACGAAAGGGGCCCGCATCGCCAGCATCACCAGAGGCAGAAGGACCGTTCCCACCGGATCGACATGCTTCAACGGGTTGAGCGTCAGCCGCCCGGCATTCAGGGCGGTCGGGTCTCCCAAGCGAAGGGCCAACCACCCGTGACTGACCTCATGAACGATCACCGCCAGCATGAAGAGGGGGAAGAGGAACAGAAAAGAGAAGACCGATTCCATCAGCGAAGGGCCCGGCCTGAGCCGAGCCGAAGGGCCCGGGGGAGTGAGATGTCGGCCACTGTCACGCGACCGGACAACCGCCTTCCTTCATTCGTTCGCAGTCCCACCTTAGGCAACCCGCAGGTGACCGTGGCCGTCGCCTTGACCGCCACGGGAAGAGCCCTCCCCGTATCGGCGCAGAGGCCCGAAGGAAGATCGACCGAGATGACTGGGCAGCGCCGGCGGTTGATCCAGAGAACGGCCGAGCGGATCGGTTCCCGGATCGGGCCTGAAGCGCCGGTTCCCAGCAGAGCATCGATCACCAACCGGAAGGAACGCCGGCGGCGGGCCCACCGGGCCCAGGAACGAATGGAACCGAGTGGCTCGACCGGAACGGAGAGGCGCTGAAGGATCGTCAAGTTCGCCCGGGCCGACCCGGAGATCTTTCCTGGAGAAGCCAGCAGCGCCACCTGCACGGGGAAACCCCAATTGTCCAGATGTCGGGCCGCCACAAAACCGTCTCCCCCATTGGCACCGCCTCCGGCCAGAACCAAGGTGGTTCCCCGCCCCCTTTGCAGCCAGCGCCTTGCCACCCGCGCCACTTCAGTCCCCGCATGCTCCATCAGGATCAGATCCGGCAAGCCAAACCGCTCCTGAGCCCGCCGTTCGATCTGGCGCATCTGGTGGGCGGTGACTGCTGGCATGATCCTTTATCGGACCGTGGCCCCCGGTGAGACGGCCCGCTCAGGAACCACCAGGGTCAGCGCTTCCCCATCCTGGGCGGCCAACAACATGCCGTGGGAAGTCACGCCGCGCAAGGTGGCCGGCTGGAGGTTGTCGACAATGACGATCAGCTTTCCGGTCAGCTCCTCCGGACGGTAATGGCGCGCGATTCCGGCCACAATCTCCTTGGAGCCGGACCCGCCCTCCACCGTCAGGACCAGGAGCTTATCGGCGTTGGGGTGCGGCTGGGCCTTGATGACCCGCGCTACTTTAAGCTGGAGCTTGCCGAAATCCTCCAGCCCTATTTCTTGGGAGATGGTTTGGCAGCCGCCTTAGGCGTTTGTGCGGCTGGCTCCGATTTGGCGGGTGTCGCGGCCGGCTTGCCCGCACCCGCTCCGGCCCCTTTGGCCGGGGCCGACTTGGCGCCTGCCGGCGCCGGCGCCTCCGTCGCAGCCACGGCGGTCGGCGCGGCGGCCGCCTTCTCTTTCCTCACCCGGATCTTCAGGTGCTTCACCTTCGGCAACCCGACAAAAGAGGATTCCTCGACCTTCAACCGATCCTGCTCGCTCAAGATCTTGACCCGCTCCAGCCGTTTCAACACGGAGCGGTGGCGCTTCATCGTGTCGGCCAACTTGAAACTGGAATGAATCGACATCCCTTTTTACCCCGAAGAAAGACGTTTGATGAACCCGTCCCGATACGTCCGGCGCAGAGCCGCCAGAGGCGTCATCGCCTGCTCTCGAGACCGGTATCCCACAACCCTGAGCTCATAATATTTCCCCTGTCGAACCACCTGGGCCTTGAACCCCCTGCGGGTCAGCCGTTGCGCCTCGGCGGCGGCCGCCTTGGAATCCAGGTAGCTGGCCAACTGGATCGCGTACTGGATCCCGGACAATTCCGAAATTCGAACCGTAGCCCTCTCCACCTGGCCGGGAGCCACCGGAAGAGCGGCCGCCACCGCCGGTAACTCTTCCCTCGCCACCGGGCTCACCGCCGGAACCGTGGGGATCGGAACCGGGCCGTCGGTGGCCAATCGCTTTCCCCGCTCCACCCCCAAGCAGAATCCTCCCAACAGCAGGAGAACGAGCCCCAAGGCGGCAAAGATCAGATCCTCGTACGCCACTCGCAGCCGAAGAAAACGGCTCGGAAACAGCGGCATCTGAAACCGACGAGACCGCGGTGGCAAACCGACCTCTTGAAACAGCTCCGGCTGCGGTTGCACAATCTTTAATTGTATCACGCCTGGCTAGCGGGGCAAAGATTCTTGAAGTCGCAGCGGCGGCATTTGGGGGGAGAGGGGGTCGGGGTGAAATCGCCGGAGCGGACCGCCTGGACCCGGGTCAAGATCTGGCGGCGGGTCTGCTCCAGATCCTCCGTGTTCTGTTCGAAAGAGAGCTTCGAGCCGTTGCGCAGGTAATAGAAGCTGATCTTCCGGGGGTTCAAGCGTAAGACGTCACGGGCGGCCAGGGCGTAGAGCCGCAGCTGCAGCTGTTCTTCCGGGTCGGCATCCTCTTTCGGTTTTCCCGTCTTGTAATCGATGATCTCCACCCCCCCGCCGGGCAAGGAATCGATCCGGTCGATAAAACCACGGATGAAAAACTGCCCCATGGGAAGGAGAAACTCCTTCTCCACGAAGAGCGGAACGGCGAATGGCTCCCGCTGCTTCCGATAAAAAGCACTCAGATGTTCCTCTCCCAACCGGCGGTACTCTTCATCCTGACCCGGCTCCCCATAACGGCCGGGCCGATGCAGGGAGCGGAAGATCTCCAGCCACTCCGAGAGGGATAAGACCTGGCCATCCATCCTCTGCCGGAAGAAGATCTCCAGCATGGCGTGCAGATCGGTCCCGAAAGCCATCGGGGGGGTGGGCCTGACCGGAATCTGGTAGAGATAGCCGTACTGATACTTCAAGGGGCAATATCGGTACGCCTCCAGTTGGGTGTAGCTCAACCTATCCGGCAACGGAAAGATGACTGGGGAAACCTCCTTCCCTTCTGGGGAAGGAACCGGTGCGGCGACCCCCTGCGGCTCCTGCCGCTGGACATCCTGGGGATCGGCCCCCTCCAGAATCTCCCGGATGAAGGAAGAGGGCCGATGATACGCCCGCTCCTGCGTTAAAAGGAACAGTCCCTTCCGGGCCCGGGTCACGGCCACATAGCAGAGGCGCCGCTCCTCCTGAAGGTGGTAATCCCCCTCCGGCAGCGGCTCCTTCATGAGCGTCACCGGGAAGGGGATCGCTTCCGGTCGGGCCCGACCCGGAAACCGGCCCTGGACCAACCCCAGCAGAATCACCCAATCAAACTCCAGCCCCTTGGCCTGATGGACCGTCATGAGGCGGATCCCGTTCCCGGCGGGCTCCTCCTCGTCGTCGATCGATCCCCCTCCGGCCTTCTCGTAGGAGTCCAGAGTCCAGAGGAAAGAGCCCAGATCCTGCTCGTCAGGGTAAAGCTCACCGTATCGATCGGTGAGTCGCAGAAAACGGCTCGGAGGTTGTTCGAAGAGGGCCCGAAGGAAGGTCCGCTGCGCCACCTGAGGGACCAGGGTCCCGATCCGTTCCCGGACCGCTTGACCCTGCACCCAGGAGAGATCGATCAACAACTGCTGGATCGCCTCCCGGGTCTTGGCGCAGACATCCCCCTCGTCCAGATGATCCAATGCCTCTCGAAGGGTACACTGGCGCTCCTTCGCCGACCGGCTGATCGCCATCAACTCCTCCGGCGGGATTCCCAAGGTCGGCAGCGTCAAAATCCGGAACAGGCTGACCGAATCGGAAGGGTCGTGGGCCACCCGGAGAAAGGCGACCAGATCTTTGATCTCCGGCTGATCGAACAACGGGATCCCCCCTCGGACCGAAAACCGGATCTGGGCGCGGCGGAGCTCCTCTGCCAATCGGGCCCGGTGCGCATGGGCCCGATACAGCACGGCGATCTCGCTGAGAGGCCGGCCTGGCGCCGACGAATCCTGAAGGATCGTCCGGATCAACTCCACCGCGCGGCGGGCCTCATCTTCCTCATCCCGACAGACGATCACCTGAACCGGAGCCCCCGCCCTCCGCTCCGTCCAGAGCCGTTTCTCCGGGTCGTACCGATCCGGCTCGTTGTTCCGGATCAGCCGCTCCGCCGTCGACAGGATCTGGGGGGTGGACCGGTAATTCCGGGTCAACCGGAGCGTCTTGACCTCCGGAAAGGCCTTCTTCATCAACAGGAAACTGGCGAAGGAGGCCCCTCGGAACCGATAGATCGCCTGATCGTCATCCCCCACCACACAGAGATTACCGGAATCTCCGGCCAGCGCTTTGAGGAGGGAGATCTGGGCGACGTTGGTGTCCTGGAATTCATCCACCAGGAGATACCGGAGCTGAGCCCTCAACGACTTCAAAAGCCCGGGCCTGCGTCGAAAGGCCTGCAACGTTTCCACGATCAGATCCCCGAAATCGAGAACCCCATGCTCCCGCATCCGCTTCTGAAGGGTCCGGTAGACACGATGGATCTCCTCACCCCGCTCCCGCTGCTCCGGATCGGCCTGCGTCCGGAGGTAAACGGCGTATTCCTCCGGGGAGACCAGCTCATCCTTGGCCCGGCTGATGAAGCGAAGAAATCCCCCAATGCACTCGGTCGGATCGGCCAGATTCCAATGGGCCCTTAGCCCAAGTTCCGGGAGAAGTTTTCGGAAGAAAATCCAGGTTTCGGTCCGATCCAAAAGCTGGAACCGGGCCGGCAGCCCCAATGAGACGGCGTGGTCCTGAAGGAACCGATGGCAGAACCCATGGAAGGTGAAGATTCCCAGACCCTCCGCCGCGTTGCCGAGGAGTCGCTCCACCCGCTCCCGCATCTCCTGGGCCGCCTTCTTGGAGAAGGTCAGGGCCAGCAGGTTGGCGGCGGTCAGATCGGGCCGGGTTCCAAGCAGGAAGGCGACGCGATGGGCGATGACTCGAGTCTTTCCGGTCCCCGCCCCGGCGATGACCAGGATCGGCCCCTCCGAGGCGAGGACCGCTTCCCTCTGCTCAGGATTAAGGGCCGGGTCCACCACCTCAAGATTTGGGCGGCTCGGGGGCGGGGGGCTGGATGGTTTTGACGTTGAAGGGAAACTCGAAATCGACAGCGGAGATCGGTTCATCGGCCGCGTTGAAGTCGGTTTTTAGGTTCGCGATCAGCAGACGCACCGAGGTGGCGTTCGGGTGCGGCCGGGGAAAGGCCACATAGCCGTCATAGGCGATCCCGGCGTGGACGTAGCCGGGCGCCAACCGGACCTGCTTGATCAGATAATGGAGCTTCCTCCCGCTGGTCCCGCCCGCCATGCCGGCCGCCCTCAGAGGAATCCCGTAGGGCCCGGGGGCCAGGTCCCCGGTCGTCTTGGCATAGGCCCAGATGTTCGCTTTCGATTCGTACAGGGCGGAGATATTGTCGGGGGTCAGCTCCGCATACTGGATGTTCAGATTGTCGATCATGACGAAATCATCGGGGTTGACCTTGATCTTCTTCCCGCTGTGATTGGCGATCTTGAGGTAGAAGATCATCGTCTCGACGGGATAGGGATTCTTGCCAGCCAGCTTCCCGAAGACCTGCTCATTGGAGAAGAATTTTTCCAGCTCCTCGGGACTGGCGTACCGGACCGTCACATCGATCCCCCCCTTGGACAGGGAGGCGGCGACCGGATCGATCACCACCGACAAGGGGAGGGATTCGGGACGGCGCATCTCCACCTCTCCCTTGGGCCTTTCCGTCATCGCAAGCCCCCCCCCGCAACCGGAGGCGCCGAGCGTCAGAATGACCCCCACCCCTACCGCCGCCACTGCGCTGATCATCGACCGCGTGTCGTTCATAGCTCACCCTGCCCTTTCAACGATATGGAAAAGAAACTGGACGCAAAGGAAATATCCGGATGCCTTAACGGCCCATGGAGTTTCAATTGAAACGGCTCCCACCGGCGGAGACTTTCCGTGGAATCGATCGGCCTGAGCCAATTCATCTCCTCCAGGAATTCCCGGCCCAAGGCCCCTTCCAGCATCAGGTGGGCTTGGGATTGCCGGGTCAGCCAACCCTCCGCTTGAACCCGTAACAGCGGTCCCTCCAGATGGAGGGCCTTCAACGTCACCTGCCCCCACCGGATCTTCAGAACGGCGGACCCATCGGTCCAGACCGGGCCGGCGGAGAGAACCTCCTGGGCCAGCGGCTTGTGGATTCCCCAGGAACCGGGGTCGATCCGGACATCGCTCAGATCCCAGCGGGTCGTCAGCGCCCCTTGAAGAAGAGACCCCCACTGGGGATGGACCTGCAGCTTGACGAGATGAAGCCGACCCCCTTGGGGACTGCTGAATCTCACGTCGGTCATCTCCAGTTTCCTCCACGGAACCCAGATGGCCCGATCCACCTCCAGGGTCCAACCGCTGCGGGCCTCCAATCCGAGACAGACCCGATTCAGAAGGCCGGCCACCGGCCAGGAGACGAACCCCAGGCCGAACCATATCCCCCCCAAGAGTAAGACGGCTGCGCCGATCCATGCGAACCGCCGGAATCCCAGTCCCATCCCCTTCGCCCTATCCTGAAGCGGCGTTCGCTTTCACCAGCTTCTCCAATTCCCCTGATCGCTCCAGTTGCAGGAAGGCCTCCACCACTTTCGGATCGAACTGGGTTCCCGCGTGAGAGGCGATCTCCTGCGCCGCCTTGGAAACGGACAGCGCCTCCCGATAGGGCCGGTCACAGATCATCGCCTCAAAGGCGTTGGCCACCGCCAGGATCCGGGCGCCGAGAGGGATCGCCTCTCCCTTCAATCCCTTGGGATAGCCGGTTCCATCGTACCGCTCGTGGTGATGGAGGATGATCGGCAAAGCCGGCTCCAGGACCTCCAGCGGCTGAAGCAACCGGGCCCCCTTGACCGGATGCTCTTTCACTTGGGCGAATTCATCCGGCGCCAATTTGCTCGGTTTCTTTAAGATTTCCTCCGGGATTCCCACCCGCCCCGCATCATGGAGAAGGGCGGCGTACTGCAGAGGCCTCTGCTGCCCCTCCGACAGTTTCATCTTTCGGGCAATCGACAGGGCCACCTGGGCCAGCGCCTTCCGATGAGGGGCCTTGCCCGTGGCGCGGCTGTCCATCCCGTCCAGGATGTCGCTTAAGCTCTTGATCGTTCCCCAGCTGATCCTCTCCTGGGCCTCGTACATCTGAGCGTTTCGGATCGCCACCACCGCCTGCTCCGTCAGGGTCGTCAGGATCTCCCGATCCAACGTCCCGAATGCGGGCCCCCGCCGCCGGCGGACCTGGATCACCCCCATCGTCTCCTCTTCCAACATCGGGACCACCATCTCTCTTTTTCTCCAGACGGCTTCCACGGTGGAGGCCACCTTTCCCGGAACCCCCTCCCCCATTCGATACAGGCGTCCCGAAAGCTTCTTGGGAATGGATCGCCCCTCTCGGACTCCCGCGATTCCGACCCCGTTGGCGCTGGTTTCAACAACCGCCCGGGGAACCAGCATCTTACGCCGAGGATCCAGCAGCCAGATGGCGCAGGATTGGGCCCGCAGGACCTGGCAGCAGAGACGGGCGATCCGCGGCAACAACTCCTGAAGGTCCAGGGTGGAACTGATCAGGCGATGGATCGTGTGAACGGTGGAGAGGGCGACACAGCGGGGTTGGATCGATTCGGAGAGGGATTTCAGCTCCTGGCTTCGCTCCATCTCACCGACCGTACCCTCCAGCGCGAGCCAGGCCAACTCCAGATCCTCCTTAGGAATGGCCCGCTCACTGTGGCACATCGCCAGGTATCCCTCGACCTTCTCGTTGCGAACCACCGGAAGGCAGACCGCATACCGCTGGATCGGACAGAGGAATTCCCCAGCGGCTTTGGTCCGACGGCTTTCCTCCAAAGCCCGGAGGAAACGGCCCTGGCAGGTTCGCCTCCCCGAAGGGCGCCGCACGAAGGAACAGGTCCGACAGGCCGCCCCATACGACAATTCCTTGGGCCTCTCCTCGGATAGGGTCCACCAGATTGGATGAAAGACCGAGCTCTCCAGAATCTGGCGCAGCCGGCGAATCCTTGGGTGATGGCTTAAGAGTTCCACCCCATCCCTCCGAGGGTAAGGATTCCGCCCATCATGATGGGCGGAATCCATGAAAGCCCATCCCGCTGGGCTTTCACTCTCTGGCGCAAATCAGAAGTCAAAACCCCATAGAACATCTGTTTCTCCAGGAGTATTATACCTATTATCCCCTCTCTTGCGCCAGAGAGACCCTCGGAGGGGCGGGGTTATACCCGAACCGGACCTCGGCGAGGAGCATGCAACCTACATCCGTTCAAACGGATAGAACAACTTCCGATACTCATCCAAGGCGTACCGGTCGGTCATCCCGGCGATGTAATCGCAGATGACCCGATACGGATCCTCCTTCTCCAGCCGTCGGCGGGTCGTGTCGGGGAGCTGCTCCGGTTTGTTGAGATACGCCTCAAACAGAGCGGTCAGAAAACGCCGGGCCTTGTCGGCCATCCGGACCACCTTGTGATGGTGGTACAGCTCCCGATTCAGGAACTCCTTCAGAGGGATCCTCCAGATCTTCATGGAGGGGCTAAAACCGACGACCCGCTCCGGAATCCGCTGGGCATCTTCGGGCGTGCGGATCCGGCATCTCTGGATCCTGCGGGCCGACTCGTTCAAGAGATCGGTCACCTGCAGGTCGATCAGGCGCCGGATGATCTGGTACTTCCGGAGCTCCTCCCGCAATTTCGGCAGGCCACGAACGATTCCGCCGCGAACCTGCCGCCAGAGGGGAATCTTCCTTAAATCCTGCTCTGAGATGAGCCCGGAGGTGATTCCGTCATCCAGATCATGATGGTCGTAGGCGACCTCATCCGCCACATCGACCACTTGCGCCTCCAAACTTAAGTTGGTCGCCACCGGCCGGCGGGACCCCGGCAACGGCACCCGGTGCTTGTTCAGCCCCTCCCGGACCTCCCAGGTCAGGTTGAGCCCCGGAAACGAGGGGTACCGCTCCTCCAGTTGGTCCACCACCCGAAGGGCCTGAAGGTTGTGATCAAATCCGCCGTGACCCTCCATCAGCGTTTGGAGGGCATCCTGCCCGGAGTGGCCGAAGGGGCCGTGGCCCAGGTCGTGGGCCAAGGCGATCGCCTCCACCAAGTCCGGGTTCAGCCGCAGCGCCCGCGCGATCGTCCGGGCGATCTGCGCCACCTCCAGCGTGTGCGTCAGCCGGGTCCGGTAGTAGTCCCCCTCATGGATGACGAAGACCTGCGTCTTGTACTCCAGCCGCCGGAAAGCGGTGGAATGGACGATCCGGTCCCGGTCCCGCTGGAAGCAGGTCCGATAGGGATGTTCCGGTTCTTTCGCGACTCGGCCCCGCGACTGCCGGGATTTCATCCCGTAGGGAGCTAAAGACTCACGCTCCCGGTTCTCGAGTTGTCTTCGAGTCTGGAGGAGGCCCTTAGCGTCGACGGGAGGAGGCATCTCTTTCGCCCGGACGCTGAAGGAGCCGACGGGCCGAGGCCAGGGACTGGGAGATGACCTTCGTCTCGGCGATCGTCGGCATGAAGTTGGTGTCTCCGGCCCAACGGGGAACGACGTGCAGGTGAAAGTGGCCCGGAATCCCGGCCCCGGCGACCCGGCCCAGGTTGATGCCGAGGTTGAATCCGTGCGGCTTCAGGGCCCGCCTTAAACGATTCAGCGCCTCTTTCGTGAGAGCGAAAAGCTCCAGCCACTCCTGCTGGGTGATCGATTCCATCCGACCGACATGACGATAGGGGACGATCATCAGGTGCCCGTTGTTGTAGGGAAAACGATTGAGCACAACGAACCCCAAGCGTCCCCGAACCACCACCTGATCCTTGGCGTTCTTCCTTGACTTCTGAAGCTGGCAGAAGATACATCGGATGCGGGAGGAATTCCTGGTCTGGGAGATGTAGCCGATCCGCCACGGAGCCCAAAGCCGCTGAGAAGTCACGGTCATCTAGGAAGCCTTCTGAACCCGGGAATCCTGAAGCGCTGGAAGGCCTTCCGTCCCCAAAGGAATGGGTTCGGCCAAGAAAACCGAAGCCGTTTCCGGAAGAGGAATCCCCGTCAGCCCATAAAGATCCAGCAGCAGGTTGAAGGTCTGAAGATTCCAAAGCATGATCTGCGCCTCCTTCAGAATCAGGCGGGCGTTAAACTCCACCGGCTCCGCCCCCAGGAGAACCTTCCGGCACGATTTAAAGGGAGGGCGAAACAGCTCCTTCGCCAGCTTCAAGGCCTGCAGCTCCTGAAACGGCCCGGCCCAGGGAACCACCAGCCAGCTCTTTCCCTCTTGGCCCCTGCGCCGGTGAGCCGCCAGCATCGGCCCGGGGAGGAACTCCACCCGATCCCAACGGGGCAGAAGAACCCTGCGGCCCTCGATCTGAACGCACTCTCCGGCCCACCGCCGCAGCAGCGTCATGGCCTGCTGCTCGATCGGCAGGCGGACGGCCCGCTCCACTTTCTGGACCCAACCAGACACCGCCTCCCGAAAGCGGGCCCGGGCTTGGGCCCCATCGGCCAGTCCCACCCCCTGCAATAAAGGATAGGCGGTGACCATCCACAAGCGCAGAAACCGATCCGGGATCGAATGAAAGATTCCTTGCCGGGTCACCCATCCCCCCTGCTCCAGGACCTGGAGAGCCCGCCGAACCTGTGAAACGGGCCGACCGATCTGGGCCGCCATCGGCTCCATCCGATGAATCCCATGGCTCATCGCCTCCAGAACCTGAACCCAGACCAGCCGGTCGGGATGCGCAGGCAACTGACGAACCTTTGCCTCGAACCGGACCCTGAGGGACCCCTCGGGGTCGAACAGCTGGCGCTCCAGAAGATCCTCCAGATCTCGCCATCCCCTCAACAGAAGGTCCAGATAGCCGGGATATCCCTGCGCCAGCTCCATCACGAGGTGCTCAAGGAACGGATCGACCCGATCCGAATTCAAAAGGGCCCGAATCGCCTTCCGGCAGACGGCGCGCGAAAGCGGATCCAAATCCACCACCTCAAACTGGCCGAACAGAAGATTCAACCCCTCCCGCAGGATGGAACGGGCCAACCCGGGCCGAGAGGAGGTCAGCAGGTACATCGTGGTGCTCTGGACCATGATCTTCCGACCCAACCGACCGAACGGATCCGCAACGGGCAAATTCTTGAGCCGGTCAAACTCATCCAGCACCAACAGGCAGGGGATCCCCAACTCCTGAGTGACCAGGAAAGGCAGATCCCAGAGGGAATCGGTGATTCCCCCCGCCCCTCCGGAACCTCCCGCCCGATTTAACAGCAGGCCCGCCTGGGCCGCCACTTTCGGGACCCAACGGCAAGCGGCCTCGCACAGGGTCGGAAGATCGGCCGGCAACGGGGAGTATCCCTTGACCTGCAGCACCCCGTAGAGAACCGCCTGAACGAACCGGACGGCCCACTCCGGAACGCTCTCCTCCTCCGGCACAGAGAGGGTGATCACCACCGCGGAGGATCCGACCCCGCCTTCCTCCAGGAGGCGTCTGAGCAGGGTCGTCTTGCCCACCCCCTCCGGGCCCAACAGGGCCAGATTCTGCCGGTAACCGGAGAGGAAACCGACCACCCTCCGGTTCAAGACATTCAAAACCTCATCCCGATCAAACCAGACCGGATTCATGCCGATCTCCATTTAAGGAAGGTAGTAGAACGGATTTTGCGGTTTCTGATTCCGCCGGATTTCGAAATGGAGGGCCGGGACCTGGGCCCGGCCGCTCTTTCCTACCCGCGCGATCACCTGTCGCTGGCTGACGATCTGCCCCGGCTGGATCAGGATCTCCCCGATATAAGCGTAGACTGTGGCGAATCCCTCCCCATGATCCAGGATGATGGTGCGCCCGAAACCCGGCATCTGCTCATGAACAAAACTGACCCTTCCTCCGCGGGCCGCCAAGACCTGCGCCCCCTCCGGGGCTTGGATGTCGATCCCCTTGTTGATCGTGGAGGAACGCCGCATCCCAAAAGCCGAGATCACCTTCCCCTGGACCGGCCAGATGAACGCATCCGAAAGCGCCGCCTCCTCGGAGACAGGCGCTGTGGTCCGCTCTTTCAAGGGGCGCTCCTCTTCGGGTCGGTACCCGGCGCCCGCAGTGGGGGGGATCCGGATCCTTTCGCCCACCTCGATGCGGGAGGCGTCCGAGATCCGATTCGCCCGGACCAGATCCTCCAGCTCCACCCCGTACCGCCGGGAAATCGACCAGAGGGTTTCTCCCCGCGCCACCGAATGGACCAGCCCCGAAACCGCCGGGGAGCTCACCTCCGCGCTCGGCGGCGCCACATACTGCGTGCACCCCGCGAGAGCAGAAACCAGAAACAAGAAACCAGAAATCAGAAACAAAGAAAAGCGCCTCTCGGGGTCCTGTCGTGGGGCAGCCCAGCCTCCGGCATCGGGCTTGTTTGGATGGAGTTGCGTCAATTTCATGTTATTCCACGTTGATAGACCTGAATCCATGTTGGTCTCATCAGGTCATCGGTTCGGTTGTCTTGTTGCCATTCGGCCGGTGATCTTCTCTGATTCGTCGCCCTGCTGGCGGGGGCTGGGCGCCCGCCCCACACCACCCCGAAGCCCCCGTAGTTCGATTCCCCTTCCTCTCGGAGAGGGGGGGATTTTGTCAGGCGAAAGCTGGGTGTGCTGAAGCAAACGGAACTCCCCCCAACGTGAAGTGTCGCTTCCTCTGGGGGAGGGGGGCATGTTGGGGGGACCGAGACGGTTCCCCCCAGCGAGACCGCGGATGTGCCGAAGGCACCTCCCCTCAGG
>CAZRTR010000015.1:0-30112 GCA_964603095.1 uncultured Planctomycetia bacterium
ATCTACACTTCTACATACACACTCTTTCCCTCCCCGACGCTCTTCCGATCTCCAAGTCGAAGCAGATCCCGGTCGGCCCGGGCCGGGGCTCGGCGGCCGGGTCGGTGGTCAGTTACTGCCTGGGGATCACCGACCTGGATCCGCTTGAATATGACCTGATCTTCGAACGGTTTCTGAACCCGGACCGGGTCTCGATGCCGGACATCGACATCGACTTCTGCTACGAGCGGCGGGGCGAGGTGATCAACTACGTGACGAAGAAGTACGGCAAAGGAAACGTTGCCCAGGTGATCACCTTCGGCACCATGCAGGCCAAGGCGGTGGTCCGGGATGTGGGCCGGGCGCTCGGGTTCTCCTATCCGGAGGCGGACCGGATCGCCAAGCTGATCCCGTTTGAGCTGAACATCACGTTGAGGCGGGCCCTGGATCTGGTGCCGGAGCTTCAAGGACTGTACCGCTCCGATCCGCGCGTCACCCAGTTGATCGACACCTCCCTGGCGCTGGAGGGCCTGACCCGCCACGCCTCCACCCACGCCGCCGGGGTGGTGATCGCCGACGGAGACCTGACGAACCACGTGCCGCTGTTCAAGACCTCCGACGACCAGATCACCACCGGGTTTGCCATGGATGCGCTGGAGAAGATCGGGTTGCTCAAGATGGATTTCCTGGGCTTAAGAACCCTCACCGTGATCGATGAGACAGCCAAACTGATCCGGGAGCATCGGAAGATTCCCTTTGATATCGAAACGATCCCGCTGGACGACCCGAAGACCTTTCGCGGGCTCAGCGCCGCGGAGTCGACGGCGGTGTTCCAGCTGGAGTCGGGCGGGATGCGGGATCTGCTTCGGCGTTTGAGGCCGGATCGATTCAGCGACCTGATCGCCCTGGTGGCTCTCTTCCGCCCGGGGCCTCTCGGCTCCGGAATCGTGGATGATTTCATCCAGCGCCGCCACGGTAAGATCCAGGTCTCCTACGACCACCCCAAACTGGAACCGATCCTCAAGGATACCTACGGTGTGTGCATCTACCAGGAGCAGGTCCTGCGGATCGCCCACGAGGTGGCCGGCTTCTCCTTAGGGGCGGCCGATCTGCTGCGCCGGGCGATGGGGAAGAAGACGCCGGAGATCATGGAGAAGGCCCGGGGGGAGTTCATCACCGGCTGCATCCGGAACCAGGTGGACCGCCGGACCGCGGAGAAGATCTTCGACAAGATCGAGTATTTCGCCGGCTACGCCTTCAACCGATCCCACAGCGCCGCCTACGCCCTCTTGTCGTACCGGACGGCGTACCTCAAGGCCAATTATCCGGTCGAGTTCATGACGGCCCTTCTGACCAGCGAACGGGACAACACGGAGAAGATCGCCCAGTACGTGGAGGAGGCCCGGCGGATGGGAATTACGATCACCCCGCCGGATGTGAATCGAAGCTTTGCCCGTTTCACTGTGGACGGCGAGGCGATCCGCTACGGCCTTCTGGGGATCAAGAACGTGGGAGAGAAGGCGATCGAGTCGATCATCCAGGCCCGCCGGGAGAAGGGGCCCTTTGATTCTCTCGTTTCTTTCTGCGAACGGGTCGATTCCCGGTTGGTCAATCGGAAGGTGATCGAGTCGTTCATCAAGTGCGGCGCCCTCGACGGCCTGGGCCTGCGCCGCTCCCAACTGATGGCGATCCTGGATCGGGCGATGGAGGTCGGGGGCTTGCGCCAGAAGGATCGGGAGGGGGGACAGCTCTCCTTCTTCGAGCTGTTCGGCCGATCCTCTGAATCGAGAGGACAGGGGGTGCTGGAGATCCCCGCCCTGGAGGAGTGGCCGGAATTGCAACGATTGGCCTTTGAGAAGGGGCTGCTGGGCTTCTACTTGACCGGCCATCCCCTGACCCGATACGAGTCGATCTTAAAGTTGTGCACGACCTGCACCACCCAAGGGCTTTCCCAACTGAAAGAGGGGGCCCCGGTCACCTTAGGGGGAATCATCGCCCGGATGAAGATGGCCACCACCAAGAGGGGGAACGAGCGGATGGCGATCCTTTCTCTTGAAGATTTTCACGGCAGCGTGGAGGTGCTGGTTTTCCCCAAGGTGTTGCCTGGGGTCGAGATGGCTCTCAAGTTGGATGAGGTGGTTCTGATTACGGGACGGGCCTCCCTCCGGGAGGATCGGCCCAAAATTCTGGCTCAAGAAGTGGTCCCCTTAGAGGAAGGGTTGAAAACGGCCCACGCCCAGAGCATCCAGGTTTCGCTTAGCCCTTCCGTCGATCGGCCCACCTTAGAGCGACTGAGAGAGGCGTTGCTCGCTCATCCGGGCGAGATTCCGGTGGAGTTGTCCTTCCGAAACGGAGGTGGAAATGGAGGCGCTCTCCGGGTCGCTGTCGGGTCAACCTTACGGGTTGCCCCCTCCGTGGAGCTGTTCCAAACCCTCATTCAACTCGTGGGGCCGGAGGCGATCGCCGTCCGGAAGTAGTTTAGAACCGGTTCTTATTGACTTTCCCCGGTTCCTATCCGACAATGAAGTGTTGTATCATCGAGTGATTCTAGATGTTACGTTCAAACTCGCCCACGGCGGCCCTTTTATAAAGGAGGTCCAAAACGCCCATGACAAAGAAAGACATTGTCCTTAAGGTGGCGTCGGAAACCGGGTTGAAGCAGTTGGATGTCAAGCAGGCGGTTCAGAAGGCGTTGGATGCGATCGTTGCCGCCCTGGTCCAGGGGCAGACGGTGGAGTTGCGCAACTTCGGTATCTTCAAGGTGAAATCCCGGAAAGGCCGGACCGGCCGAAATCCCAGGACCGGTGAGAAGGTCCCGGTTCCTCCCAAGCGGGTCGTGGCCTTTAAACCGGGACTCATTATGAAGAGAGATATCCGCTGACTCCTTTAAAAGCACTGGGCGGCACCAGCGACATCTTCCCTGAAGAGGCGATCGCCTGGCAACGGATCGAGGGTGACGCCCGCCGGATTTTGGAGCTGTACGGATACCGGGAGATTCGAACCCCTTTGATTGAAGAGGCGGCGGTTTTCACCCGGTCCCTCGGAGAGGCGGCCGAGATCGTGACAAAACAGATGTACCTGTTCCAGGATCGGGGAGGCCGCTCGGTCGCCCTTCGACCGGAAGGAACCGCTTCGGTGGTCCGTTGCTTCGTCGAGAACGGATGGGACAAGACGGGGGGCTTGAGCCGGCTCTATTACCTGGGCCCGATGTTCCGGGCGGAGCGACCCCAGCATGGTCGGCGGCGGCAGTTCCATCAGTTGGGGGTGGAGGTTTTCGGCTCGGCGAGCCCCTATCAGGATGCGGAGGTGATGGCCCTTCTCATGCAGCTCCTGAAGGAGTGGGGTGTGCGGGGGGCGGTCTTGGAGGTGAACAATTTGGGTTGTCGCAAAGATCGTCCGAAGCTGGTGAAGCTTTTAACCGATTATTTCACGGAAAATGCCGCGGATCTTTGTGAAGATTGCAAGGAGCGGCTCAAGAAGAATCCGATCCGGATTCTGGACTGCAAGAACGCCAAGTGCGGGTCCGCATCCTTCGATCCCCAGAAGGCGCCTTCGCCATGGTTGTGTGAGGAGTGCCGGCATTACTTCGAGAAAGTGGAGACGGCCCTCTCCCAGTTTGATGTGGCGTACGGGTTGAACTCCCGGCTCGTCCGGGGCCTGGACTACTACAGCCGCACCGCCTTTGAGGTGATCCATCCGGAACTGGAGGGGGTCCAGAATGCCTTGGGGGGCGGAGGCCGTTACGACGAGTTGGTGGAAGAGATGGGGGGTGTGGCTACCCCGGCGGTGGGATTCGCCGTGGGGCTGGAGCGGATTCTGATGGTGCGCAAGGCCGGTTCCTCCGGGTCAACGGACGGCTTGGAGGGACCCGCGGTCTTCGTGGCTCCCATTGGAGAAGAATCCCTGCAGGATGGGATCCGGTTCTTGACCCAATTGCGGGCCGCCGGCATCTCGAGCGTGGCCGATCTGGATGGACGTCCCTTGAAGAGGCAGTTGGAACAGGCCAACCGGCTCCGTTGCCGGTGGGTCCTCCTGCGGGGGGAAGCGGAGCGGAAAACCAAAGTGGTCAAGGTCAAGCAGATGACCAGCGGAGAACAGACCGAGGTGGCAGAGGATTCCCTCGTGGAGATGGTGAAGGCGCAGATGGGAGGGAAAGGGGCTTGATTCGGCGGACCCATACCTGCGGCGCCTTGGGTCAGAAGGAGGTCGGCCAGAGGGCGGGGCTGTGCGGGTGGGTCCATCGCCGCCGGGATCATGGGGGGCTGACCTTCATCGACCTTCGGGATCGATGGGGCTTGACCCAGGTGGTCTTCAATCCACAGGTGAACGCCGATCTCCACTCCCAGGCGAAGGAGCTCAAGCCGGAATACTGCGTGGCGGTGGAGGGAAAGGTGGCGGCCCGGCCGGCGGGGACGGAGAATCCGAAGATCGCCACCGGCTGGATCGAGGTCTTCGCCGGGGGCCTGGAGATCTTAAGCCCCTCGGCCACGCCCCCGTTTGAAATCGCCGATGGGGGGGAGCTGTCGGAGGAGCTGCGCTACACCTATCGGTACCTGGACCTGCGCCGGGAATCGCAGTTGAGGCGGCTGATGCTGCGGCATCAGGCGCTCAAGGTCATCCGCCGGATCCTGGACGAGGAGCAATTCATCGAGGTGGAGACGCCGATCCTGACGAAGTCGACCCCGGAAGGGGCCCGGGACTATCTGGTTCCCAGCCGGTTGAACCCCGGCAAGTTCTACGCGCTGCCGCAGTCCCCTCAGCTTTTCAAGCAGCTGCTCATGGTCGCCGGGTTCGAGCGGTACTACCAGATCGCCCGCTGCTTCCGGGACGAGGATCTCAGGGCCGACCGGCAGCCGGAGTTCACCCAGTTGGATCTGGAGATGTCGTTCATCGATGAGGAGACGATCTTCGCCCTGATGGAGAAGATCTTCCAGGCCCTCTGGAAGGAGCTCCTCCGCCAGGATCTTCCGATTCCGTTCCCTCGGATTCGGTACGCCGATTGTCTCCAGCGCTTCGGCACCGACAAGCCGGACCTGCGGTACGGGATGGAGCTGGTCGATCTGACCTCCGCCTTCACTTCCACCCCTTTCCAGCGGTTCCGGGAGGTGATCGAGAAAGGAGGTCTGGTTCGGGGCCTGGTGGCCACCGGAGCGGGGGCCTCCTTGAGCGCCAAGGCGGTCGATTCCTTGACCGATCTGGCCAAGCGGTTCGGGGCCCACGGCCTGGTGACGGTCCGGGTCGGTGAGAAGGAGTTGGTCTGCCCGATGGCGAAGCATCTGGGGGAGGCGACCTTGAGGAAAGCGGCCGACCAGGCCCAGGCAAAACCGGGGGATCTGCTTCTGCTGGTGGCCGATGCGCCCGATTCGGCCCGTCGGGTCTTGGGGGCCCTTCGGACGGAGCTGGCCGGACGGTTGGAGCGGGTTCCACAGGGTTTTGCCTTTGTATGGGTGGTCGATTTCCCCCTGTTTCAGTTCGACCCGGAAACCAAGCGCTGGGAATCGGAGCATCACCCGTTCACTGCTCCGAGGGAGGAGGATCTCCCCTGGCTGGAGAAGGAGCCGGGCCGGGTCCGGTCCCGTTCGTACGATCTGGTGGTCAACGGGATCGAGCTGGGGTCCGGTTCGATCCGGATCCATCGACGGGAGATTCAGGAGCAAGTCTTTCGGGTGCTGGGGCTGCCGGCGGTGGAGGTGCAGCAGCGGTTTGGATTTCTCCTGGAGGCCTTCCAGTTCGGAGCTCCTCCCCATGGGGGAATCGCGCCCGGCATCGATCGGCTGATCGCTCTGATGACGGGGGCCGAGTCGATCCGGGAGGTGATCCCTTTCCCGAAGACACAGAAGGGGGTCGATCTGATGACCGGCGCTCCCGGGGAGGTGACGGAGGAACAGCTGAAGGAAGTGGGGATTTCAATAAAAAGGAGGTCTGTTTGAGATGAAGAAGAATGGGTTGTTGATCGCATTCCTTTCTCTATCGCTGGGAGCCGTGGGTTGCGCCCGGATCACCTCCCAGGTGGTGGAGAAGCCGAGGGTGGATCAGGAGTTGCAGGGGAACCGCGGGTTTCTGATGGGTGCGGCCCCGGAGGTGGGTCAGCGTAAATCCACTCGGAAGATCGTTCAGACCGACATTGAGTTGCCCACCGCCTCCGAGCTGAATCCGTGGCGGGTCGAGAAGAAGGGGGCCCAAGCGCAAGCCGCCGCTGCGGCGGCGACCCAGGCGGCTCGTCCGGTAGAACCGCCCGCGCCGGCTCGGTGGGAGGAGCCGGAGATTCCGATCGAGCCGCCGGTCCGCGGGGAGCCGAAACCAGCGGTCAGCCGGTACACGGTGAAATCCGGAGATACGTTGGAGAAGATCTCGGCGAAGGTGTACGGGGACTCGAGCCAGTGGCGCCGGATCTACGAGGCGAATCGGGACAAACTCAAGAGCCCGAACCGGATCTATGCGGGCCAGAAACTGGTGATCCCCCCGACGCAAGAGGGTGTCACCAAGCGGCGGGCCCAGTCTGGAGACCTCAAATAAAAGGGGTGGAACGGACCTTTCATCTGCTCTCGGATCACGAGGCGGCGACCCTCTACGGCCTGCACGATGAGCATCTGAAGCTCGTCGAAGCGGAGTTTGGGGTCAAGATCGTGGCTCGAGGGAAGGAGCTGTCCGTCTCGGGGGCGGAGGGGTCGGTCCAGAAGACGAGCCGCCTGTTCGAGCAGCTGCTGGACATCATCCGGTCGGGCCGCTACCTCCAGCGGCACGAGGTGGTCTACGCCATCCGGACGATGCAGGAGAACGCCACCGTCGACCTCCACACGATCTACATGGACAAGATCGAGGTGCTGTCGAAGCGGCAGTTCATCACCCCCAAGACGGTGGGGCAGAAGGCGTACATCGACGCGGTCCGGCGGCACGACATCGTCTTCGCCATCGGTCCGGCCGGGACCGGGAAAAGCTATTTGGCCATGGCGATGGCGGTGAGCGCCCTGAAGAATCAGGAGGTTTCCCGAATCATCCTGACCCGCCCGGCGGTGGAGGCGGGGGAGTCGCTGGGGTACCTGCCCGGGACGTACGAGGAGAAGGTCGCCCCTTATCTGCGTCCCCTGTACGACGCCCTGTACGACATGATGGACGTGGACCGGATCCAACGCTACCTGGACAGGGGAATCCTGGAGATCGCGCCGCTGGCGTACATGCGGGGCCGCACCTTGAACGATTCCTTCGTTGTGCTGGATGAAGCGCAGAATTGCACCTCGGAGCAGATGAAGATGTTCTTGACCCGCCTCGGGTTCGATTCCAAGACGGTGATCACGGGGGATGTCACCCAGTCCGATTTGCCTCAGGGGAGGATCTCGGGGTTGGTTCAGGCGCGAGAGATCCTGAAGGGGATCGAAGGGATCCAATTCATCGAATTCTCCGGCAGCGACGTGGTGCGGCACGAGCTGGTCCAGCAGATCATCCGGGCCTATGAGCAGAACAGTGACAAGGGTAAGCGGCCTTCTTAAACAAAAGCGGATGCCTCGGGTTTCCGTCGGTCGGACCCTTCTGGGCTTGGCGACCCTTCTGGCGCTGACCTGGATCTTGGCCGGCACCTTGGGCGTCGCGCCCCGACCGTGGAAGGAGGGGCAGGTGGCTCCCACCACGGTCTACGCCCCTTTCGCCTTCACCCTCCCGGAGGGAGATCGATCGGTCCAGGTGGAACGGGGGGAGTTGGTGGTCAGCCGGGGGGAGCGGTTGAGCCAGGCCCAGGTGGCTCGTCTGAAGGCGTTGGACCATCGGATTCAGGCCGGCGGGCCCCGATCCCGATGGTGGGGCGCTTTTTTGTTGAGCTGTCTCTTCGCGGGGGTCGGCTCGATCTATCTGAAACGGCACGAACCGAAGGTCTGGAAGAATCTGCGCCATCTGGCCCTCCTGGTGGCGATGCTGGTTCTGGTGTTGACCTCCGCCCGTCTGACGCTCGCTTCTCCCTTGGTCAGCGCCTGGATCCCGGTGGCCTCTTTGCCGATGTTGCTGGGGATGCTGTTTCCTCCCCGGTTGGGGATCATCCTGGGGCTGCTGGCGACCGGCCTGATCGGGCTGATGGGCCCGGTCGATATTCCGGTCCTGCTGGGGCTGGGCATCGGCTGTTTTGTAGGCGCCACTGCGGTGCAGGGGATCCGCCGCAGGGTCCATTTCTTCGCAGCGGGGCTGATCACCGGCCTGGCTCAGGGGATCACGATCCTGGGTTGGATGCTTCTGACGCAGCAGCCGGGGGAGCTGTGGCTGGCCTACGGCCTGGCCGCTTTTTGGGGCGGATTCCTGGCGGCAGGGGTGATCACCTTCTGCCTTCTTCCCCTGTGCGAGTCGTTGTTCGGGCTCATGTCGGAGGTGAGCTTGCTGGAGTTGTCGGATCTGAACCACCCCCTCTTAAAGGAGCTTAGCGTCAAGGCGCCCGGCACCTACCACCACAGCTTGATCGTGGCGAACCTGGCCGAGGCGGCCTGCGAGGTGATTCACGCCAACGCCCTGTTGGCCCGGGTCGGCTGCACCTTCCATGACATCGGCAAGATGCTCCATCCGGAATATTTCGTGGAGAACCAGCCCCCCGAGGCCTCCCGGCACGAGCGGCTGGCCCCCTCCATGTCCAGCTTGGTGATCCTGAACCACGTCAAGGACGGCATGGAGCTGGCCCGCCGGCATCGGTTGAATCAGGCGATCGTCGATTTCATTCCGGGCCACCATGGAACGGGGCTGATCTACTATTTCTACCGGCGCGCCCTCGAGGAGGTGGAGGATGAGGCCTTATTGAAGGAAGAGGGATTCCGCTATCCGGGCCCCAAGCCCCGCACCCGGGAGACGGCGGTGGCCCTCCTGGCCGACTCCTCCGAGGCGGCCACCCGGACGCTGAAGGAGAAAAGCCCCGCCAAGATTCAGGAGGTGGTCCGGCGGATCATCAACAACAAGTTCATCGACGGGCAGCTGGACGAGTGCGATTTGACTCTTCGGGATCTCCACCGGATCGGAGAGGCCTTCCTCCGGGTCTTGGCCGGGATCTACCATCGCCGGATCGAATATCCCAAGCAGCCCTGGGAAGAGGAGGAGGAGCGGGAGGGTCGACGGCGTGCCGGTGGAGCTGCGTAATGCGCAGCGGACGGTCCGGCTGGATCTTCGTCGGTTGAGAGGCGCGGCGCGGCAGATGCTGGAGGCGGTCGGCCGGCCCGAAGCGACGTTGAGCGTCCTGCTGACCGGCGACCGGGAGATGGCTCAGCTGCACGAACGTTGGATGGGGGAGCCGGGCCCGACCGACGTGCTGAGCTTCCCTATGGGTGAGGTGATGAAACGGAGAAACGGAGAACCGGGGAAACGGAGATGGAGCCGATTCGCCGATTCACCCACTCCCCCTTTCTCCCATTCGAACGTGCTGGGCGACATCGCCATTTCCGTGGAGATGGCGGCCCGGCGCCGGCCGAGGGATGTTCAGCGTGAGGTCACGCGGCTTCTGATCCATGGGTTGCTCCACCTGATTGGGCATGATCATGTCCGGGCGACGGACAGACGTCGGATGGATCGGGAGGCCAGACGGCTGTGGCGATTATTGAGCTGATCCGCAACGTGATCGCCAGTTGCCGCTACGCGCTGCGGGGGGTCGGCTTTGCCCTGCGCTCCCAGCGGAACTTCAGGATCCATCTGTTGGCGGCCGTCGGGGTTCTGGTGGCGGGGGGGCTTCTTCGGTTCAGCCGTTTGGAGTACGCCCTCCTGGTGGCGACGGTGATGGTGGTGATTCTCGGGGAGCTGCTCAACACGGCGATGGAGTTCATCCTGAATCTGTTGGAGTCCCGGAATCATCCGGCGGTTCGGGCGGCGAAGGACATCGCCGCGGGGGGGGTCCTGATGGTCGTCTTCGGTTCGGTGATCGTTGGAATGCTCCTGTTTGGTCCCCGGCTGCTCGGGTTGATCCGAGGGGGGAAATAACCGATGTGGAAGAAATTGTGGCGCAACTTCTTGACCGGGCTCATCGTGATCCTGCCGGCCCTGTTGACGATCGCCTTCCTGAAACTGCTGTTCGGCTGGATCGTGGCCCTGGTGATCGACCCGTTCGCCCGGCTGATCACCCCGTTTGTGGAGCGGGGCTGGGCCGTCGCCTTGGCCCGGTTGGGCGTCGCCGTGGCCTTCGTCCTGGTCGTCGCCTTCATCGGGTTCGGCACCCGGATCCTGATCCTGCGCCGGATCTTTGGGTTGGGGGAGCTGTTTGTCCGCCGCGTCCCGATGGTGGGGAAGGTGTATGGAACGATCCGGGAGATCGCCGACACCTTCGCCGGCGGACGGCACGGCGCCTTCTCCCGTGTGGTCCTTCTGGAGTGGCCCCGGAAAGGGCTGTACGCCATCGGCTTCATCACCTCGGAGGGGAAGGGGGAGGTTCAGGAGAAGACGCCGGAGTATGTGGTCAATGTCTTCGTGCCGACCACGCCGAACCCGACCTCCGGCTACCTGATCCTGGCCGATCGGAGCTCGTTGATTCCTCTGGAGATGTCGGTGGAGGAGGGGTTGAGGTTGGTCATCTCCGGCGGGGTGGTGGGCCCCTCCGTGAAGGTGAAGGAAGCATCGAAAGAGGGACCCTAGCCCAAGCCGATGGCTCTCCACAAGACGGAAGGGATCGTCCTGCGCAGGCAAGAGGTCCGGGAGACCAGCTTGATCCTGATCGCCTTCACCCGGGATTTGGGAAAGGTGCAGGGGCTGGTCAAGGGGGTGCGCGGCGCCCGGGCCGCCGTCCCCTGGTACCTGGAGCCGCTCACCCTGCAGGCGATGGTTCTGTACGAACGGCGCAGGTCCCCCTGGTCGCTGGTGAGCCAGATCGATTTGATCGACGCCTTCGACCCGATCCGGCGTGATTTCGTCAGGACATGCTACGCCAGTTACGGCTTGGATCTGGTGGATGCCATGACCGAACCGGGCGATCCGCACCCGGAGGTCTTCGATCTCCTCCTGGCTACCTTAAGAGAGATGGCCGTCGCGCAGGATCCGCGCCCCCTGGCACGGTTCCTCGAGGCGCACCTTCTGAAGATCGGGGGTCTGCTGCCGGACCCCGAGTCGATCCCGCTTTCTCCGGGGGCAAGGATTTCTCTGCGGCAGATCCTGCAGACTCCTTTTGACCAGGCGGGGCGCCTTCGGTTGAGCCACGCGGTGGAAGGAGAGCTCCGGGGAACATTCCAGCGGCTGATCCGAGTGGCGTTGGATCGGCCGCTCAAGAGCCAGACCTTTCTCCAATCACTGGGACTGGAGGGTTCAGAGAGAGAGGCCTCCGTTCGTCCTGAGCCTGTCGAAGGACGAACGACTGCCACCGTTCATGGTTCGGCGGGCTCACCATGAACGGCCGAAAGGTTTTGACGTTCCAGGAGTTGATCCTTCGGCTGGAGCGGTTCTGGGCCGATCAGGGATGCCTCATTGCCCAGCCGTACGACATGGAGATGGGAGCCGGGACGTTCCACCCTCTGACGTTCCTGAAGGCCTTGGGGCCGGATCCCTGGCGGGTGGCTTTTGTCCAGCCCTCCCGCCGGCCGACCGACGGCCGCTACGCCGAGAATCCGCTGCGGGCGCAGCGGTACTATCAGTACCAGGTGATCCTGAAACCGGCCCCGGCCGATGTTCAGGAGATCTATCTTCGCAGCTTGAAGAATCTGGGGATCGATCTGAAGCAACACGACATCCGATTCGTTCAGGACGACTGGGAATCCCCGACCCTCGGGGCCTGGGGTTTGGGGTGGGAGGTCTGGCTGGACGGGTTGGAGGTGACCCAGTTCACCTATTTCCAGCAGGTGGGGGGGATCGATCTTCCGGTCATATCGGCGGAGCTCACCTACGGACTGGAAAGGATCGCGATGTTCCTTCAGGGTAGGATGGACCTGTACGCCCTGAAATGGAACGATGAATTTACCTATGGTGACATCCACCGGCAGGACGAGGTGGAGAGCTCCCGGTACAACTTCGAGTTGGCCGATCCGGATCAGCAGCGCCGTTACTTCCAAGATGCGTTCGAGCAGTCGAAAAAACTGCTCAACGAAGGGCTCCTCCTTCCGGCCTATGAGCAGCTGCTCAAGACCTCCCACGCCTTCAATCTGCTCGACGCCCGGGGGGCGGTCAGCGCGAATGAGCGGCCCACCCTGATCGCGGGGGTCCGGAACTTGGCCAAGCGCTGCGCCGAGCTCTACCTGGAGCGAGCCGAGGTTGAATCGGAGAAAGGGCGAATGGGGGAAACGGAGAAAGAAAAAAGATGAGTCGCCGTTTCACCGTTTCTCCTCCTCACCGATTCGAACCTCAGGATTTCTTGCTGGAGGTTGGCTGCGAGGAGCTTCCCGCCGACTATCTCCCCCTCGCGTTGCACTGGGGGGAATCGGGGGGATTGGCCTGGACGGCCGCCCAGGCCTTCTTCGAGAAGAAACTGGTTTGGAAGGAGATCCGCACCTACGCCACGCCGCGTCGGCTCGTCCTTCATGTCTCCGAGCTCGGATCTTCCGTGGAGGAGCGGATCGAGGGCCCTCCGGTTTCGATCGCGTTCGATCCCACAGGGCAACCGACGGATGCAGCCAAGGGATTTGCCAAGAAGCTGGGAGTTTCGGTGAGCCAACTGAAGAGAGAGGAAACCCAGCGTGGGGAGCGGCTCGTTTCCGTGCGGAGGATTCCGGTGGCCAAGGTGCTTGGGGAGATGATTCCTCAGATCCTGGCGATCCCTTTCGTCAAGACGATGCGGTGGGACGATTCCGGCGTTCGGTTTGCCCGTCCAGTCCGATGGCTGCTCGCCCTGTACGGTTCCCAGAGAGTTCCCTGCGAATGGGGAAAAGTCAAAAGCGGCAACCTGACCTATGGAACGAGGCGATCCGGTTCCAAACCGGTTTCTGTCAAGAGTGTGTCGGCCTATTTCGAGACCTTACGGCGCCTGAAGGTACAACTGGGGAAAGGCCTTCCTCTCCGGCGCAAAAAGGATGGGACGGTTAAACCGGATCCGAAATTTGATCCTAGAAAGACAAGGAAGCGGAAAGATCTTTTGAAGCGCCTTCGAGCCGCGGCTTTAGGAATGAAGGGGCGCCTGGCGGACGAGACCACAGAGGAGTTCAACTGGCTCCTCACCACTGTCACCTTTCTGGCGGAGGATCCGGTGGTGGCGGTCGGCTCCTTTGAGAAGGCGTACCTGGATCTTCCCCCGGAGGTGCTGGCCACGTCGATGGCGAAGCATCTGAAGCTGTTCGGCGTTTACACCTCGGATCGGAAGACCCTGCTCCCGAAATTCCTTGCGGTGCTGGAGGGGCGCCCCTCGAAGTCGGCGGGGGTGGTGTCCAACATCGAGCGGATTCTGGAGGCCCGGTTCTCCGACGCCCGCTTCTTCTATCGAGAGGACACCCGCACGCCGCTCAAGCATAAGGTGGGGGAGCTGGAAAAGGTTGTCTTCCATGAGAGGATGGGGACGGTGGCCGAGAGGATCCCCCGTCTGAAGCGGCTGATGCATTCGATCGCGGGGCGGATGTCGGGCCTGCCGGCCGAGGTCTCGATGGCCATCGTCGATCGGGCGGCCGAGCTGTGCAAGGCCGACCTGGTGACTCAGATGGTGAGGGAGTTTCCCTCATTGCAGGGAGCCATCGGAGCCCATTACGCCAAGAAGGACGGGGAGTTGGAAACGGTCTGGCAGGCGATCGGGGAGATCTACCGTCCCCGGACGGCCAACGATCGGGTTCCCGCGACCGGCTTGGGGGCGATCCTGGGGTTGGCCGATCGTCTCGATACGCTGGTCGGCTACTTCGGCGTCGGCTTAAAGCCGAGCGGTTCGCTCGACCCGTACGGGCTGCGCCGGCAGGCGCTGGGGGCGGTGCGGATCCTGATCGAGCCGCCGAAAGGGGGCTCCTTCGTGGGGCTGTCGATTGACAGCGCTCTCGAGGAGGCGATACAATCGTGGGGCTCTCGGCTGACGACGGATCCGAAGACGTTGAAGAAGGAGATCCGTTCCTTCCTTCGGGAGCGTTTCGAGTGGCTCGCTTTCGTCCAGCGGAAGGTGACCGATCGACGGGAGCTGATCGAGGCGATCCTGGCCGCTGGGGAGGACGACCTGGCCGGGGCGTGGGAGCGATTGTCCATTTTGTGCGAATTATGGAATGGGGCGAAGACTCACCGCTCGTTGCTGAAGGCGGCCAAGGTGGCGGAGCGGACCGGCCGGATCGTGAAGGCGGCCAAGCCGGCGGATGGATTGGGGCAGGTCGACCCGGCGGTATTCAAGGAGTCGACGGAGAAGAAGCTGTGGGAGAGTTGGAATCGGCTTTCTCCGGTGGTCAAGGAGCAGATTCAGCGCCGGGCCTACGCGCAGGCCGTCTCCACCTACAGCGCCCTGTATCCGGAGATCCACCAGTTTTTCGAGACCGTCTTTGTGATGGATGAGGATCCGAACGTGCGGAGGAATCGTTTGGCGCTGATGAACGAAATTCATCAATCGCTGGCGGGCCATTTCGCCGACCTGTCCAGGATCCCCTTGCCGGCTCAGGTGGAATCATGAAATTCATCTATTTCTTCGGAGGCGGCAAGGCGGAGGGATCGGCCAAGATGCGCTCCCTGCTGGGAGGCAAGGGGGCGAATCTTGCCGAGATGACGAACCTCAAGTTCCCGGTTCCTCCCGGCTTCACCCTCTCCACGAAGGCCTGTCTCATGTACACCGAGTCCCGGAAGAAGTTCCCCCCCGGTTTGATGGAGGAGGTCCAGAAGAATCTGAAGCGGCTGGAGGAGGGAATGGGCAAGCGGTTCGGAAGCCCCACCAACCCCCTTCTGGTCTCGGTCCGCTCCGGCGCGGCGATCTCGATGCCGGGGATGATGGACACGATCTTGAACTTGGGGTTGAACGACCGGACCGTTCTGGGCCTCATGAAGAAAAGCGGCAATCCCCGCTTCGCCTTCGACGCCTACCGGCGCTTCATCCAGATGTTCGGCAATGTCGTCCTCCACGTGGATCACGGGGAGTTCGAGCGGATCATCGTGGAGAAGAAGAGGGATTCCCACGTCACCTCCGACACCGAGCTGACTCAAGAAGATCTTCAGGAGCTGGTGGTCGCCTTCAAGGAGCTGATCCGCCGGGAGACGGGAAAGGAGTTTCCTGAGGATCCGATGGCGCAGCTGAAAGCGGCCATCGAGGCGGTCTTTTGCTCCTGGAACAACGAGCGGGCGATTACCTACCGGAACCTGCACCATATCCCTCACAACCTGGGCACGGCGGTGAATGTCCAGGCGATGGTCTTCGGCAACCTGGGGCAAGATTCCGGAACCGGGGTGGTCTTCACCCGGGATCCCCGCACCGGAGAGAGGAAGCTGTACGGAGAGTTCCTGTTGAACGCCCAGGGGGAGGATGTGGTGGCCGGGATCCGGACTCCCCAGTCGATCGAGCAGCTTAAAAACGAGAATCGTAAGGCATACGCCCAGTTGGGTTCCCTCTGCCAGAAGCTGGAGCGGCACTATCGGGAGATGCAGGATGTGGAGTTCACCGTGGAGCAAGGGCGGCTCTTCCTCCTGCAGACCCGGTCCGGCGCCCGGACGGCCCACGCGGCTGTTCGGATCGCGGTGGAGATGGTGAAGGAGCGGTTGATCGACAAAGAAACGGCCCTGCTGCGAGTTGATCCGGCCCAGTTGGATCAGCTGCTCCATCCGACGTTGGATCCGAAGGAGAAGCTGGCGGTGATCGCCAAGGGGCTCCCCGCCTCTCCGGGGGCGGCGGTCGGGATCGCCGTCTTCGACGCCCACCGGGCGATCCAGATGGCGGAGGACGGCAGGAAGGTGGTCCTGGTCCGGGCAGAGACCTCCCCCGAGGATGTGGGGGGGATGGCGGCGGCCCAGGGGATCCTGACGGCCCGCGGGGGCATGACAAGTCACGCCGCAGTGGTAGGGCGGGGGATGGGCAAGCCCTGCGTGGTCGGCTGCGCCGAGATCGCGGTGGACGAGGAGGAGCGGCGTTTTTCCATCAACGGGGAGACGATCCGGGAGGGGGAGTTCCTGACGCTGGACGGCTCGACCGGTGCGGTGATGAAAGGCCAGGCCAAGCTGGTGGAGCCGCAGCTTTCCAGCGATTTCAAGACGCTGATGGAGTGGGCCGATTCGGTGCGACGGCTGAAGGTCCGGACCAACGCCGACACGCCCCACGATGCGGAGGTGGCCCGCCGCTTCGGGGCGGAGGGGATCGGGCTTTGCCGCACGGAGCATATGTTCTTCGGCTACGAACGGCTGCCCCATGTCCGGGCGATGATCATGGCCAAGGAGACGGCGGAGCGAGTGGCGGCCTTGAACCGGCTGCTGCCGATGCAGAAGAGCGACTTCAAAGGGATCTTCAAGGCGATGAAGGGGATGCCGGTCACGATCCGGCTGCTGGATCCGCCGCTGCATGAGTTTGTCCCTCAGACGGAAGAAGAGATGAAGCGGGTGGCCTCCCAGCTCAAGGTGTCGGTCGAAGAGATCCGCGCAAAGGCGGAGCATCTCCATGAGATCAACCCGATGCTGGGACACCGGGGCTGCCGGCTGGGGCTGGCCTATCCGGAGATCAACGAGATGCAGGTCCGGGCGATCTTCGAGGCATGCTGCGAGTTGTCGAAGGAGGGGCAGAAGGTGATCCCGGAGGTGATGGTCCCTCTGGTGGGCCATGTGAACGAGTTGAAGGTGACCCGGGCCAAGATCGTGGAGGTGGCGGAGGAGGTGATGCGACGCGCCAAGGTGAAGATCCCCTACCTGGTGGGGACGATGATCGAGGTTCCCCGGGCGGCCCTCACCTCGGAGGAGATCGCGGGCCAAGCCGATTTCTTCAGTTTCGGAACCAATGACCTGACCCAGATGACCTTCGGCTTCTCCAGGGACGACATCGGCAAGTTCCTTCCTCTCTATCTGAAGGAAGGGATCCTGGAGCGGGATCCGTTCGCCACCTTGGATACCGCTGGGGTGGGGCAGCTGATCGAGATTTCCGTGAAGGAAGGCCGGTCGGTCCGGCGGGATCTCAAGGTGGGAATCTGCGGGGAGCATGGGGGGGACCCGGCCAGCGTGGAATTCTGCCATCGGGTGGGGCTGGACTACGTCAGCTGCTCCCCCTACCGGGTTCCGATCGCCCGGCTGGCCGCCGCCCAGGCGGTCCTTAAAGAAAAGGGAGAGAGGGGAGGGAAGGGAAAGAGGGGAAACAGGGGTTTAAGGAACTCCCTCTTGCCCCTCCTTCCCCTCTTTTGCCTCTTTCCCGTCTTTCACCACTGTGGCTGATCCATTAAAGCTGTACCTCAAGGATATCAAGGACATTCCTCTCCTGACTCCGGAGGAGGAGCAGTCGCTGGCCCGGCGCGTCCGAAAGGGGGACGCGGAGGCGCGACGGAAGATGATCCAGGCCAACCTGCGGCTGGTGATCTCCATCGCCAAACGGTACAGCTACCTGGGACTGCCGATCTCCGACCTGATCGAGGAGGGGAACTTAGGCCTCATGCGGGCGGTCGCCAAGTTTAACCCGGGGAAAGGATTCCGTTTCTCCACCTACGCCGCCTGGTGGATCAAGCAGTACGTCCTTCGGGCCATCGCCAATCAGGGAAAGACGATCCGGATCCCGGTCTACATGGTGGACATCATCTCCCGGTATCGGAAGATGATGGAGCGGCTCAGCCAACGGCTGGGACGCAAGCCCACAGCGGGGGAGGTTGCCCACTCGATGAAGATGCCGGTCAAGAAGATCCGGGAGATCGAGGGGATGCTGCTCACCCCGGCTTCGCTGGATGCTCCACTGGGGGAGGAGGGGACATCCCCTTTCATGGAGCTGGTGGAGCAGACCCAGGGTGGATCCACCAAGGACGAGCTGGCGGAGTTCCTGACCCACGAACAGGTGGAGGATCTGCTCAGTCGGCTGACCGACCGGGAGCGGGGGGTGTTGAGCTACCGGTACGGCCTGATCGACGGGATGACCTACACCCTCGGGGAGACGGCCAAGCGGTTGGGGATCACCCGGGAGCGGGTCCGTCAGATCCAGAATTCCGCGGAGAAGAAGCTTCACACCTTCCTGGCGATGCAGGAGCAGCGTGCAGCGACAGGATGAGCGACCTGTAAAAGGAGGGTGTCTGGCACCTTTAGGTGCCTGACACCGTTTTCGTGGATCTAAAGACATTCGTTCGGGACATTCCGGGATACCCTAAGCCGGGGATCGTCTTCAAGGATCTGACCCCTCTGTGGCAGGACCGGGGCGCCTTCCATATGATGGTGGAGCGGCTGGCTGAGCAGTTCAAGTCGGCGAAAGTGGAGACAGTGGCGGCCATCGAATCTCGAGGTCTTATCCTCGGTTCTCCCATGGCTTATGTTCTGGGGGCCGGGTTGGTACCGATCCGCAAGGCGGGGAAGCTCCCCTGGAACACGGTGAAGGCCTCTTACGCCCTGGAGTATGGATCGGCCACCTCGGAGCTTCATACCGACGCCTTCCAGCCGGGTACACGAGTCCTGATCGTGGATGACCTCCTGGCCACCGGGGGAACCGCCGAGGCGGCGGTGAAACTGGTTCAGGAGCTCAAAGGTCAGATCGTGGGGCTCGCCTTCCTGGTGGAGCTTTGCTTCCTGAAAGGGCGTCAGCGGTTGAGCGCCAACGGCGTCGACCTCTTTTCTTTAATTCAGTTTGACGAACCCTGAAGGGGTCAGACCCCACGCGCCTGTAGCTCAGATGGATAGAGCACCTCACTCCTAAGGAGGGGGCCGGCCGTTCGAATCGGCCCAGGCGCGCCAAAAGACGGAACCTTGACACTTGAACCTTGACACTTGATACTGTTTTCCCATGACCCCGCCCCTCCATGGGTTTCTCCGGCGCAAGGGAGGGGTGTGTGATGACGTACGTTTATGTTCTTCAGAGTATACGAGACAAGAAGTGGCTTTACGTGGGTGTAACTTCCGATTTGCGCCGGAGAATGAAAGCCCATCTCGATGGGCTTTCACGGACGACCAGGCGGTATGGCCCAATGCGCTTGGTTTACTATGAGGCCTTTCAGGATGCGGAGGATGCGGAAGATCGGGAGGAGGTCTTGAAGCAGTTCGGGGGATCGTATCGGGAGTTATTGAGACGTATTCGAAGAAGCCGCCTGGTCGTCCTGACCCATGGAGGGGCGGGGTGATTGATCTGCATACGCATACCTTCTTGAGCGATGGGGAACTGATTCCCTCGGAGCTGGTCCGCCGGGCCAAGGTGAAGGGGTACAAGGCCCTGGCGATCACCGACCATGTGGACGGCTCCAACGTGGAGCAGCTCGTTCCCCAACTGGTCCAGGTCTGCGAGCGGTTGAACGAGCTCGGCTCTCTGGTGGTGATTCCCGGGGTGGAGGTGACCCATGTTCCCCCGAAGGATCTGGGGGCGGTGGTCGCCTCCGCCCGGGCAGCAGGGGCTCAGCTCGTGGTGGTTCACGGGGAGACGCTTGTCGAGCCGGTGGCCCCGGGCACCAACCGGAGGGCGCTGGAGTTGGATATCGACATCCTGGCCCACCCGGGGCTCATCACCAGGGAAGAGGCGGCCCTGGCGGCGAAGAGGGGCATCGCCCTGGAGCTGTCGGCCCGGCGGGGGCACTGCCTCTCCAACGGCCATGTGGCCCGGATGGCACTGGAGACGGGGGCGACCCTGGTCTTGAACACCGACACCCACTCTCCCGAGGACTTGCTGACCCTTTCTCAGGCCAAGCGGATCGCCCTTGGCGCCGGGTTGAGGCCAGCCCAGGTGGACCGGCTCTACGCCCAGGCCGACCGGCTGGTGAAGAGGGTTCGGGGGGGCCAAAAAAAAACTTGACAGGGCGGGGCCACGCGTATTAACATCTTGCCGTTATTGAAGCAACTCCTCTCCGGGAGCAGCAGAAGATCGACGCAGAGAGGTGGGGAGGAGGAGAGGGTACGGTGAATCATAAGGAAGTCGTTAGCTCCCCCGACGGACGCGAGTAGAGAAGGGTGTTTCACGTTTCATCCGGCAACATCTGAGAATAACTTAAAGGAGGGAGGGTTAAAACACGATGGGTAAACTGATACTCGTGGGACTTCTGGCGTTCGCCGTGGCCCTTGCGGGGACCGCGTACGCCGAGGTCCAGAACATCAAGGTCAGCGGCGACATCGACATGAAGGCGTTCACCCACAACAACTACGACCTGCAGGTCACGCAGAAGAACCGGCAGCCGGGCAAAGGTCCAGGTGGAGACGGCGCCGGGGATGCAGCCGACACCTTTGACGATGACGCCAACCTGATCCTGTCGACGGTTCGGCTCAAGGTCGACGCCGATCTGACCGACAATGTTTCGACGTCGGTCCGTCTGCTCAACCAGCGGTTCTGGGACACCGATGTCGATGCCACCAACAACGTCGACATCAACCACGCCTACGTCGTCCTGAAGGAGTTCCTCTACTCACCCTTGACGGTCATCGCCGGAAAGCAGGACCTCAACTATGGGACCGGATTCGTTGTGGGCCCGGGCCTGTTGGGCGACCCCAATGGGATGTTCGGCGGGGCGGCGGTCGATGTGAACGGCATTGGCGCCGAGCAGACCCAGATCGCTCAGGAGCACAGCGCCTACAACTCGTACGACGCGGTCCGGTTCATCCTGGATTACGCGCCGATCACCGTGGAAGGGCTCTACGCGAAGATCAACGAGACGGCGACCGGTCCGGGCGATCTGGACCAGACTCTGTTCGGATTCCTGGTCAACTACAAGTTGGACCAGTGGAACGCAGAGGTTGAGCCGTACTGGTTCTACAAGCATGACGACGATACCGTCGCCGATGTCACGGTCAACGATGCCTTCGAGAACGGAGCACTGCGAGACTACGAGTCCAACCGGGTCCACACGATCGGGCTTCGGCTGGCCGGCTCTCCGATGGAGAACCTGCAGCTAAACGGGGAAGGGGCTTTCCAAACAGGAGAGATGACGGATGAGCCCTCAGCCGGTTTGATGCAGCAGGATCGTGACCGGCAGGCCTGGGGCGCGAACGTGGATATCCGGTACAACTGGGTCCAGGTTCCCTGGACTCCGGCGACCGGGATCGGTTGGGTCTTCTACTCCGGTGAGGATTCGCCGAGCGCGAGCAACCTCACAGACCAGTCGGACGACTTCAACGCCTGGGATCCGATGTACCGGGGTTCCTTCCAGACTTACATCCAGGACTTCTTGACCGGGCGGGATGCCCCTACGGGTCTCTATGTGACTCGGGATCCGAACGACACCGCCGCGACGACGAACCGGCATCTGCTCTACTTCGATGTCGGGGCCAAGCCGCTGGAGGATGTCAACCTGTGGGCCCGCTACACCCACGCCTGGTTTGACGAGGCGCCTCTCAAGGGACGCGACACCTCCGTCGGCGATGAAGTCGATGTGAAGGCCACCTACGACTACACCGAGGATGTTCAGCTTAACATGTTCGGTGGATGGTTCTTCCCGGGCAGCTACTACGACGAGGCAGCTCCGAACAGCCGCGGGAATGACCTGGCCTGGACACTCGGAGGTGGAGGATCGGTTAAGTTCTAAGATGGTTCCGCGCGTCGAACCCTGACGCGTCGAAGCATTCCCAAGGCCCCCGGGAGTAACCCTCCCGGGGGCCTTGGCTTTTAAGCGATGCTCTATCTGACATTCCTTTGGCACATGCACCAGCCCTGGTACCTGGACCCGGAGACGGGCCGTTTCGCCATGCCCTGGGTCCGGTTCCACGGGTCCAAGGATTACCTGGATATGGCTCTCCTCCTCAGGGAGTTTCCAGCCATCCGGTGCGTGGTCAACTTCAGCCCCTGTTTGCTGGAACAGGTGGAGCTGTATCTCCAGGGGGTTCAGGACGAGCACCAGCTGCTATGTGCCAAACTGGCCCAGGAGCTGACCCCTGAAGAGGTGAACTGCCTTCTCCAGATCGGTTTCTCCGGGAACGCCGAGCGGATGATCCACCCTTATCCCCGCTATTTTGAGCTGATGGCCAAGGCGAGCCGAGGTCAGCCCTTCTCCGTTCAGGATCTTCGGGATCTTCAGGTCTGGTCGAATCTTTGCTGGGCGGATCCCCGGTGGCGCCGGGAGATTCCGTTTGTCAAGGAGCTGTTCGAGAAGGGATCCCCATTCACCGAGTCGGAGAAGGAACGGTTGCTGAAGGTGCAGATCGATCTTCTGGGAAAGATCATCCCCACCTACCGGGAGCTTCAGGCCTCCGGTCAGGTGGAGCTGAGCGCCAGCCCCTGGGGGCATCCGATCCTTCCGCTTCTTCACGATACCGACGAGGCCCGGCAGACCAATCCCGGGATGCCGCTTCCGGATCCGTTGCGGGCTGCGGCCGATGTGACGTGGCACCTGGAAAAGGCGATTCAACAGGCGACCGGCTGGTTCGGTTCTCCTCCCGCCGGCCTTTGGCCTTCGGAAGGGGCGGTAAGTCAGAGCATCCTCCCCTCCGTCGCCAAGGCCGGCTACCGCTGGATCGCCACCGACGAGGAGATCCTCTGGAAATCGAGCCCCCTGCCGCGCCGCTGCCTTTATCAACCTTTCCGGGTGGAGACAAGCGAAGGCCCCCTGGCCCTGATCTTCCGGGACCATCTTCTCTCCGATCTGATCGGCTTTGTCTACAGCGGCTGGTCCCCGGAGAAGGCATGCTCCGATTTCCTGGGGCGCCTCAGGGCGATCGAGAAGGCCGCTTTAAGCGACGCTCCTCCTTTGGTTCTGGTGGCGTTGGATGGAGAAAATCCCTGGGAATTTTATCCCGAGGACGGGGAGCCGTTCTTGAGGGCTCTTTACCACGGCTTAAGCCAGGAGGGGTCGATCCGGTGCGTAACCCTTTCCCAGCACCTGAAGGAGCATCCGCCCCAGACGAGGATGGAATCGATCGCTGCCGGTTCCTGGATTCGGGGGGAATTCTCCACCTGGATCGGGCATCCGCCGCAGAATAGGGCTTGGGAACAGCTTGCCAAAGCCCGCCGGCTCTTGGGTCCCAAGGAGAATCGATCGATGGCTGTAGCCCAAGGGAGTGACTGGTTCTGGTGGTTGGGCCCGGAGCACAGCTCACCGCAGGATCCGATCTTTGACCGCCTTTTCCGGGCCAACCTGAAGGCGATTTATCAGGCCGCCGGCAGAACCCCTCCGGTTTCCTTGGGAGAGCCGTTAAAGATCGGGGTGGCCGCTCCGTTTGTGGCCCCTTCAGGTTTCGTCACCCCGGTGATCGACGGCCGGGTGACCTCTTATTTTGAGTGGCTCCGGGCGGGGGAGGTGGACCTGACCCATACCGGCTCCGCCATGGCGAAGGCCAAGCCCTTGTTTACCCGGTTCTGGTGGGGCAACGACGAGACCTTCCTTTACCTCCGGTTGGATCCGGCCCCATCGATTTCGGAGCCATCGATCCAGTGGCTCCTGGGAGAAGACGGTTTTAAAGTGAATCTTTCCATCGATCGTGGTATGGTGCAGGGCAATTGCAAGGTTTCTCTGGGAAAGATTCTGGAGCTGGCCATTCCTTTGAATCTTCTTCGGTTGGCGACAGGCCGGATGCTGAGGATGGCGATTTTGCTCGAACAGGAAGGTTTGATCCTTGAACGGTATCCTGAGCAAGGGAGTTTTTCACTCCCACTTTCCGCGGCGGTGGAAGCCCAGCCGCTTTGGAGCGCTTAGCATCCCTTTGTTTGTTTTAGCCGGGTGCAGCGAGATCCAGGCCCCGACGGCGAAAGAGGCCCTGACGCATCCGTTCGGGACCCAGGCCCCTTTCCAGCGGGGAACCTCCAAGCAGCAGGTTCAAGCCAACTGGGGAGAGCCGGACCATCGGATCCTCCTTGGGTCAGACGAGCTGGGCAATCCGAAGGAGGTCTGGATCTACACGGCTCGGATGCCGAATCTTCCCATTGATGTCCGATACGTCTCCCGGACAAAACACCTGTTCTTCGAGGGGGACAACCTCGTCCGTTGGGAAACGGAGGAAGAAAAACCGTTGTAAGCCGATGCTATCTCCCGCCGGAGCGGTGGGACCAAACCGTGGTTCAGATCAACGGCCGGGAGGCGCATCATCTGGCGCATGTGTTGCGGGTCTCTCCCGGGCTAAAGGTGACCTGCTTCGACGGCCAGGGGTCCCACGCCGAGGCGGTCGTCCGCTCGGTTTCCCGAAAAGGGGTCTCCTTGGAGCTGGGCCAGCGGCAGACGCTCCCCCCACCCCCCTGGCAGGTTTCTCTGGCCGTGGCGATCCCGAAGAAGGGTAAACTGGATCAGATCGTCGATCAGGCCACCCAGCTGGGCGTTGCTCGCCTCATCCCCCTTTTGACTGGGCGGGGGGTCGTCCGGAGTCGGCTTGAGGAATGGCCGAGGAAAGAGCCGCGGCTTAAACAGATTATTGTTGAGGCGGGCAAGCAGGCCGGGGTCGATCGCCTGGCCGTTCTTGACCCGGTGACCTCCTGGGACCGCTTCCTCCGGTTAGCCGAAGGGTACGGCCGGATCCTGATCGCCACCATCGGAGGTCCTCATGAGAAACTCTCGGAGCTGCTGTCCGACCCGGCGGCGAAGGATCTGCTCCTGATGATCGGTCCAGAAGGGGATTGGACTCCTGGGGAGATCGAGCAGGCCGTCGGCGTCGGCGCTCATCGGATTTCTTTGGGACCGACGGTGCTTCGATGCGAGACGGCGGTCGTATGCGGCCTAAGTGTCGTGACCCACTTCCTGCGGGCCAGGGGGTAGAAGGGCGCCAGGTCTAAGACCTGGCACCCTTATGGGTTACGAGATTTCCTGGGGAATAAATTTCCCTCCCCGCACCCTTGACAAAATGACACATGGTGTGCCATCTTTATTGCGGATAGACAATTTGGAATTCGCACCACTGACAAAGGCTAACTCTCCGCCACAAGACGTGGCGGATGTGCCAGGCAGTATGGCGCAGTCGTAAGACGGGGGCGCAAAGCTACGAGCCCCGCACGGAAGTGAGGTGCCGGGTAGTCGAGCTGCCAAAGGTGCTTAAAAGGAATGCCTGAGGGCTGTCGGTGGATGCTCTCAGGCATTCCTTTTGAGGGGAAATAAAGAAGTTTAAAACCAGTTTTGTTTAGAGAAGAGGAGAGACGATGAAGAGCCATCCCGCAGGAACAGGAGAGGGGAAACAGGTCCATCGGGTTGTCACCTTCCTAGATCGGCAGCAGGTGGATTATCTGGATAAACTGGGCAAGGATGCCCTTTTCTCGACCGGGGTCAAATTCCCTCGAACCCGGGTGATCTCGGTGCTGATCGACCTGTTGAGGAAGGTCGGCGTTGGGGGTGAAGGGCTCCGCTCGGAGCAGGACCTGGAAAGCCGGCTGCTCCAGAAGCTGGCCTCTGGAGTGCCTGACGCGCGCCGATTGGCCAACGAACTGGTGGAGGAGAACCGTGCGCCGAGCTCCAATCGAGTACGGGGATAACTTTCCCGTCCCCTCCGGCGCCTGGGATCCGACCGTGCCCTGGCGGTTTCCAAAGTATGAGGAGCGGTTCCGCTCCTCTTCATGGATCGGGCGGATCCTTCCCTGGATGATGCTGGGTTTTGGGGTGGGCTTAGGCATTCTCTGGATGAGCTGGAGGGTGGAAACTCCCACCCCCGGGCCGAGCCGTTTAAGGCCTGAGCCGTCTCCCACGGTGGGGGTTTCGACTCCGATCGGGGTTTCGGCTCCGACTCCTTCCTCGGTGACGGGGGAGGGGATCCAGAGGAGCCGCCCGATGAGGACCCGCAGTCGGCTGGCTTGAAGATGTCGTTCGCGCTGGACACTCCTTACCTCCAGATCCCGGGGGCCCAATCCGAAGCCACCTTCGGGGCGATCATGGAGATGCTGCTGAAGACCCGCCTGAAGCTCCACCTGGAAACCAACCGGCGGGGATACGATGAGGATGTCAACGCCTACCTGGCCGGCCTTCTGGTTTCATACATCGATCCGGCTTACTTGAGTTCAATCGCCCAGGTCCTTTGCCCGTACGACCTGGACCTGTATGAGGCGGTGGACAAAGCGGAGGATCGAGTCCAGGTCTATCGGATTTATAAGGTCAACGCAGACGACCTGCTGATCTCCCTGGGGGTCTTCCGCCGGCTCTGGCAGGAGGCCAAGCATGACTTGACCCGGATGAAGGAGTACTATGCGTGCGCCTCCCAGTATCAGCGGCGGATCTACGGCAAGCCGACCGCGGTGGCGGAAATCCAATCGAAGCTGGCCGGGGAGACTGAACTGTACTTGACCATCCTATCCGAGGCCCGTTCGGAATACCTGCACCTGGTGGAGAGGATCCGTCCCGAGGAGATGGCCGCCTTGAGAGAGGCCCTGAGTCATTTTGAGCGGGAGCTTCCGGTGAGGCAAAAGCAGGATGAACTCCTGGATGCTTACTCCCAGTGGCTCAAAGGTTCCAAGGACCCCGAATCCCGCCAGCGCCTCCTCCGGCTGATCGAGGAGCTTAAATCGATGGATCCCCACTTCCGACCGGAGTCGTTCCTGCCCGAGCTTTAGCGGCTAAGCCCGCCCTTATTTTTTCAAGCACCCCTTGACAGTCGGCGGGGGGATCGGGTATACTTGCTTTGAAAATTCCTCAATCCAGCTTTAAGGGGGAGTTCCTATCGGCCAGTTTAATTGGGTTGATATTCTCACCGTAATCCTTTTCATCAGAATGGGTTACATCGGTTATCAGCTCGGGCTTTCGTCCGAGCTGATCAAGGTGGGGGCGCTGGTGGGGGGCTTCTTTGTCAGTTTCAGAACGTATCAAGGGTTAGGGGACGCCTTGGCCAGCCGATCCTTTTTGAGCATCGAGTGGGCTTCAGCCGTCATGATGATCGCCCTTGTGATGGGGATCTACCTGGCGATCACCCGGGCGTTGCGGGTGGTGGAACAGCTGATTCAGGTCAGCTTCCAGGCCCGGTTGAATCAGTTGGGAGGGCTGGTGGGGGGGGTGGTTCGGGCGGGGTTGGTGATGAGCGTTGTTCTGGTGGCGTTGCAGCAGATTCCTTCCGTCAACTTGAAGGCATCGATCGACGAGCATTCGATGAGCGGATCGATCCTTTCCCATGCGGCCCCGGCGGTCTACGACGCCCTGATACCGGTGTTCCGGCGCTCTTTGGAATCGGTGCGGGTTTTGTTCTCGTGACCCCGCCCCTCCGGTTCCTGCGCCGTCGTGCGGCGCAAGGAGAAGGGTTAGTGGTAGTGAGGAAGCGACGGCGCCTGTGCCTTCGGCACAGTGACCCCGCCCTTTCTGAGTCTGGGTTACCGAACGGGGCGGGGCGGGGTCGTGGAACCGGAGGGGCGGGGTGATCCCGGATCGGACGCTGCAGGAGATCCAGGAGCGGCTCGACATCGTCGAGGTGATCGGTGGCTACCTCCTGGTCAGGAAGGCGGGGAAGAACTTCAAAGCCCTATGCCCGTTTCACCCGGAGAAGACCCCCTCCTTCATGGTCTACCCCCAAAAGCAGTTCTTCATCTGCTACGGGTGCGGGGCCGGCGGGGATCTGATCACCTTCGTGATGCGACATGAGCAGGTCGACTTCCCGGAAGCGGTCCGGCTGCTGGCGGAGAAGGCGGGGGTCGTTGTCCCTACGGGGGGGAAGGGCCGCTCTGTCCAGGCCGACCCGGATCTTTACCGGGCCCATGAGGTGGCTGCTCGGTTCTTCCACGAGCTGCTGATCAAGTCGACGGAAGGGGAACCGGCCCGCGCGTATCTGAAGAGAAGGGGAGTCAAACCGGAGATTTGGGAGGAGTTTCGACTCGGCTACGCCCCGCAGGGGTGGGATCGGCTACTGGAAGAGGCCCGGCGGGAAGGGATCCCGCCGCCGGTCATGGAAAAGGCCGGCCTGGCGATTGCCCGGGAGGCCGGGGAAGGATGGTACGACCGTTTCCGGAATCGGGTGATCTTCCCGATCTGTGATCCGCGCGGCCGGGTGATCGCCTTCGGGGGCCGAGTCTTCGAGGAGGAGGCGGGGCCGAAATATATGAATTCCCCGGAGACGGAGCTGTACGTCAAGGGGCGGGTCCTTTACGGGTTCCATGGAGCGGTCCCTCAGGTTCGGGAGCGGGACTTCTGTATCGTGGTGGAAGGGTACATGGATCAGGTGGCTCTCGCCCAGGAGGGGATTCGCAACGTGGTCGCTTCGATGGGGACCAGCTTGACGGAAGCCCAAGTGCGGTTGATCCGTAAATACACCCGTCATGTGGTCATGATCTACGACGGGGACTACGCCGGCCAGATGGCCACGCTGCGGGGCCTGGACCTGCTCCTGGAGCAGGAGATGCGGGTCAAGGTGGTGGGGCTTCCGGGAGATATGGACCCCGACTCGATGATTCGCAGCCAGGGGATGGCCGCGATGGTTCAGGCGATCCAGCAGTCCCAGGACCTGTTCGATTACAAGCTTGGCCTTCTAAAGCGGCAGTTCGATCCGAAAACGCTGGAGGGCCGCGTGGGGATCTGCGCGGAGATGCTCCCGACGATCAAGCGGGTTCCCAACGCGATCCAACGGGGGGAGTATATCAAGCGGTTGGGCGAGCTGCTCGGGGTGGAGGAGACGCTGCTCTGGACGGAGCTGAACCGGGTGAAGTTGGACGCCGCCTGGCGGCCCGCTTTGGTGCAGGCGGCCTCGCCCGTGCCGGGGGCGGCGGCCGGGATTGGGGTGACGGCGGAGGAGCTGTTGGCGGGGCTCCTTTTGGAGGAGCCGGCTCGGGTGGCCCGTGTGGCGGATCGGCTGAAGATGGAGGAACTGATCGATCCGGAAGTCCAGAGGCTCGTTGATTGGCTGATCCAGCAGTGGCGTCAGGATGCCGTGCCGCCCGACCATCGGACGGTGGTGAACCGGTTGCCCCGCGGTTCCGGCCATTGGGAGAACCGGGTGGCCCGGTGGTTGGCCTGCGCCGACACGGTCTTAGAGAAGGATCAGGCCTTGGAGGAGGTCATGGCGCGGATTCATCAGCAACGCCGCAGGGCTTCCCTTCAGGGCCTCCAGCTTTCGATTCGCAAGGCGGAGGAGCAACGGGATGAGGTGGCGGCGGAACGTCTGATACTGGAATACAATCAGCTCATGAAGGCGCAATGACCCCACCATCTCCTGCGAGTCCCGGAGGGACTCGGCAGACACACGGCTACTGGAGCGCCGATGCGGCGCCTTACGGCGCCCAGAAGGTGGTGGGGTGAGCCCGAAGCGAAGGGAACGGAATGTGATGAAGCGGTTGGACGAACTGAAAAAACTGATTACCCTGGGAAAGGAGAAGGGGCGGCTGACCTACGAAGAGGTGAACAACCTCCTGCCGGAGGATGTCACCTCCTCCGAGGAGATTGATGAGATCCTGACGATCCTCGGCAACGAGAACATCCAGATCGTTGAAGCCGAAGGTGAGAAGCCGGCGGCCTCCAAAGAGGCAGGACAAGAGCGGGAGGAGGCGTCGGAGGAGAAGGAGGAGCTGGAGCCGTCCGATGGGGCCGAAGGGCAGGCGGAGGAGAAGGCCGAGGAAGAGGTGGAAGCGCCCCGATCCGCTCCCGTCGACGACCCGGTCCGAATGTACCTGCGGCAGATGGGCCAGATCTCGCTGTTGTCCCGGGAGGATGAGCTACGCATTGCCAAGGAGATCAAGGAGGCGGAGGCCCGTTACCGGGAGATCGTCTTTTCTTCGGTCATGGTCCAGCGGGAGATCCTTCAGCTGGTGGAACGGATCAAGGAGAAGGACTCCAATCCGGAGGAGTATGTCACGGAGGATTTCCGGAAGAAGGAGCGGCTCCTGCCCAAGTTGCTTCGTTTGGCCGCCAAGGTGCGGGCCACTCGATCCTTAACGAAACGGATCCGGTATCTCCAGGCGATGCGGTTCACCAGCCCCTTGGTGGAGGAAACCGTCAGGAAGCTCAAGCGCCGGTATTCCGACTTCGAGCGCCTCACCCGGGAGATGGAGAAGATCCGTTCTCGGCGGGGAGCCGGTTCCCGGAAGAAGATCCTCGAACTGAAAGGCCAGCTTCAAGCCGCGCAGCGGTTACTGGGCCAGCCGCCTCAAGAGCTGAAAGAGATGCTGGCCACCTTAAGGCGGCGGGAGGTGGTCTATATCCGAACCAAGCGGGCCCTGGTGGAGGCCAACCTGCGCTTGGTGGTCTCCATCGCCAAGAAGTACACCAACCGGGGCCTCTCGTTCCTCGACCTGATCCAGGAAGGCAACATCGGGCTGATGAAGGCGGTGGACAAGTTCGAGTACGAGCGGGGCTACAAGTTCTCCACCTAC
>CAZRTR010000016.1:0-28639 GCA_964603095.1 uncultured Planctomycetia bacterium
ACGAGCCCCGTCGAGCTGGCCGAAAATCCAGGCCGATTCACGGGTTTTTCAGGTTAATCTCAATGGAATCGTCCGTTATTTTTAAGATCCTGAGTCGGTGGGGCCAATTGAACGGGATGATTCGGGAGAGAATGAGATTCAGCAACCAGAGCCAGAACCGGGAACGCTTGGCCTTCTCAATCAGCTTACTTTTTAGGTCGTAGCGCCGCAAAGATCTCTTTCAACTTTGGACGGGGGATCAGGTGGGTGAGAAAATTAAGCTGCCCCCCCTGCAATCGTTCCCCCCCATCAATGTTCACACATTCTCCCGTGATGTAAGAGGCCAGATCCGACATCAGAAAGACGGCAAGGTTGGCCAGCTCAACGATTTCCCCAAACCGATGCATCGGATGGCGATTGAGATAGATCTTTTCGTATTCGGCGCTGGGCACCAATCGGGTCCATGCCCCCGGCGTAGGAAAGGGGCCTGGGGCGATGGCATTGACCCGAATGCCGTACGTTGCCCATTCGTAGGCCAAGGTGGTCGTCATGGCGTAGACCCCTGCCTTTGAACAGGCCGAGGGGAGAATGAAGGCCGAACCGGTCTCGGTGTATGTCGTCACGATATTCAGGATGGACCCTTGTCTTTTATTCTTGATCAAATAGTTCCCAAAATGATGCGAGCAATGAAAGGTCCCGTGCAGGTTGATGTCCACCACCGCTTTAAATCCGCCAGGGGTCAGCTCTTCGGAGAGGCATAAGAAATTGGCTCCGGCATTATTGACCAAGCCCTCCAGCCCTCCCAGCTCCGATACCAGGGTCTCAATCATCTCCCCTACCGCTTTGTGATCCCGAATGTCCACGACAGTGGGGATGACCTTCGCCCCGACCCCTTCCAACTCCTTGGCCGCCTGTTCCAACGTCTCTTTCGTTCGACCACAGATGGCCACGTTTGCGCCCAACTCAAGGAATCGCTTGGCCATCCCCCGGCCTAGTCCACCGGCTCCTCCTGTGATGAGGATCGACTTGCCTTTCAGGGTATCTCGGTCAAACATGGCTCCACCTCCTTATCGAGAAGCTGCTTTGCAAGGGCGAAGCAGAATGGGGACGAGAGGATTTGAACCTCCAAGCCTTGCGGCACGTGCCCCTCAAGCACGCGCGTATGCCAGTTCCGCCACGTCCCCTAAGCTTTTTGTCCACCTTTAGGTGGACAGTTCAAGGAAAGTCCCGCCGCAGGCGGGGCGTCCCCTAAGCTTTTGGCTTATTATGGCATAGCTTCTTGCGCCCCTGCAACGTTGACATCCTTTAGGCCGGCCGGTAAACTTGCCCTTAGCGTGATCAGCCGAGAGGTTCTCAAGCGGCTCGTCGAAAAGGGGATCTTGGCCCCGTCGGGGGACAACCTGCAGCCCTGGAAGTTCCGCGTGGGGGAGGATCGGATCGAGCTCTCTCTGGACTCCAGCCGCATATCAGAGATTCTTGATGTCGGCTACCGGGGCCCTTACCTCTCGGTCGGAGCGGTCATTGAAAACATCGTCTTGGCCGGCTCCCATGAAGGGTACAGCGCCCAGGTGGACACTTTTCCCCAAGGGGAGGCCTCCCCTCTCTTGGTGGCGACCCTCTCCCTGATGAAGAGCGATGCGCCGGAAGACCCTCTCTACCGAGCCATCGAGCTCCGGGCCACCAACCGGAAGTTTTACTCCCGCAAGGCCATCCCGGAGGAGATCGTCCAGGAGCTGATCCGAGAGGGGACCGTCCCGGATCGAACTCGCCTGCGGGTCGTCCAGTCTGGAAAGGAGAAGGCGCAACTGGGCCGTCTCATCGGGAGTGCCGACCAGCTCCGCTTTGAGATGGAGGAGCCCCACCGGGAGTTTTTCAGCAAGATGAGGTGGACCAAACAGGAGGCGGAACATCTCCGGGACGGGATCGATTCCCGGACCATGGAGCTGGGCTCGTTACTGCCCTTCTTTCGATCCGGGTCCCGCTGGAACCGGCAGCGGCTGATGAACCGGCTGGGAAGCAGTTTCTCCATCAATCTCTACTCGCAACTTCAGGTTCGGGGTTCACCTCTTCTGGGGCTGTTGGTCTCCGAAGGCAGCTCTCCCCAGGAGTTCGTCGAGGGGGGCCGGGTGATGCAAGAGAGGACTTGTCCATGGCGCATGAGGAGCTAAGCGGGCTGACGGAGTCGGTCATTGGGGCGGCCATTGAAGTCCATAAAGCGTTAGGCCCTGGGTTTTTGGAACGGTTCTACTCGAAGGCGTTGCAACATGAGTTGCGTGGAAGAGAAGTGCCGCTTGAGACTGAGCAGCCGATCCGAGTAAAATACAAGAACCAACTGCTAGGACTTCATCGGCTCGACCTTGTCGTGGCAGGGAAACTCGTGGTAGAGCTTAAAGCAGTCTACGAGATTAACAATTTCCATATAGCACAGATGCTGTCGTATCTTAAAACGAGTGGGATAAGGTTGGGCCTGATACTGGATTTCTCTAGAAGCCGCCTCGAAATTAAGCGCGTCGCATTATGAACCCTGTGGCTCTGTGGCCTTTCTGTGGTTTCTGGGGTGTTAAAGTAGGATGAGCATCGTCCAGGTGGAGGGCGTCACCAAGGAGTACTGGCTGGGAAAGAGTGTCGCCCCTGCCTTAAGAGGGGTCAACCTGACGGTGGAGAAGGGGGAATTTCTCGCCATCGCCGGCCCCTCGGGAAGCGGCAAGACGACTCTCTTGAACCTCATCGGCTGCATCGAGAAACCAACCTCTGGGAAGGTCTTGATCGAGGGAAAGGATATCTCCGGGCTCTCCAGCGACGAGCTGGCCGACCTAAGGGCCCATCGGATCGGATTCATCTTCCAGAACTTCAACCTCCTCCCGGTCCTGACCGCCCTGGAGAATGTCGAGTATCCCCTGCTGGCCAAAAGGATGGCCCCCCAAGAAAAGAGGGAAAAGGCCCAACAGGCCCTGGGGGCGGTGGGGCTGGAAAAGTTCGCGCGTCACAAACCGATGGAGTTGAGCGGCGGCCAGCGCCAGCGGGTGGCCATCGCCCGGGCGATGGCCACCGAGCCGGCCCTGATCCTGGCGGACGAGCCGACCGCCAACCTGGACCACGCCACCGGGCAGGAGATTCTTCAACTGATGAAACGGCTTAACCAGGAACGCCGCACCACCTTCCTCTTCTCCACCCACGACCCGAAAGTCATGGCGATCGCCGACCGAGTGATCCACCTTTCTGATGGGAACATTACTCACAACGGATGATTCTCTTTAAGATCGCCCTGCGCAACGTCTTCCGGCACAGAACTCGATCCTGGATCACCCTCTTTGCCATCGCCTTTGGCTGCGTCGCCCTGATCTTCGTGGGAGGGTTCTTTGACGACGCCTTGAACTCCAAGATGCGGGAGGCCCACATCAAGACGCATACCGGCCATATCCAGATTTACAGAGAGGGCTTCCTCGAGAAGGGATCCTCCCGGCCCTTCGAGTACCTCATGGACCATCCGGAGCGGATCGCCTCCCTCGTCCTTCAAAGGGTCGAAGGGGTGGAGTACGTGACCGGCCGGATCCAGTTCGCCGCTCTGATCAGCACCGGAGAAACAACCGCCTCCTGCATCGGGCAGGGGATCCAGCCCCAGAATGAGCCCACCCTAGTCCTCTCGGATCTGAGGGAATACCGGGAGGGGAAGAAGGGTCTGCCCAAAATGACCGGCAGTATCATCGAGTCGGGGGAGCCGCTTCAGGAGAGCGACACCTTCTCTGTCCTGCTGGGGAAAGGGCTGGCCTCCTCTCTGGGTGTCCGGCCAGGGGATGGGCTGATCCTGGTGGCCAACACCGTGGGAGGGTCGATGAATGCGCTGGATGTCACGGTCAAGGGGACCTTTACGACGGCCTCCAAGGACTTCGATGACCACTTCCTTCGGCTTCCTCTCAAGACCGCCCAGAAGCTTCTCCACACCGAGGCAATCCAATCCCTGGTGATTTTGCTTAGGGGAACCGAGGAGACCGACCGGGTGAAAGCTCAACTGGAGCGGCTCCTTCGGGAGAGAAATCTGTCTCTGGAGTTAAGGAGCTGGGATGAGCTGACCGACTTCTACGCGAAAACCAAGCAGCTGTTCGGCCGCTTCTTCCTCGTCTTCAACCTGGTCGTCGCCGTGATCGTCATCCTGAGCATCTTCAACACGATGAACATGGCCGTCCTGGAGAGGACTTCCGAGATCGGGACCCTGATGGCCCTGGGGACAAAGAGGCGAGGGGTCGTTTCCCTCTTTCTCTGGGAGGGATTCTTTCTGGGCGTCTTCGGAGGGTTGGGGGGGATCTTCCTGGGCTTCCTTCTGACTTCCCTGGTGGCATGGGTGGGGATCCCAATGCCCCCGGCCCCCGGTGCGACCGTGCCGTGGCTGTCTCAACCCCGCATCGTTCCCTCCACCCTTCTACTCGCCTTCCTGCTTTCCCTGGTTACCTCGCTGATCTCCTCCCTCTACCCGGCCCATAAGGCCTCCCGCCTGGAGATCGCCCAGGCCCTCCGGCACGCCGGATGAACGAAATCGCCGGCAGACTTTACTATTCTATACTTCCAGTATAGAATAGTCAGCGTGGGGGTCAATCGCCTCATATTCAAGGAGTTGTGTCTTGACCTTTCTCGCCGTGAGGTCACGATTCTCTTGGGAGCGCGGCAGGTTGGCAAGACGTATCTCCTGAAAGAGTTGGAGACATTTATTTAAAAAACGCCTCGCATCTTTTGAAGGCGGTCTACGATTCCCATCCGGAGATCAAAATCTTTGCCTCGGGCTCCTCTTCCCTCGAAACTCACAAACATTTGAAGGAAAGCTTGGCAGGTCGGCGTTCCTTGAGAAAAATCTTCCCGCTTTCGGTCCGTGAATACAAGGAGAATGGACTGCCCCTTGACCGCATCCTGGTGGAGGGGACGCTGCCCGGGCTTTTGCACCGGAGCGAGCCCTCCGAGCGGCAGGCCTATCTTCGAGATCTCCTCGAGACCTTTATCTTAAAAGACATCAAATATCTCATCAAGGAAGAAAACATCAAGGCCTTCAACCACCTGCTCTATCTTCTGGCGAACCGGCAGGGCTCTCTTGTTTCCGTTTCGAGTCTGGCCCGCGAGGTGGGATTGACGGCCAGAACCATCGAGAAATATTTAACCGTCCTCGAGCAGACCTATGTTTGTTATTCCCTGCCGAGCTTTTCCAGCAATTTGGCCAACGAGCTCAAGAAATCGCTGAAATATTATTTTTACGATCTCGGCATCCGCCATGCCATCCTTAAGAACTTCGAGGACGACTTGGAAGCGCGTCAAGACAAGGGGGTGCTGTACGAGTCCCAGGTCTTTCTCGAGCTTCTTCAGAAAGTCTCTCCCACGACCTCCCTCTATTTTTGGCGGACGAAACGAAAGGAAGAGGTGGATTTCGTCAAGGTGGTGAACCGCCGCCCGATTCCCGTGGAGGTGAAAAGCGGATTAAAAGACCTTGCAGTCCCAGAGGGCTTAAAGGATTTCCTGACTCGCTACCCCGAGGTTTCTCAGGCCTATGTGGTGAGCGACGGCCTGAAGGGAGGAGTGGATTATGGGAAGGCCCACATCCAATTTATTCCGTGGTACGACGCTGACCAAATTTAGAGCCCCTTTCCGAGAATGCCCTTCGGGTCTTAGAGCCGGACTCGCAATGACGGCGGCGTTTGCGCTCATCTCCTGCCCCACCCAAGCCCAACCTGCCCTGAGCAGCGCTCAGGAAGAGGTCGAAGGGCCCACCGCTGAAGAGATTCTGCTTCGCGCCGACGAGGTCCGAAACCCCCAACTGGATTACACCGTCTCCGTCACGGTGACCAGCATCAAGCCCAGCGGCTCCTCCCGGACCAACACCTACGAGGTCCTGGTCAAGGGCAAGGAGCGGACCCTGATCAAGACGTTAAGCCCTGCGGTGGAGCGGGGTCGCTTGCTTCTGATGAAAGGGAGGGACATGTGGGCATACTTCCCCGACGTCTCCAAGCCGCTTCGGATCTTCTTGCGGGAGCGGCTGATCGGCGACGTGGCCAACGGGGACATCGCCCGGGCCAATCTCACGGGGGATTACACTCCGGAGATCCTGCGGGAGGAGGAGACCGACGGCAGATCGTTTTATGTCCTGAACCTGACCGCCGTGGCGGAGGATGTCACCTACGGCAAGGCGATCCTGTGGGTAGAGAAGGAGACATTTCATCCGTACAAGGCCGAGTTTTACGGATTGTCGGGACGGCTCCTGAAGAGCTGTTCCTACGAAGTGTATCAGGAGCTGGGAGGACGACCCCGGCCTACTCGACTGATCCTGAGCGATCCAATCGTGGTGGGACAGCAGTCGATCATCGAGTATGACCAGATGAAGGTGGAGCCGCTGCTGGAGAAATTCTTCACCGAAGATTACATGAAGAAGTGGATGGACTGACGGGGCAAAGCCCCGCCACGGCGAGTGAGCCCACCCATGGCCCTTGACTTTAATTCCTTCTGATTATATAAAAGTATAATACACAGAAATGAAGTTTTCTGACTTCAAGCAAAGGATCGGGGGGATTCCGGTCTTCTCGACCAGCATGCTGGGAACCTTAAGCCCCCATCCCGACACATTGAAAGTCCAGATCTCCCTCTGGAAGAAAAAGGGTCTTGTCCAACCGCTGCGAAAGGGGCTGTATCTGCTGTGCCCGCAAGAGCGGGTCATCGAACCGCCCCTGTTCTACCTGGCCAACCAGATCCTGATTCCCTCCTATGTCAGCATGGAATCGGCGCTGAGCTTCTATGGGCTCATCCCCGAGTTCGTGGCTGCAGCCACCTCCGTGACCGTCCGAAAGACCTGCCGCTTCGAGAACGCCTTCGGCCTCTTCACCTACCAGCATCTGCGTCCGGAGTGCTTCTTTGGATTTGAACCGGCGGAATTGCCGGGGAAATGGAGAGCCCTGATGGCCTCCCCGGAAAAGGCTGTAGTCGATTTTCTGTACCTGAACCTCTCCCGATGGGACCCGAGAGACAAGGCGGCCTTTATCGGTTCCTACCGGTTCCAAAATGGGAAGCGGTTAAAGCCGGCCCGGCTGAGAGCGCAGGCGAAACGGTTTGGAACCAAGAAGCTGCTCTTGGCGATAGAGTCGTTCATCCAAGAGGCGGTCTTATGATCGATTGGATTCAAGAAGAGCTCAAGAAGCATCCTCAACCCCACCTCAAGAAGTTGGCGGTTGGGGAATTCTTGCAGCACCTGGTCCTCCAGAGCCTGTACCGCCACGGCGCCTTTAAGCAGCTCGCCTTTACCGGAGGAACCGCCCTGCGGCTCCTTCATCATACCGATCGGTATTCGGAAGATCTGGACTTCTCACGGGTCCATCCCAAGGGTTTTGAGTTCCGCTCCCTTCTGGATCGAGTCGCCGTTGACTTAAAGCTCCAGAACCTCAAAGGAGAGTCGCACCTTAACGAGGGGAAGACGGTGGCCAAAGCAGACCTGCGTTTTCCTGGGCTTCTGAACGCGATGGGCCTCTCCCCTCTTAAAGAGGAGAAGCTCACCGTCAAGGTGGAGGTGGATAAGAGCCCTCCGAAGGGAGGCGTCGTCGAAATCGCCCTGGTCACCACCCCCGTCTCCTATACGGTATCCACCTTCGATCTGCCCTCTCTCTTTGCGACCAAGCTGCATGCCCTTTTCTTCCGTCGCTGGGTGAAAGGTCGAGACTATTATGATCTGGTCTGGTTTCTGGGAAAAGGGATCATCCCCAATTTTAAGCTCCTCAACAGCGCCATCCGCCAGACACAAGGGGTTGGGCACAATATCGTTCCCAACCAATTCAAACAGAAACTCCTCAAACACTTGGAATCGGTGGACTTCAAAAGGGTGCGCTCCGAGGCGGAACGTTTTCTGCTAAAACGGGAAGAGCTGGATTTCCTTGCCCTCCAACCGATCAAAAGCCTGCTTCGAAATTATCCTTAAATGCGAACCCGACTCTTCCTTCTGATCGGTGCCTTTCTGGCAGGTCTGACTTTCCCTGTCACCGCCGAGCCAAACCCCTCGCACGATCCGGAGATTCGGGCGCAACTGATTGAGCTCACGGTAGAGACGCTGCAACGCCATGGAGCCGCACAGCAAAAGGGGGACAGCCCCCGGAGGGAACCTCCAGAGGGGACAGCCCAGAAAGGGGACACTCTACTTCGTAGGGTGTCCCCTCCTGGACTGTCCCCGACCGTGTCCCATCCGGGGACTGTCCCCGTATCGCTCCACGGCAAGCTGTGGAACGAGACCGCCTATCGGGTGAGTCACTCCGGAGAATGGACGAAACTCAAGAATCAGTTGATCCTGGCCCCCACCGCTCGCCTCTCCGATGACCTGCGGTTCAAGGCCACGGGGAGGTTCACCTATGACCCGGTCTATGACTTGACCGACAATTTTCCCCGAAGCGTCGGATCGGACCAACGGATGGAGGCGCAGCTGCGCGACACCTATCTGGATCTCTCTCGCGGCCCCTGGGACTTCCGCTTGGGCAAGCAGCAGATCGTCTGGGGGGAATCGGTCGGCCTGTTCTTCGCCGACACGGTCAACGCCAAGGACCTTCGGGAGTTTGTGCTCCCGGACTTCGACCTGATCCGGATCCCGGAGTGGGCTGCCGACGTGGAGTATTCCTCGGGAGATTTCCATGCGGAGCTGGTCTGGCTCCCCTGGCCGGAATTCAACAAGCTGGGGGTGGAGGGATCGGAGTTCCGGTTCCCCCTGCCCCTGCCCCGCTCCGATCTGGGTTTTACCGTGACCGATCCGGTGGAGCCGGGCAACCAGCTTGAAAACAGCCAGATCGGGGGCCGGCTCTCCATCCTGATCGAGGGCTGGGACCTAAGCGCCTTTTATCTCCATACCTGGGACAAGGCGCCGGTCAACTTCCGGACGATCGACGGCTCCGAGGTCTTCCACTTCACCCCCGAATACCGGCGGCTCAACCAGATGGGGGCCACCTTCTCCAAGGAGGCAAGCGACGTCATCTTCAAGGGGGAGTTCATCTTCAACCGTGGCGGGCATTTCTCCATCTTCGATTCCACTGATCCGGATGGGGTGGTCCGCCGGGACTTCATCGATTATCTGATCGGCGCCGACTACACCTTTTTCGACAAGGTCGACACCAACCTCCAGTTCATGCAGCGGGTCATCTTTAACCACACCCCCCTCTTAGCTGACAACGAGCGCCGAGTCCGCAACTCCATCTCCCTCTGGGTCAAGACCGACTTCCTCGATGGGAAGCTGGAGCCGGAGTTCCTGGCGATCCTCGGTCTCATGGAGTCGGACTTCCTGCTTCGACCCAAGCTGAGTTACAAGCTGAGCGACCACTGGCGCTGGCGGCTGGGGTTGGATCTTCTTCGGGGTACCCGAGACGGCACCTTCGGGAAGTTTAAAAAGGGAAGCCGGCTCTACTCCGAACTCTGGTTCGAGTTCTGACAAAAATCGACGGGTTTGAATTTTAGGTTGACTACTTCTAATTTACAATGTAAATTAGAGGTATGGTTAAGAGATTGCTCGAACTCCCGAAGGACCATACCTTTTTTCTGTTCGGGGCACGGCAGACGGGCAAGAGCACCCTGCTTCGCTCCACCTTCCACCCTCAGAAGACGCTCACTTACGACCTCTTGAAGACGGAGGAGCATCTCCGGCTTTCTGCCCAGCCGCGCCTCTTTCGGGAAGAGGTTTTGTCTCGGGACAGGAAGGTGACCCACGTAGTCGTCGATGAGATCCAGCGGATTCCGGATCTTCTCAACGAGGTTCACTCCCTCCTGGAGGGCAGGGACGCCCCTTCCTTTTGCCTTAGTGGATCCAGCGCCAGGAAGTTAAAGAGGGCTCAGGCGAACCTTCTGGCCGGGCGCGCATGGACGTACCACCTCTATCCGTTCACCCACGTGGAACTAGGCAGCGATTTCTCCTTGGATCGGGCGCTTCATCGGGGGACCCTCCCCAGTGTCTATTTGGCTAAGAACGAGGAGGAGGCCCACCGGACCTTACGGGCCTATGTCGAGACCTATCTGAAGGAGGAGATTCAGGAAGAGGCGCTCGTGAGGAATCTGGGGGGATTCTTGCGCTTCCTGTCACTGGCCGCGGACGAAAATGGAAATGTCCTGAACTACTCCAACATCGCTCGAGAGACCGGCGCCAGTTACAAGACCGTCAAGGAGTATTTCCAACTGCTGGAAGATACCCTGGTGGGGTTCCTGCTTCTCCCCTATTCAAAAGCGGTTCGCAAACGCCTCATCGCCCATCCTAAGTTTTATTTCTTCGACACCGGCGTCCATCGGGCCATGGCCAAGGAGCTCTCGGCGCCCCTTCAGAGGGGGACCTCGGAATACGGGCGTGTCTTTGAGCATTTTCTGGTGACCGAATTCATCCGTCTGATTCGTTACCGAGAGTGGGAAGCCGAGATCTCCTTCTATCACAGCTCCAGCCATATGGAAGTGGACTTGGTGATCGAAATCCCTCCCAAGCGGTGCTTCGCCATTGAAATCAAAGCGGCGGAGAATCCGAGCGCCAGCGATCTTCGAGGGCTAAAGGCCTTCCGGGACGTGCGGCCGCAGGCCGAGTTGTACCTAGCCTCGCTGGCTCCGCGTAAAAGGATGGTGGCTGGAATTGCGATCCTGCCATGGCAGGAGGCGCTCAAGGCGGTGGGGCTGACTTAGTTTTGCTATGGAGCGTCACCCAGAGCCCCTCCTTTGGGTAAAGGCCGAAGCTGAAGTCGAGAATGGGATCGCCGGGATGTCAGGAGGAGAAATGGATGGAAAACTTCTGAACGGCCATCGAGAGGATGAGCGAACGCATCAGGGGAGCCCAATGCCGACCCAAGCACATGCGAGGGCCTCCTCGTAAAATCTCTGGGCCAGAAGGGCCCCCCAGGACTTTAAGGATCTTCGAAACAGGACGGCCCGCTTCATCGGCGCTGAAGCTGCCCTTCAAGCCACCAGCGTTTCAAGCGCTGAACAGGGTGACGATTCCCCCCACGGAGTTTCCCCCGGACGAACCGGCCCAGATACGGATCGAACTGGTAGTAGAAGGGGGCCGGGAACACCTTTCCCCGTTTGAGGAGAATCTTCAGCGCCTCCGCCGCGGCCACCCCGGCCGCCAACTGGCAGGCCAAGCTGCTGGAGGGACCCATATGCGCTGGAATATTCACGTACGACAGGTCGGTGTAGGCCTTCGGAAGCATCGCCGGGCAGACCCCCACGAGGAAAGCCACCACCTTCTCGACCGGATCCATGCCATCGGAGAGATCGAAATAACGGTCGAAGCTCATCCCTTTGGGGTCGAAGAGCAGCCAGCCGGTGCTGAATCCCAGCGGCCCTGCATTGACCACCCAGATCCCTTGGGCCCGGGCCTGTCGGTATAAAATCCGGCGGGCCTCCACCTCGAAGGCGTCGATCCCATCCACGAGAAGATTTGCTCCCTGGAGAAACGCGGCGGCGTTGTCCGATCCGATCGGCTCCGAGAAGATCTTCAGATCCACCTCCGGATTGATCTGGCGGGTAACCTCGGCCATCACTTCGACCTTGGAACGGCCGAGGGTGGATGTCGTGGCTCCGTACTGCCGGTTGAAGTTGGCCGGCTCGAAGGTGTCCGGGTCGGCGATGGTAAAGCAGCCGATCCCCAGCCGGGCCAAGGTGACGAGGTGGACCCCTCCCACTCCCCCGAGACCGGCGATTGCGACGCGGGACCGGCGCAGTTTCTGCTGTTCCTCTTGGGTAATGAGGCCCTGATTCCGGCAGAATGCCTCCTCGTAGGACCACAGGCCACTCATGGTAGAAGACAGAAAAGCCGGTCCGCCCCCATCAGATAAAGCCCCTTCCCCTTCTGCTCGCAGATCCCCTTCTTGTTGACCACCTGAACGGCCAGTGGCGCTTGTACCTTCTGCTGAAGGGTCATCAGCCCCTTCGAGAGGGAGGTCTCCGACTCCTTGGCCTCCACCAGAAGCCATACCCGCCTCCGGTCGGCGACAGCAAAATCCACCTCCTGGCCATCCTTCGTCCTCAAGAAATGAAGCTTACAAGGACCTTCCCCCGGCCAAGGTTTCCTCAAAAAGAGCCCATTCCATCACCCGCCGGTGGAATGTCCGCATGGCATTGTCCATTTTACACCCTGCTGTAAATCAGCCAAGGCCATTTTCCAGCGCCGTGTAAAATGGACAGCCCGCGGTGCCGGGCAAAGGGCCTAGACGACAGGCAGAGGGGTGAGTTTGACGCTCTTCTTGGGGGTGAGGAGAAACCTCAGGAATTCCCCGTAGCCGCGGAAGAGGTTTCCCTCGTTGACCAGCCCCTCCCGCTCAAAGATCTGGTGGACCCTGAGCAAGCGGGAGAAGGGGATCCCCGGGAAATAATGGTGGTAGATGTGCAGGGTGAAGTTCAGGTTCGGAAGCAGCATCCTCTCCCACCAGGAAGATCGCCAGCAAGCTGACCCAGGAATTCTTAAACTAGACCGCGATGCCAATCGCGATCCCGACAACCGCCCAGGCCAGGGCCAACTGGATGAGTAAGCCCTTGGGATCCCGACCGATCAAGCGGGTGATCTCCTGAAGCGCCTCCCTCGAAAGGCCACGGACGCCTCCTCCCTGCACAGGGGAAGGCAAGAGCGGCCCCACCTCCTGCATCTTCGGGGGTCTGAAAATCTCTTTCGCCTCTACCGCCATCGCATCATCTTCCAGAGGATATTATAGCTTCCCTGACATGGTTAGACCGCCTTCTTAAAAGGGATCAGCCCCGGATAGCAGGAGCTCAGATGAGCCTGACAGGAGGGGGAAAGTTTATCCCACAAGTTTCGTTCCTTCAGAAGAAGTTGATGGGCGGCCTGCGCATCCAGATGGTAGCGCTTCTGCAGTTGCTCCTGGGACTGACGGCGGGGTGTGCGCAGGTAATAGAGTCCCTTGCCGAAACCTTTGGGGACGGTCGCCTCTGTCTTAGGGATGTCCATCCGCATCGGAAGGGCCGGGTTGCCGCAGGCCCCCTCGTAGGAGCGGACCGGGCCGATCGTCTCGAAGGTCAGATACCGGTAGAGGGCCTCATGCTTGGGATGCATCCCGATCACCAGATCGGTGACTCCGGCGACGAAGCGGGCGTAGTCAAACATCGTCTTAAAGAGCCGGAACAGGGCCGCCTGCTTCTGGAGATTCGCCAGGGAGAAGAGCCCTTTGCCGATCTCCGTCTGATTCAGGGCCAACAGCCCCACCTCGGCCAGGCGGCGGCCGGGGACCCGGAGCTTGGCGATCTCCTCGGGAAAGAGGGACTCCATCGGCAAGCCGCAGGGAGAGTCGACCAACAGAGAGATCGTTCCCAGGAGCTGATCCTTCCTCTTTAAGACGAAGGTGCAGCTGTCCGGAAGGAGACAGAAAAGGTTGTAATGCATCTTTGCCAGGTTCGGCTGGCAGTAGCCCCGGGCCATATACTCCCGGTAGAGAAGTCGGTAGGCCTCCTTGAGATCTTCCAGGGACTCGACAGGACGGCAGACGAGGCCCCGGGAAAGATGCAGGGCCAACTGGCAGAGCCGATCGGCCAGGAAGGTGGTCATCTTCTCTTTCTCAGGCGGGGCGATCCGCCGCAGGTCCTCGAAGGCGACGCCACACTCGGCTTGAGTCCCCCGATTGAAGGCCGGCCCCACCCAGATCACCACCCCGTGGAGCTGAGCCGGTTTCTGCATGCCGGGAAGCCGGACCTCAATAGAAATCTTCATCCCTCGACAGACCGGCGTATGGACGAGCAGACGGACCCCGTTCTGGGAGTAATCCACGGTCTGGGCCGCCTTCCAGTCGGCCCCGTTGCCGTTGATCCGGTAGTAGGCCGGCAGCTTGATCGAGATCCGGGTCGCCTTGCGAAGATCCTGGGCAACCTCCTCCTTCAGGCCCAACTTCCTCCAGAAGGGGTTGTCCTCCAGAAGAACCGTACCCGATTTCCACTGCTTATTCCGTGTGGAGGTGAATAGCCCCATTCCCTCAAATCCTCCCTTTCTCAAAGTATACCTCATCGTTTGTTAAAAGAGACAGCAGTTATAAACTACCCATTGTCTAAAAGGGCACTTTTGCCCCTCGACGTGGGCGCCCCCTCCCTACTTCTATAAACACCTGAGGACCCAATTACTTCCAGCGGTTTGGTGTATACTTAAGGCGCGATGGCGACCTGGGTCGGAGTGGGATCCAGCCGGATCTCCGATTCGTTCCGGGCCGGAGAGGAGGCGGCCTCACGGGCCCGACAATCGATGATACAACCGACCGCCGACCTCCTCCTCGTCTTCGCCTCGGTCCGGTTCGATCCGGAGCCCCTGCTCAAAGGAATCGGATCGGTCTTCCTGGAAGCCCCCCTGGTCGGCTGCTCCACCGCCGGCGAGATCCTGACCGAGGGCCCTTCCCGACGGTCGGTCGTGGTGATGGCGATCCGTTCCGACTCCCTTCGGATCGCCACCGGCTTAAGCATGGGAATCCGAAAAAATCCCCTTCAGGCCGGCCGGGACCTGGCCACCCGGATCAGCCAGTCCAAACTTCCCAACCCCCACGGGCTTCTCATCTTCCCCGACGGGCTCACCGGCAACGTGGCGGAGGTGATCCGAGGGATTCAGGATGTTCTGGGCTTGAGTTTCCCGATCGTGGGAGGATCCTCGGCGGACGATTTCGCCTTTGACCGGACCTACCAGTTTTTCCACGGCCAGGTCTTCACCGACGCAGTGGCCGGAATCCTTCTGGCCGGGCCGATCGCGCTGGGGATCGGGGCCCGACACGGGTGGCATCCGCTGGGAAAGCCCCGCCGGGTGACCCGGGCGAGCGCCAACATCGTCCGGGAGATGGATAAACAGTCGGCGGTGAACCTGTACGAGACCTACTTCGGGAAAGCGGCCGCTTCCTTGAAAACGGAGCGCCTGGCCGACATGTCGATCCTGTACCCTTTGGGGATGCCGATTCCGGGAGAGGAAGAGTACCTGTTGCGCAACGTCCTCCGGGTCGACCCGGACGACTCCATCGTCTACGCCGGGGAGGTCCCGGAAGGATCGGAGGTCCGATTGATGATGGGCTCGAAGCAGAAGGCGTTGGAGGCGGCCCGCCTGGCGGCGGAGCAGGCGGTCCGATCGATCGCCCCCCAGACCCCCCGCTTGGGGCTGGTCTTCAGCTCCTGCTCCCGGGAACGGCTGTTCGGACGACGGGCGCCCGAGGAGATCGCCTCGATCCGGCGGACCTTGGGAAACAACGTGCCCCTGGTCGGCTTCTACGACTACGGAGAGCAGGCCCCTCTGACGGCCACCCAATTCCACGGGCGGAGCTACTTCCATAACGAATCGGTGGTCGTGGTGGCACTCTCGGCGATGTGAGGCGCGTATGTCCCTCTCGATGAAGTTGATTGTGCTGGCCAGTCTCCTTCTGCTGATCCTGATTTCTCTTTCCGACACCTCCACCCTCCGGATCGCCTACTCGCTCCTGATGGTTCTGGTGGGGATCTATCTGGTGACGGACCAGGCGACGCTGCGCCGGCAGCTGGCGACTTTCGGCAAGGAGCTGGACCGGGTCAACCGGATCTGCGAGGAGCTGGATCAGAACACCAAAATCATCGTGCAGACCGACCTAGAGCTGACACGAACCCAGGAGCAGCTGGACAAGAAGCTGGCCGGGCTGGTGGCCCTGCAGGGATTGTCCCATCGGATCCTTTCCGCCCGATCGACGGCGGAGCTGTGCCAGCTGACCGCCCAGGGGGTGGTCGCCGACCTGGACTTCGAGAAGGCCCTCCTGGTCCTGATGGATCCGGAGAAGCCGCGGGAGCCGATGGCCATCGCCCAGGCCGGGTTCGAGCCGGAGGAGTGGAAACGGCTGGACGCGGCCCGGCTGCTCGAGGTGATCCGGGGCCCACTGCTGGCCAAGGGGGAGCCGATCCTGGCCGTCGAGCCGGGAAAAAACGGGGAGCTGGGGACCCTCGTGGGCCTGCGTTCCCACGCCGCCGTTCCGCTGACCCTGAAAGGAAAACCGCAGGGGTTCCTCCTGGCCGGGACCAATCCCCCTTACCCCCAACTGGAATCGGGAGACATGGAGCTGATGTCGATTCTGGCGACTCAAGTCGGCGTGGCGATGGAGAACCTTCAACTGTACGAGGCGCTGAAGCGCTCCCACGATGAGCTGGAGGAGCGGGTCAAGCATAGGACGCGGGAGCTGGCCGATGCGAACGAGGAGCTGGTCCGGTTGAACAAGGCCAAGTCGGACTTCGTCTCCGCCGTCTCCCATGAGCTGAGAACCCCCCTCACCTCCATCAAGGGCTACACCACCCTGGTCTGGGGGGGAAAGCTCGGGCCCGTCACGAAGGAGCAGGAGGAACGGCTGGAGAGGATCAACCGGCACACCGATTACCTGTCCAACCTGATCTCCGACCTGCTGGACATCGCCCGGATCGAGTCGGGCCGGACCGGGATGGTCTTTAAACCGCTGGATCTTCCCCACCTCATCGATACCGTGGTGGACCTCTTGAATCCCCAGCTCAAGGAGAAGGAGCTGACTCTGAAGGTCGACCTTCCACCCCAGCCCCCACCGCTGGCGGCGGATGAGAAGCATCTGGAGAGGGTCTTCGTCAACCTCCTCTCCAACGCGATCAAGTTCACGCCCCTCAAGGGAAAGATCCAGATCCGGGGAACCTCGACCGACGAGGCCCTTCAGATCGATCTGATCGATAACGGGATCGGCATGTCGCCGGAGGATACGGCCAAACTGTTCACCGAGTTCTTCCGGGCCGACAACCCGATCAACCGGGAACGCAAAGGGACCGGCCTGGGGCTGGTGCTGGTCAAGCAGATCGTGGAGGCCCACGGAGGAAAGATCTGGGTGACCTCGGAACCGGGCAAAGGGTCGACCTTCAGCTTCACCCTGCCCTGGAGGAAAGATGCCTAGGGAACGAATCCTCGTCGTCGATGACGAGCCGGACATCCGGGATGTGCTCCGGATCGCCCTGGAGGGGGAGGGGTACGAGGTGCATGAGGCGACCGATGGGGAGGAGGCCCTCACCCAGGTCCAGCGGGTTTCCCCCCACCTGATCCTTCTCGACTTCAAGATGCCCCGTCTAGACGGCCGGCAGGTCTGCCAGACGCTGAAGAAAGATATCCTCCTGCAGCACCTGCCGATCATCATGCTCACCTCCCGTGGGGAGGTGACCGACAAGGTCCAGGGGATTGATGCGGGGGCGGACGACTACGTGGTCAAGCCGTTCGACCCGCTGGAGCTCCTGGCCCGGGTCCGAATGATCCTGCGGCGCACGGCCCGGGCCCTGGACGCCAACCCCTTGACGAAGCTGCCCGGGAACGTCTCGATCCTGGAGGAGCTGCAGGCCCGGTTGGATACGGCCAAGCCGCTGGCGGTCTGTTACATCGACCTGGACCGGTTCAAGGCGTTCAACGACACCTACGGCTTCGAGAAGGGGGATGAGCTGATCAAGACCGCAGCCCGTACCCTGATGCGGACGATGCAGGAGCTGGGGACCGGGAACGATTTCCTGGGGCACATCGGCGGCGACGATTTCGTCCTGATCACCGTCCCCGCCGCCGCAGAGCGGATCTGTCCGTGGGTCGTCGCCGAATTCGCGAAAGCCGCCTCGGCCTTCTACTCCGAGGGGGACCGCCGGCGGGGCTTCATCGAGGCGAAGGATCGGGACGGGCAGCTTAAAGCATTTCCCCTGACCACGATCTCCATCGCGGTGGTGACCAACCAGCAGCGCCCCATCAAGCACGTGGCCGAGGTGGCCCAGATCGGGGCGGAGCTCAAAGAGTGGATCAAGCAGCAGGGGGGCAACCGCTGGGCCAAGGACCGCCGCGCCGAGTAGCCGGGGACCGAGTCCGTTATTAGAGGAAGTACTCGACCAGAACCTTCTCCCAGATGGCCTTGAGGGTAAGCCCCCGGATATCCAGGTAAGGGGTGATATCCAGGACGATCGGAGAATGAAGCCCTGGCCCTTTCTTTCTCTCCTGCTGCCAAAGCGCCAGGGCTTCCGTGGCAACAGAAACCAACTGTTCCCGGGAAAGCAACCTCGACGGAGAAGAAGGTTTAACGTAGATGGCATCCGGATCCGCAGGGACCTGGCCGTTCGAGGGCACGGCCGATTCGGGGAGCATCCTCACCACCTGGAAGCCCTTCGCCCTGTAGTCCTCCTCCCTCTTCTCCGAGGAAAAGGCCAGTTCCACCGTCGGATACTTCGCCAATTGCCAGAGAAGGGCGGTAATTTCACTCAGATCGTCCGCTGAAGCCGTGGTCAATTGCGGATCAACCAGGAGGGCGACTTTCGTTCGGGAGTCGGCAATCTCCTTCACCGCCCCCGACTGCCCTGAAATCAGATCCCTCAACGCCACGAGGCCGCTCTCAACCCAAATCCCATGGAGATATTCCCGGCGGTACCCATCCACTTCGAGCGGTCTCTCCTCGGCTTCCTCCGAGTCCTGGTGGACGGCTGTGAATTTATATGTTCCCTTCTCGGGCTGCATATGGATTCGGTATCCCTCTCCTTGGGTGGTCCGTTGGATCGCCTCAAACAGAACCTCTTTCAGCTCCTGAGCCGACAATTTTTCAAAAACCTGTTTCTTATCCTGCTCAGATCGGAACGGAAGCCACGCTAGAAACCCATCCAGATCCTCCAAGAGCCACCGGAATGTCTCCGGGCTGGAACTCAGGGCTTCTCCCTTCATGAGGATGCTTCCAACAGGAACCGGAGGGCGCCCCTGCTCTATCTCTTTGAAAATAGGGGAGCTGAGGACGGCGCGCGGATCGAACCTCAGATCGTCGATCCTCTTGACCAATCGGGCAATGGCATCCCGGACCCTCCCCATCTCCTCATCGATGGGGGACTCCCTATCGACCTTGAGCGCCATCGCTCCGAGAACTTCTTTCACCTCAGGCCAGCGTGACAAGACATCCTTCAGCGACGGCGAATCGAGATCACGAAACCTCCCGTCAGTACCCGGCTGCGCCGGTGAGACCGAACCCAGGATCCCCCCCAAGGCATCCCAATCGGTCCCTTCGACGACCGGCTCCGCTATCGCGGTCGCATTCGCATCCTCGAGGCCAGCGGTGGGCGCCGTGGCGCGCTTTGGGACAAAGGTGAGGATGAAATCGCCGTCGGCCATCCGATGGACTCCAAATTTCGAATAGCCGGCTTCTTTCATAGCAGAACTCAAAACCTCCTCCGGAGATTCTCCCTCGAGAAGCCCTTCGATCCATGTCCACGGGACTCGCCAACCAATCGACTGATGCTCCAAGAAGCCCCATTCGACCAGATCTGGATGGTCGGCACCGTAGAAACCCAATACCAGGTCCAACGGAATTCCGAAGCGGTTCTTTCTCGTTGCAAATTCACCGTAGTGGGCTATCCCATCGGCAGCCAATCGCCTGCGAGCGAGAGAGGGAGATCGCAGAATCCAGAGGATCACCTCGTAGCCCAGCCGATCGTCTTTGATCGCCCTCCAAAAAGCCAAATCGGCCGCTTCATGGGCCTCCCCAAGCGCCAACATCTCGCTGTTCAGCGTAAGGGTTCCATGCCGATCCTCCACCCACGCCTTCCCGAGGATCTCCACCTTCTCCTCCCTCGTGGAGGTGGAGCTGTCTAAAACGTCTCTGACCCAGTTTCCCCAGAAGATCGGATCTTCCACCCCCTTGTGAGGGGCAGACTCCACAGTAACCGCGGCAGGAGTTCGGACGAAACGTTCCACCAGTCGTCGAATCGAAACGAGATCCGCGGCGGTCATCAGGTCGATTTCGGGGTCCAGATTTTCCCTCAACCATTCCCACTCCTCCCAAAGCCGATCCACAGGACCGATCAATTGCTCTCGGAGCTTCTGCTCCACCACCTCGAGGGGCCATTGGCGCCCTTCAAAGTTCTGAAGCATCTCGAACCAGGAGACCGTGACCCCGCCGGCATTCACCAGGGTATCGGGGGCCACCGCCGTCCCTTGCTTGGCCAGAAAAGCGCTCGCCTGAGGAGTCACCCCGCCGTTGGCCAGAGGAACGACCATCCTCGCCTGAATCCGGGGCGCATTCTCCTCGGTGATCGCCATCTCAATCGCCGCCGGGACCAGGATGTCGACAGGAAGCTCCAGCATCCCCTGGGGACCCGGATGAAAGGTGGCGATGCCGGAAAGGGCTCCTTGCGGGTAATCCTTGAGGAGGTTCCCGGCCTTCTTGGAAGCGCTCAAGGCGTCCCAATCGGCCGGCTTGAATCCATCGGCCATCTGGAGGTAACCGGACACGTCGCTCACCGCCTGGACGACTGCCCCTGCCTGGGTAAAGAGCCGAGCGGTCGGCTCACCCACATTCCCGAAACCTTGAATGGCCACCCTCATTCCTTCCAGAGGGCGTTCCATCGCTCGGCGCTCAGGAAAGATCCGCCGGACCATCTCTTCCGTCACGATGAGGCCGCCCTTGCCGGTGGCATCGCTGCGTCCAAGGGACCCACCCAAGTCGATCGGCTTTCCGGTGTAGGCGGCCTTCTCCCTGACAACTCGGCCAGTCTTTTTCTCGTAATCTAAAACGGCCTTCACCATCGTAACCTCGGCAGGGGGGTTGTCCAGCAACTCTGTCAGATGACGAGCCAAATCAGGATGGTCCCGCCGGAGGGAGCTTTCCGGATCTCTGACCTGAACCCTGAGAAAGGCCTCTAGCATCAGGGCCATCATCCAGTCGGTGGCGCCCACATCGGTAGCCGGCACATATTCCTCAGGCCCTACCGCCCCGGCATCCGCCAGGACAGTGCCCCCTTTAAAGCTCAACCGCTCCAGCTCCGACCGGCTTAACTTCGGCTTGAAGGGAACGATCTTGAAAACATCCCCTTCCCGAGCCAGATCCAGGCCCAAGAAATCGGCCTTCCCGCCCCCTAAGAATTCATCCAGCTCAACGAGGGCCAGTTTCCAGCTCATCAACTGGGCCAAGGCGATGGCGGCTTGGGCCGCCAACTTCCCAAGAAGAAAGCGGGACTGGCTCTCATCGGGAGCATGCCGGGTCTGGTACTCCTCCCATATCTTCAAAGAGGCCTCTCCCAACACCGACGGATGGAGAGTAAATCGGATCCCCCCCTTGGACGGTCTCTTGCCAGGGGTGAAGGTATCCTTCACCCAGACGACCTGCACATCCTGAACGGTGCCGTCGTCCAACTCCCACTCAACCTCCGCCTCTTTGACCTGCCGGATCTTGTCCAGCGCATCCACTTCTTCCGGAGTCAAGCCAAGGTCTTTTCCACGCTCTCGGGCCAAAACGGCCAACTGCCGCACGCGGGCCTGCCGCTCCTGCACCGCTTGAAAGAAGGAATGTTCCGGAGGGCGCCAATTTCCCAGCGCCTCTTCCAGGCCGGACTTGTCTGTTTCGGGACGCAGGGAGAAAGCGGGAGGAACCTGGGAGAGAAGGAGACAGACGGTGAGGAAAAGGATGAATCTCTGTTTGATCGGGGAGTTAGGTGTCATCCTTTGGAAAAGCGTTCGCATAGCGTAGCACAAAAAACCGCTTCCACAAGCGGTTTTCGACCTGGCACTTTTTAAGGCCAAAGGGACCCGGCCCCTTCAGGGCTTGGCGCCGACGGCCGCTTCGAGCTTGACCACCTCTTTCTTCGGCTGAACCTTCAGGAAAAGAGGCAGGAGTTGTTCCCAGTTGCCCAGGAGATCCTTCGCCTTCGGGGAACCGGTCGCCTCCGCGTGGCGGATCACCATCGATTTGAGGAGATTCTGGTCCTCCCGATCTTCCACTTTCGCCAGCTCCACCAGGGCCGGGTTGACCTTGAAGGAGAAGGTCCCCTCGGCGTCCAGAACGAAGGCGACGCCGCCGGTCATGCCGGCCCCGAAGTTCCGGCCGGTCGCCCCTAAGATCACGACAATCCCACCGGTCATGTACTCGCAGCCGTGGTCCCCGATCCCCTCGATGACGGCCCGACCGCCGGAGTTGCGCACGCAGAACCGTTCCCCGGCCCGGCCGTTGACGCACAGCAGCCCGCCGGTCGCCCCGTACATCACGGTGTTGCCGATCAAGACCAGATCCTCCGGCTTGGCCTGGATTCGGGGGTTCGGCCTGACGACGATTTCCCCGCCGTGCATTCCCTTGCCCACGTAGTCGTTGGCGTCGCCGGTCAAGACCAGCCGGATCCCGTTGATGAGGAAAGCCCCAAGCGACTGGCCGGCGGAACCGGTCAGCTGCACCTCGATCGAGGCCCCGAACGGCAGGCCGTTATCGCCGTAACGGGTGGCAATCTCATGGGAGACCCGTGTGCCGATCGCCCGCTGGTGGTTCTTCACCGGGTAGCGCAGCGTCACCCGGGCCCGCCCCTCCAGGGCCGGCCTGGCCTCGGCCAGGATCTGCTCATCCAGCGGGGTGTCCTGCCGGTCGTTCCGGTCGGTCAGGCACCGTTTCGGGCGTGTGCCGGTCGGATCCGGATCGGCGAGGAGCATCGACCAGTCGATGGTGGACCATTTCGGGTGGCGGGCGGCCTTCTCTTTGATGGAGACAAGACCGATCCGCCCGACAATTTCATCGAGCGAGGAATAGCCCAATGAGGCGAGAATCTGCCGAACTTCCTGGGCGATGAAGGTGAAGAAGTTGACCACCAGATCCGGCGGGCTCTTGAACTTGACACGCAACTTCGGGTCCTGGGTCGCCACCCCGACCGGACAGGTGTTCAGGTGGCACTGGCGCACCATGCAGCAGCCGGCCGCCACCAGCGCTGCCGTGCCGAAGTTGTACGACTCCGCCCCGAACAGGGCCGCCATCACCATGTCCCGGCCGCTCTTCATCCCCCCGTCGGTTCGGACGGTGATCCGACCCCGGAGATCGTTCATCACCAGAACCTGCTGGGTCTCCGCCACCCCCAGCTCCCAAGGGGACCCGGCGTTCTTGATGGAGGAGATGGGGCTGGCCCCAGTGCCTCCATCGTGGCCGGCGATGTGGACCACATCGGCGTATCCCTTGGCCACCCCGGCGGCGATCGTGCCGACGCCGGCCTCCGCCACCAGCTTGACGCAGACCTCCGCCTTCGCGTTGGCCATCTTCAGATCGTAGATCAGCTGGGCCAGATCCTCGATCGAGTAGATATCGTGGTGGGGAGGAGGCGAAATCAGTGTCACCCCCGGAACCGAGTGGCGCACCCGGGCGATATCTTCGGAAACTTTGTGCCCCGGAAGCTGACCCCCCTCCCCCGGTTTAGACCCTTGAGCGATTTTGATCTCCAGCTCCTGGGCGGAAGCCAGATATTCCGGGGTCACCCCGAACCGGCCGGAGGCCACCTGCTTGATGGCGCTGTTGGCCGAGTCCCCGTTGGGCAGCGGCTTGAACCGGACCGGGTCTTCCCCTCCTTCGCCGGAGTTGGATTTCCCGCCGATCCGGTTCAGGGCGATCGCCAAACATTCATGGGTCTCTTTGGACAAAGCCCCGTACGACATCCCGGCGGTGCAGAACCGCTTGCGGATTTGCTCGACCGGCTCCACCTGCTCGACCGGGATCGGACTCCGATCCGACTTGAATTCCAGCAAGTCCCGTAAGGCGATCGGCTCCCTCTGGTTCACCAGCTCAGCGTATTTCTGATAGTCGGACCACTCGTTGGTGTGAACCGCGGTGTGGAGGGCGTCCAGCACCGGGGGGTTGAAGGCATGGCTCTCCCCATCCCGCCGGAAACGGTAGAACCCGCCCGGATCCAGTTGAGGGACTGTCCCCCCAGGGACTGTCCCCGAAGCAGCGCCCTCTGAGAGGCGCTCTGAAGGGGACTGTCCCTGCCCTAAAGGGGACTGTCCCTGGTTCCACGCGGAAGCGTGCAGCGCCAGCAGGTCCTTGGCCAGCAGCTCGAAGCCGACCCCTCCGATCCGGGAGACGGTGCCGGTGAAGCAGGTTTCGATCACCTCCGGGCTCAAGCCGATCGCCTCGAAGATCTGAGAACCCCGGTAGCTGGAGACGCAGGAGATCCCCATCTTCGACATGATCTTCAAGATCCCGTCCTCGATCGCCTTCTTCGCGTTGGCCCAGGCCTGCTCCAGGGTGACCCCTTTCAAGCCGCCGGTCGACGCGGCCCAAGCGACCGCCTGGAACATCGCGTACGGGTGGATCGCCGCCGCCCCGTAGCCGATCAGGAGGGCGAAATGGTGCATGTCCCAGACCTGGCCCGTCTCGCAGACGATCGAGCATCTCAACCGTTTGCCCTGCCGGATCAGGAAATGGTGGACCGCCCCCACCGCCATCGGCATCGGGATCGCCGCCTCCTTGGGGTTCACCCCTTGGTCGGTGAAGATCAAGATCGTGTGGCCGGCATCGACCGCGGCGGAAGCCCGCTCGCACAATCGGCGGATCGCCGGCTCCAACCCCTTTTCCCCCTGAGAAATCGAGAAGAGAGTGGACAGCCGGATCGAGCGGAAGGCCGGATCGGTGAGATTCTCCACCCATTTCAGCTCCGGCTCCGTCAAGACCGGGGAGCTGAACTTGATCCACCTGGCATGCTCCGGGGTTTCCTCCAGCATCGAGCCCCGGGCCCCTAAGGCGGTATTCAACGACATCACCAGCCGCTCCCGCAGCGGATCGATCGCCGGGTTGGTCACCTGGGCGAACATCTGCTTGAAGTAGGTGGAGAGGATCCTTGGGCGAGTGGAGAGAATCGCCAGAGGGGCGTCGTCCCCCATCGAGCCGACCGGCTCCTTGCCCGTCTCCGCCATCCCCTTCAGGATAAACTGCAGATCCTCCTGCGTGAACCCAAAGGCCTTCAGCGTGCGGATGAGGTCGTCGAAAGGGACTGTCCCCGTCCCAGCGCCAGGGACTGTCCCCGCCCTGTCGCCCTCTGATATGCGGCTCAAAGGGGACTGTCCCTGCTTTATAGGGGACTGTCCCTGAACTGTCACGGGGGGCTTGCCCTCGTTCAACTTCAGGATGTCCGGCCGGAGCATATGCTCCTTGAGCCAGACCGCGTACGGGTGCCGGATCGCCAGCTCATGCTTGATCTCCTCGTCCCGCAGCATCCTCTTCCGGGCGGTGTCGACCGCCAGCATCTTGCCCGGGCCCAGACGGCCCGATTCGATCACTTGAGACTCATCGATGTCGACGATCCCGACCTCGGAGCCGAGGATCACGAAGCCGTCCCGCGTCACCTTGTATCGGGCGGGGCGCAGGCCGTTCCGATCCAGGGCGGCCGCGACCGTCACCCCGTCGGAGAAGGCGACCGCCGCCGGGCCGTCCCACGGCTCGGAGAGGCAGGCCAGGAACTCGAAGAAGGCCCGGACCTTCGGTTCCATCCCGGCCAAGTTCTGCCAGGCCTCCGGGATCAGGATCGTCATGGCATGCAGCAGGCCGTAACCGGACGCCTCCAGAAGCTCCAGCACATTGTCCAGCATCGCCGAGTCGGACCCGCCCGGCTGGATGATCGGAAGAAGCTCCTGGATCTTCTCTCCCCAGACCGGGGAGATCAGCTCCGGCTCTCTCGCCCGCATCCAGTTCCGGTTGCCCAGCAGGGTGTTGATCTCCCCGTTGTGTCCCAGGAACCGGAACGGCTGCGCCAGGATCCAGTTCGGGAAGGTGTTGGTCGAGTAGCGCTGGTGGAACAGGGCGATCGCCGTCTCAAAGGCCGGGTCGGTCAGATCCTCGTAGAAGCCGGCCAACTGCGGAGCGACGAACAGCCCCTTGTAGACGATCGTCCGGGAAGAGAAGGAGGGGATGTAGGCCCCTTCCAGCCGCCCTGATCTGAAGGCCCGCTCGATCTGCCTCCGGACGAAATAAAGGCGCCGCTCGAAACCCGTGGGGTCTGGCTCCGGCCGAAGGCCGGTGCCTGACCCCGTTTTTATCGTTGGCCGACTCACCAACAGATGCTGGATCGCCGGCATCGTGGAGAGGGCTTTCTCCCCGAGAACGTCCGGATTGACCGGAACCTCCCGCCATCCGTAGGAGACCAGCCCCTGCTCCCGCACGATCCGGTCGACGATCCCCTTGGCCGACATCCGCTGGCTCGGGTCCTGCGGAAGGAAAAAGACCCCCACCGCCAGATCCTGGATGTCGGCCTTCGGGTGTCCCATCCGATTCAACACCCGGGCAAACATGCTCCGTGGGATCTGCGTCAGGATTCCGGCCCCGTCCCCGGTCTTGGCGTCGGCCGAGACCGCCCCCCGATGGGTGACGCAGCAGACCCCCTGGATCCCCATCCTTAAAACCCGGTGGCTGGGGCGTCCCGAGACATCGGCCACAAAGCCGACGCCGCAGGAGTCCTTCTCAAACTCCGGCCTCCACAACGTTTTCATCTCTATATCTATTTTCCCATCCTCTCTTCGCCGAGTCAAACTCTCAGGGTTGCCTCAGCACATCATGAGCGCCGACTCTCCTCAAGAAAACGCCCCCTGGAATCTTCTCATAGGTGATCCGATAGTTCTGAGTGACCCGCAGCTCCCAGACATTCTCGGTTCCCTCCATCTTCTTATTCCCCAGGGAGGGATGATGAGGGTTCTCGGTAAACATAAGCAACGTCTTCTTGACACGCTCCTGGATGTCGCGGGGCAGCTTCTTGTAGGACCTCTTAAACCGCTCCGAGCGATCGATGATCACCCCGCCCCTCCGATTCCATGTCCCCGCCCAGCATCGTCTAGTAGCGGGGGTTCAGCAAGGGTGGGGCCACTGTGCCGAAGGCACAGGCGCCGTCGAGGTCTTTCCTCCGGCTGCGCCGGACGACGGCGCTGGAACCGGAGGGGCGGGGTCACCGGTCAAGGTCCCTGACCAGCTCCTTCATCGATCGGAACCGCTTGACCTTTCCCCGCTGACGCTCCCTCTCGACCTTCAGTTCCTCTTGCTGCCATCCCTTCGTCCAGAAGTAGGCCTGAGAGGGATCGATCATCCTCCCCGGCTTCATCAGCACCCCCTCCCGGGTTTCCTGAAGCCGCAGGAAATCCCCGGGTCCGACGTGAAAACGCTGAATTACCCAGGTCGGCAGGGTCACGTTCTTGTTCTTCTGAAGCTTCACAATGCTCTGGGTCATCCCTTACCTCCTGATTTTCTATCTACTAGAAATTCTAGCAGATGGAACCCCCTTTTGTCAAGGGAGAAAGGGCGCCTCAGGCCTGGGTGCGGGTGGCGGCCGCCTCCTCGAGCTAAGCCGCCAAGGAGGCGGCCAGCTGGGCGGGAACGCCGTAGGAGGCCAACAGTTTGACCAGGGAGGGATCCGTCGCAACGAACGAAAGACCTTGAGCCCGCACAACTCCACGACGGAGCCCTCCTCCGAATCGCCCAGAAAGGTAACGGCGGTGACAGGAGAAACCTGCGACCGATGATTCAGAATGTCAGCCAACTCCTCGGGGCCCTGCGCCGTCGGCAGATCCAGCCCCGGCTTGGCTCCCCCCCAAATGATCGTCTGGTCGGCCAGCCAGGTCCCTTCCAGGGCCATCACCATCGCCTCCAGCGCAGGGTTCCTCTCCAGTCCTACGGCGCTGACAATCGCAACCCAGCCCGACTGCGCCGTCTCTTCGGCGAGCGCCGCCACCTGCGCGACCCGCTCCTCCAGCCCAGAGGAATCGTCCCTGCGAACTCTGCGTTCCACCGGCACGGTGTACCGCATCCGATAGCCATCTTCGGCGTCGAAGTAGCCCCGATCCGTCCTCATCGCCTTGAATCCTCGTTCTCCGAGGAACTGCTGCGCCTTCAGATTCGATTCCGGAACGATCAGGGTTAGGGAAGCTCGGCCTTGCAAAGAGAGTTTACTCTTTAACTTCTCCACCATTTGATGGCCGACTCCCCGGTCCCGGTACTCCGGATGGACCATCATCGTGACAATATGAAGTCTTTTCTTGTGCAGCTCGTAGACCATGAATCCGACCACATCACCTTTCGCTTCCGCTACCATCCCGATAACGTTCCGGAACCTTAAGAAACGGAGAAAATCCTTCTCATCGGCCTTCTTCCACCCGGAAGGGGGAGCGAGCGAATCGGCGATCGACAGGATCTCCGGCAGATCGGGGCGAATCATCCACCGAATGTGGACCGGAAGGGGCTCCTCCGGCAGATCCGGATCGTCCCCGGCGATCAGATACTCTACGCCCCAATCTGAAGGGTCGAATGAGAACACAGGAGTTGCTGGTTGGTCCAGAGTCGCCACGGAACCCTTTTCCCAACCCGATGGTTCATCGCCCGCTCCTGGCCGATGGAGGGTTTTCTTCGACTCGGTCCGGCCCACAAAGACCAGGGTCATTCTCGGCTCCTCGTTCGGCAAGCTTTCCTCCCAACGCACCCGGAAATGCTCTGGGAGCCGATTCAAAAAACCCTCCACAATCCGTCGGTCCTCCGGATCTTTCGGATTGATCTTCACCTGATCCCCGGAGACAAAAGTAAAGCGAGGGGAGAAACCTTTCAGCGCCACGGTGACCTCCGCGGTGACATTCCAGATCCACTGCCGGAACTCCCGGATGGCCTGCTTGGGACCGACCCCCTCCTCCAGCCCGGCGGCCAGCTCCGCTAGCCCATCCCCTTCCAAGGGGGTTTGACTCCGAAGCGCGAAGGCCGGGACAGGCAGAAAGAGGCCTGGGAAGAAAAGGATCGATAGACAGCTAGGGAGAGCTGCTTTTCTCATCGGGTCGCCTTTCAAAACGAGTTTACCTGACCCAACCGCCGATTGTCAAGATCTACAGCTGGATTAGAATAACTCTAACTTCCGGGACCACCTCCTCAAGGTTTCTTAAGGTAGGCCACCCCCGGCAGAGAGGCCAGATCGGCATCGCTGG
>CAZRTR010000017.1:0-27789 GCA_964603095.1 uncultured Planctomycetia bacterium
TGCGGGCGGTTCGTCGAGGTCTGGAACCTGGTCTTCACCCAGTTCAACCGGCAGCCGGACGGGCGGCTGATCGACCTGCCGGCGAAGAACATCGACACCGGGATGGGGCTGGAGCGGCTCGCCGCGGTGACGCAGGACAAGATGAGCGTCTTCGAGACCGATCTTTTCGAGCCGATCATCGATGGCGTCGTCCACCTTCTTCGGGAGGAGGCGCCTTTCGTATTGAAGCTGGATCAGAGGGCGGCCATCTACGCGATCGCCGACCATCTCCGGGCGCTGACCTTTCTGATTGCGGAGGGGGTCATTCCCTCCAACGAGGGGCGGGGCTATGTGGTTCGGATGCTGCTTCGAAAGGCGGAAAGGGCCGGGATCGGCGTGGGATTTCCCCGCCCATTCCTTTACCGGCTGGTTCCGATCGTCACGAAGATCATGGAGGCGGCCTACCCGGAGCTGGTGACGCGGAGGGAATCGATCGCCAAGGTGATTCAAGCGGAGGAGGAGCGGTTCCGCCAGACCTTGGAGGAGAAGATGCCGCTTCTGGAGGAACACCTGAAGGGGCGCAGGGCCCTCTCGGCGGAGGAGGCGGCCCGGTTCTACGATACGCACGGCCTGGGCTACGAAGAGATGATGAGCGCTTCCAAGAGAGTGGGAGTTCCTCCGCCGTCGCGGGGAGATTTCGAGAAGGCGCTGGCCGGGCTGCAGGCGAAGTCGAAGGCCTCCACCTCTTTCTCAGGGGCGATCTTCGCGCGGGATGCGCTGACCGAGCTGGTCGCCGGGATCAAGCCGACCGAGTTCGTCGGCTACGCCGCCCTCTCCTCCCCGGCCCGGGTCGTCGGTCTGATCCAGGGGGACCGGCTGGTGAGCGAGGCGCAGGCCCCGGCGCTCGTTGTGGCGATCCTGGATCGGAGCCCCTTCTATGGGGAGCAGGGAGGCCAGGTGGGGGATGCCGGGATCTTGGCCGGGGCGCAGGGAGAACTCAAGGTGACCGATACCCAGTGGGTCGGGAACATCCTGGCGCACAAGGCGGAGCTGACCGCAGGCAAGATCCGGGTCAACGACCCGGTCGCCGCTACGGTGGATCAGCAGCGGCGCCGGAGGGTGGCGCAGAACCACACGGCGACTCACCTGCTCCACGCGGCGCTGCGCCGGGTGTTGGGCGGACACGTGGTCCAGGCCGGGTCCCTGGTGGCGCCGGACCGGCTCCGGTTTGATTTCTCCCATTCCGGGGCTCTGTCTCCTGCACAGCGGGATTCGGTGGAGTCGCTGGTCAATGAATGGATCGAGAAAGCATTGGGCGTCTCGGTGGCTCAGATGCCTCTGGAGGAGGCGAAGCGGGCCGGGGCGGTCGCCCTCTTCGGGGAGAAGTACGCCTCCCAGGTTCGGGTCGTCTCGATCGGGGAGGTCTCCAAGGAGCTGTGCGGGGGGACTCACCTGCCTTCCAGCGGTGAGGTCGGGTTGCTCACCCTGGTGGAGGAGGGGTCGGTGGCGGCCGGGATCCGGCGGGTCGAGGCCCTCTCCGGCCAGAGGGCCTTCACGTTCTTAAAGTCCGGGACGAGCCGCTTGGGCGATCTGGCGCAGCGCCTGAAGGCCCCTCCCGATAAGGTGGGGGAGGCCGTTGACCGTCTACTGGAGAAGATCAAAGAGCAGGAGGATTGGATTAGGATTTTGGAGGGACGGGACGCCCTCGGAAGGGTTGAAGACCTCATAAAGGGGAAGGTTGAAATCTCTCTGTTTGTATTCGTCGGAGAGAGATTGCCGGAAGCGTTGAGCCATGAGTCACTCAGAAATCTCGCAGACCAGATCAAGAAAAAAGAGGGTCACGCGGTCATCTTTCTCAGTGATCAGAATGGCTACTGCATTGCTTCCTGCACACAGGAGGCTCAAAAGGGAGGAGCCCGTGCCGATCATCTCATGAAACTGGCGACGGAGATCGCTGGTGGGTCCGGAGGGGGAAGACCTGATTTAGCACAGGGTAAAATTCAAGACATAACGAAATTTCCTGAGATTCAGGAGAGAATCAAAGATTTTCTATCAAAGAATGTACAATCCCACTCTTAATCTGAGCAGGGCCAGACCCGGGATGCGGGGTGAGCGGACCTTCTCGCAGCGCGAGAGAGAGCGCCACCGCCTCGCTGGGGCGGTGGACGCGTGTCCGCGAATCCCCGCGACCGGGTCTGGCCCCTCCAGAACAGAGGGTCCTGTAAAATAGGAAAGAAGCGATGCGGCTGATCACGGTTCGAAGCAAAGAGTGGCAGCGCCTGGTGCAGCGGGGCTCCCTGCGCCGGGTCCGGCTGGAGGAAAGGGTCCGCCGGATCCTTGAGACGGTCCGGGCCGAGGGGGATGAGGCGCTGATCCGGTACACCCGCCGGTTCGATAAGGTGAAGTTGATGCCCAAGACGCTCAAGGTGACGGAGGCGGAGACCTCCGCCGCCTTCCAGAACATCTCCCCGGAGTTCGTGGGCTCCTTGAAGCAGGTGATGGAGAATATCCAGCGATTCTACCGCCGGTCGGTGAAACGGCCCTGGCGCATCCGGGATGACAACGGAGTGGTGCTGGGGGAGCATCCGGTCCCGCTGGAGCGGGTGGGGGTCTATGTCCCCTCCGGCACGGCGCCGCTGGTTTCCACCGTCTACATGACGGTGCTGCCGGCCAGGATCGCGGGGGTCAAGGAGATTTATCTGACGACCCCGCCGAAGGCAGACGGGTCGGTCGACCCGCACATCCTGGTGGTGGCCAATCTGTTGAAGGTGACGGCGGTCTACAAGGCGGGGGGGGCTCAGGCGATTGCGGCGCTGGCCTTTGGGACGAAGACGATTCCGAAGGTGGACAAGATCGTGGGGCCCGGCAACGCCTACGTGACGGAGGCCAAGCGCCAGGTGTTCGGCTTCGTCGACGTCGACATGATGGCCGGCCCCACGGAAATCGCGGTGATCGCCAACCACAGCGCCAACCCGGAGTTCGTCGCCCGGGACCTGGAGGCGGAGAACGAGCACGCGGGAGGGCTGGCGGTCCTGATCACCACCTCCAAGGGGCTGGCCCGGACGATCCGCAAGAGCGTTTCCCGGGGATACATCCTGCTGGCCAAGAACCTGGAGGAGACGGCCGAGATCGCCAACGCCCTGGCCCCGGAGCATCTGGAGATCCATGTCCGGCGCCCGGAGCCGCTCATCCGGAAGATCCGAAACGCCGGGGCGATCTTCATCGGGCCCTATTCTCCCGCCTCGGTGGGGGATTACGCGGCCGGGCCTTCCCACGTCCTGCCCACCGGCGGGACGGCCCGCTTCTTCTCGGGGCTCGGGGTCGGGGGATTTGTGAAGGTCAGCCACGTGATCGGCTACTCCCGCAAGGCGCTGGAGAATGCCCGGGGCACGATCGAGCGGCTGGCCACGATCGAGGGGCTGCCGAAACACTGGGAGTCGGTCCATGCGCGGTTCAACTCGCACAGCGAAGATTGAAAGGAAGACAAAAGAGGTCTCGATCCGGGGCCGGATCCATCTGGACGGTTCGGGCCGGGGCGACGTCAGGACCGGGATCGGGCTGCTGGATCATATGCTGGAGCTGTTCGCCAAGCACGGCCTGTTCGATCTGAAGGTCCGGGCGAAAGGGGACCTTCACATCGACATCCATCACACCAACGAGGATCTGGGATTGGCTCTGGGAGAGGCCTTCCGGCGGGCGTTGGGAAACAAGAAGGGGATCCGGCGGATGGGGTCCGCCTTCGTCCCGATGGATGAGACGCTGGCCCGGGTTCGATCTGTCGTCGATTTGAGCGGCCGGCCGTTCCTCCGCTGGGGCGGAAAGAGCAAAGGGGTCGGGTCGACCCGGCGCCTTCCCGCTTATACCGTAACGGATGCCAAACATTTCCTGGAGAGTTTCGTCAACAGTGCGCAGGTGACGCTCCACGTCGATCTTCTTCGATCCGGCGAGGATCTCCACCATCTGCTGGAGGCGGTCTTCAAGGCGCTGGGCCGATCGCTGCGGGAGGCGGTGGAGCGGGACCCGCGGGTCAAGGGGGTTCCCTCGACGAAGGGGGAGCTGTGATCGCCATCGTTGACTACGGGATGGGGAACTTGGGCTCGGTCGCCAAGGCGTTTGCCTTCCTGGGGGCCGGGGCCCGGATCACCTCCAGCCCGGAACAGATGGCCCGGGCAAAGGCGGTGGTCTTTCCCGGGGTGGGGGCTTTCGGGGAGGCGATGCGGGAGCTCAAGAAGCGCCGGCTGATCGATCCGATCGTCGACGCCATTGGGGAGGGCAAGCCGTTCCTGGGACTGTGCCTGGGGCTGCAGCTTCTGTTTGAGCGAAGCGAAGAAGCCCCGGGCGTTCGGGGCTTGGGGGTGTTGCCGGGTCTGGTCCGACGGCTTCCAAGGGCCAAGGGGCTGAAGGTGCCCCACATGGGCTGGAACCAAATCGAAATGGTTCATAGTTCATGGCGGATGGTTCATGGAAAAAGGCCCCGTCTTACCACGAACCACGAACCACGAACCACGAACGAAGGCGGTGGTCTATTAGATGGGATTCCTAATGGGGCGTTCATGTACTTCGTGCACAGCTACGTGGCCGATCCGTCACGGGAGGATCTTGCCGCCGCGATGACGGAGTACGGTTGTCGGTTTCCATCGGTGATTTGGAACGGGGAGTGCCTCTGGGCGACTCAGTTTCATCCGGAGAAGAGCCAGAGGTGGGGGTTGAAGATTCTGCGCAATTTCTTGGAGCGGGTGATCTCATGCTAGTTATTCCTGCGATTGATCTCAAGGGGGGGAAGGTGGTTCGGCTGGTCCGGGGGGATTTCTCGGAGCAGCTGATCTATTCGGAGGATCCGGTCGGGATGGCCCAGCGCTGGGTCAAGGAGGGGGCGCCCCGCCTCCATGTGGTCGATTTGGACGGCGCCTTGACCGGAACCCCCCGCCACCTGGATTGGGTGGCGAAGATCGTAAAGAGCGTCTCGATTCCGGTCCAGACCGGGGGAGGGATCCGGACGATTCCGGCGATCGGGAAATATCTGGAGACCGGCGTGGCTCAGGTGATCCTGGGGACCAAGGCCTGCCTGGACGAGGCATTCGTCACCAAGGCGCTCAATGTCCACGGGGAAAAAATCGCCGCCGCGGTGGATGTCAAAGGGGGGCGGGTGGCGATCGAGGGCTGGGTCCGGAAGGAGTGGATGAAACCGGAGCCGCTGATTCAGCGGCTGGTCAAGCAGGGGGTCAAGACCCTGATCTACACCGACACCAGCCGCGATGGGACCATGACGGGCCCGGGGATGGAGGGGTTGAAGGAGATCCTGGCCCTGGTGCTCAAGGATGGATGCTCCCTCTTTGTTTCGGGGGGGATCAGCTCCCTGGAGGATCTCCTGAAACTCAAGGAGTTGGAGCCGACCGGCTTGAAGGGGGTTGTCGTCGGGCGTGCCCTGTACGAAGGGAGGATCAACCTGAAGGAGGCGGTGGAGCAATGCTTGCCAAAAGGATCATCCCCTGTCTCGACGTCAAAAGCGGCCGGGTCGTCAAAGGGATCCGGTTCCTGAGATTAAAGGATGCCGGCGATCCTGTGGAGCAAGCCCGCCGGTACGAGGGGCAGGGGGCCGATGAGCTGGTTTTCCTGGACATCACCGCCTCCGCCGAGGCCCGATTCACCCGGGTCCGGCTGGCTCGGGCTGTGGCGCGCGTCCTGTTCATTCCGTTCACGATCGGGGGAGGGATCGGCTCCCTGGAGGAGATCCGGAAGCTTCTGAATGCCGGGGCCGACAAGGTGTCGATCAACACCGCCGCGATCCGGAATCCGCGGCTGATCTCCGACGCCGCCCGGCGGTTCGGAAGCCAGTGCATCGTCGTGGCCATCGATGCCAAACGAAAGGGACTGTCCCCCCAGGGACTGTCCCCGCCTCAGCGGCAGAAGGTTGCTCCAAAGGGGACTGTCCCTGATTTGAAGGGACAGTCCCCTTTGAAATGCATCTCAGAGGGCGACAGGGCGGGGACAGTCCCTTGGGAGGTTTACATTCACGGCGGCCGCACCCCGACCGGGCTGGACGCGGTGAAATGGGCTCGGCAAGCGGCCCGGCGGGGAGCGGGGGAGATCCTGCTGACCTCGATGGATTGTGACGGCACGAAAGAGGGGTACGATCTGGCCTTGACCCGGGCGGTCGCTCAGGCGGTCCCGATCCCGGTGATCGCCTCCGGCGGTGCGGGGAACTTAAAACACCTGGAGGAGGCGTTCAAGGAGGGCAAGGCCGACGCGGCGCTGGCCGCCTCGATCTTCCACTATGGAACCTATTCCATCCCGCGAGCGAAGCGCTACTTAAAAAGCCGCGGAATTCCGGTGAGACTATGAAGAAACACTTGCCGTTCGCCCTGAGCTTGTCGAAGGGCGAAAGAAACGATGCTGTTCCCATTTGTGCTTCGACAGGCTCAGCACGAACGGTTGCAACCCCCGCTTGGTTGAAGCAGGTGAAATTCGATTCCCATGGGCTGGTGCCTGCCGTGGTTCAGGATGCCGCCTCGGGCCAGGTTCTGATGGTGGCGTACATGAACGAGGAGGCCCTGCTCAAGACGCTCAAAACGGGCAAGACCCATTTCTACTCCCGCTCCCGGAAGAAGATCTGGCTCAAAGGGGAGACCTCCGGCCATTGGCAGAAGGTGAAGGAGATCCGGCTCGACTGCGACGGGGACACGGTCCTGGTCAAGGCGACACAGGTGGGGGGGGCCTGCCACGAGGGGTATCAGAGCTGCTTCTTCCGGAAGATGGAGGGTGATCGGAGGTGGCGTGTGGCCGACAGGAGGATCTTTGATCCGAAGCGGATCTACGGAAAATAAGTTTCGTCCTTCACCCGAGGAGTTCCTCCGCTTGAGCCGCCGGGGAAACGTGATCCCGGTCTACCAGGAGATCCTGGCCGATTTCGAGACTCCCCTGTCGGCCTATCTGAAGCTGGAGGGCCGGGGTCCGGCCTATCTGCTGGAATCGGTGGAGCAGGGGGAGCGTCTGGGCCGCTACTCCTTCCTTGGGGCCTCTCCCGGCCTGGTCGTCGAGTCCCGCGGGCGGGAGATGTGGGTGAAATCGGCCCGTGAAAACCGCCAGTGGACCACGCTGACCGATCCTCTGAAAGAGCTGCAGCAGCTCCTTAAGCCCTACAAACCGGTGGAGCTGCCGGGGCTGCCCCGATTCTGCGGCGGGTTCGTTGGTTTCGCCGGCTACGAGATCGTCCGGTTCCTGGAGCCGATCGGAAAACCGAAGCCGGATCCCCTCGGCCTTCCGGACAGCATCTGGCTTTTGAGCGACACGCTGGTGATCTTCGACCATATCGAGCGGACGATGAAGGTGGTGGCCAACGCGGCGATCCCCGCCGGCTCCAGGGCGATGCTGGAGAGGCGGGCGAAGGCGGCCTACTCGAAGGCGGTCAAAAGAATCGAAGGGATGATCCGCTCCCTGAAGCAGCCCCTCTGGTACGCCCCTGCGACGGCGCGGCGGCATCTGAACTCGGCGCCGGTCCGCTCCAACATGAGCCGGGAGAAATTCATGTCCGGGGTCCGCCGGGCCAAGCAGGCGATCTCTCAGGGAGAGACGATCCAGGTTGTCCTGTCCCAGCGGTTCCAGGTTCCGGTTGCCTGCGCTCCGTTCGAGATCTACCGGGCCCTGCGGACGGTGAACCCTTCCCCCTACATGTTTTATCTGAACCTGGGGCCGTTCGCCCTGATCGGCTCCTCCCCGGAGATCCTGGTCCGGTGCGAAGAAGGCAAGGTGGAGCTTCGCCCCATCGCCGGGACCCGGCGCCGGGGCAAGACCCCGGCGGCCGACCAGCAGATCGAGGAGGGGTTGCGGCGAAACCCGAAGGAGCGGGCGGAGCATCTGATGCTGGCCGACCTGGGGAGGAACGATGTCGGACGGGTCTGCGAGTACGGGTCGGTCAAGGTGAATGATCTGATGGTGGTGGAGCGTTACTCCCACGTGATGCACTTAGTCAGCGACGTCGTCGGAAAACTCCGCCGGGACAAGGATGCCTTCGATGTCCTCCGGGCCGCCTTCCCGGCCGGGACGGTGACCGGGGCGCCCAAGGTTCGGGCGATGCAGATCATCAACGATTTGGAACCGGATTCCCGAGGGCCGTACGCCGGCTGCGTCGGCTACATCGGCTTCAACGGCAACCTGGACACCTGCATCACGATCCGGACGGTGCTGGTGAAGGATTCCAAGGCCTTCGTCCAGGCCGGGGCCGGGATCGTGGCCGACTCGATCCCGGCGCGGGAGTACAAGGAGACCAAAGCCAAGGCGGCCGGGATGCTGGAGGCGATCCGCCTCGCCGAGCAGGGACTCGTATGAACTGCAGATCCCCGAAGTCGCGCCGGCCCCGTCACCTGGGAAGGGAAGTCGCACCTGCTCCTCTGGGAGGCGGCCTGAGGGCTTGATTCCGATGGGATTCTATGGTATCCTTATTGTGATACAAAAGAGATACATGGAGGGACGATGGTGCAGTTTGTGAATATCCGGGAGTTTAAGACCCGCACGGAGGAGGTTATCCGTCGGCTGGACCGCAGCGATGTCATCCTGACCATCCGGGGCAAGCCGAAGGTGGCCCTTCGCAAGGTTTCCGAGGAGGACCTGAATCTGGAGGAACCCTTCACCGAAGAGGAGTGGCAGAAGCTGGAACGGCTTGCAAAGGAGCCGGGGAAGGTCTACAAGACCGGGGCCCAATTCCTGAAGGCCTTAAAGCGGCTGTAGGGTGCAGTACGGCCGCTCCCCTTCGTTTGAACGGACCTATCGAAAGCTCGCCCCTCTAGACAAGGCGGCGGCCGAGCAGGCGATTACCCGTTTGGTTCTTGCGTTCGACCTGGGTCAGCGTTCAGAGGGGCTGGGTTTGAAGAAACTGCGGGACCCCTTCTGGGAGATTCGAGCTGGTTTGTCCATTCGCATTCTGTTCAAACAGGAATCTAGAAGAGTGACTTTCGTCGTTGTGGGAACACACAATGACATCCGAAGATACCTGAAACACTGCTAGAAGGATAGCTTCCCGCCTGGCGGCGGGATTTCTCTTGGACTGTGCACCTGACGGTGCGCGAGAAACTTCGAGGAAAATGCGCAAGTCCCGGATCTTGATGATCGATAATTACGACTCCTTCACCTACAACCTGGTCCAGTACCTGGGGGAGCTGGGGCAGACCCTGCTCGTCTACCGGAACGACAGGATCACGCTGGATCAGGTCAAGCGGTTGAAGCCGGACCGGATCGTGATCTCCCCCGGGCCAGGGAGTCCCAAGGATGCCGGGATCTCCAACGATCTGATCCGGGAGCTGGGCCCCAAGGTCCCGATCCTGGGGGTCTGCCTGGGACACCAGTGCATCGGGGAGGTTTTCGGGGGCAAGGTGGAGCGGAACTGGCGGCTGATGCACGGCAAGACCAGCCGCATCTACCACAACGGCGCCGGAATCTTCAAAGGGCTGCCCAACCCGTTCGAGGCGACCCGGTACCATTCGCTGGTGGTCAAAAGGGAGAAGTTTCCCTCGGCGTTAAAGGTGACCGCCCAGACCAAAGAGAAAGAGATCATGGGGCTGCAGCACCGAAAATACCCGATCTACGGAGTCCAGTTCCATCCGGAATCGGTCCTGACCACCTCCGGCAAGCAGCTTCTCCAGAATTTCCTGAGAGTCTAACGGGTGTCGCCATGACAACCTTTTCCTCCTTGCTGGCGAAAATCCAGGCAGGTTGTCATCTGACCGAAGCGGAGGCGGAAGCCGCCATCGGCGAGATCATGGAAGCCAGATTGCCCTCGGATCAGGTGAAGGAGTTCCTCTTGGGATTGCGGAAGAAGGGGGAGGCCCTTTCCGAAGTGGTGGGGGCAGCCCGGGCGATGCGGGCCCACGCCGCGCCGATCCGGGTCGAGACGGAAGAGGGGATTCTGGTCGACACCTGCGGCACCGGAGGGGACGGCTTGAAGACGGTGAACGTCTCCACGATCTCGGCCCTCGTCGTGGCGGCGGCCGGGGTGCCGGTGGCCAAACATGGGAACCGTTCCATCACCTCGGCTTGCGGATCGGCCGATCTGCTGGAGCATCTGGGGGTGAAGATCGACGTGGCGCCGGCCGTCGTGGAGCGGTGCATCCGGGAGATCGGCTTCGGGTTCATGTTCGCCCCACGCTTCCACCCAGCGATGAAGGCGGTGGCCCCGATCCGAAAGGAGTTGGGGGTTCCGACGATCTTCAACCTGCTGGGGCCTCTCACCAATCCGGCCGGGGTCAAGCGCCAGGTGGTGGGGGTGGCCGATTCCACGAAGATGGAGCTGTACACCCAGGCGCTGGACGCGCTGGGGGCGGAGCATGCCTTGATCGTCCATGGGGCCGACGGCCAGGATGAGATCTCCACGACCGGGCCCACCGAGGCGCTGGAGCTGACGGTGGTGGAGCTCCAGAGCCGGATCGAGCCGGCCACCCTGACCCCGGAGATGTTCGGGATCCGGCGGGCCCGCCTGGAGGAGCTCAGAGGAGGAGACCCTGCTCAAAACGCCCGGATCGCGCGGGAGGTTTTAAGCGGCCGTCCGGGCCCGGTCCGGGACGCGGTCCTGGTCAACGCGGCGGCCGCCCTGTACGTGGCCGGGGCGGCCGGGGATCTGGAGGAGGGGATCCCTCTGGCGGCGGAGGCGATCGACCGGGGCCGCGCCCGCGCCGTGCTGGAGAAGGTGCGCAAGGTCACGAATGAGTAAGCTGGAAGAGATCGTCGCGCACAAGAGGGTCGAGGTGGAGGAGCAAAAGAAGAGCCGCTCCATCGCTCAGTTGGAGCGGGCCCTTAAAACCAGGCCTCCGGTCCGCTCCTTCGCCCGGGCGATCGATCGGCCCGGAAAATTAGGGCTGATCGCGGAGGTGAAGAGATCCTCCCCCTCCGCCGGAACCATCCGTCCGCAGGCCAACGCGGTCGATATCGCGAAGGAATACCAGGCAGCCGGGGCGCAGGCCCTCTCCGTCTTGACCGACGCCAAGTTTTTCTCCGGATCTCTGGCCGATCTGGCCGCAGTCAAGGAGAAGGTGCCGCTTCCGGTCTTGCGGAAAGATTTCCTTCTGGAGGAGTACCAGATTTTGGAGGCGGCCGTGGCCGGGGCTGACGCCCTCCTGTTGATCGTGGCGATCCTGGACCGTCCGACCTTGAAACGGCTGCTTTCTCTGTCGACCGATCTGGGGTTGGATCCTCTGGTGGAGGTCCATGCCGAGCCGGAGCTGGACCAGGCGCTGGAGGCGGGCGCCCCGATTCTCGGAATCAACAACCGGAACTTAGCCACCCTGGAGGTGGATCTGAAAACCACCCAGCGGCTGATCCGGCGGCTCCCCAAAGAGGGGAGGGTGATCGTCAGCGAAAGCGGGATCCATTCCCGTCGGGACGTGGAGTTCCTTGAGCGTCTCGGGGTCCAGGCCGTCCTGATCGGCGAGGAGCTGATGAGCAGCCCCGACGTCGCAGCCCGCGCCAAAGAGCTGATGGGATGGTCTTCGTAAAGATCTGCGGCACGACCAACCTGGAGGACGCCCTAAGCGCGACCCAGGCCGGGGCCGATGCCCTGGGGTTCATCCTGGTTCCGACCAGCCGCCGGGCCGTCGCCCGGAACGAAGCGGAGGGAATCCTGGCCGCCCTACCTTCCACCGTCCTGACGGTCGGTGTGGTGGCCAACGAGAGTCCGGAGTTCATCCAGGGGCTCCTTCGGGTCTGCCCCTTCAAGGCCCTTCAGTTCCACGGGGAAGAATCCCCGGAGCAGGTCCTCCGCTTCAAGGGGGAGGCCCGCTTGATCAAGGCGATCCGGGTGCAGGGGCCGAAGGACCTGGAGCGGATCCCCGCCTACCGGGGGGTCGACGCGGTCCTGCTGGACACCCACCGCCCGGGAAAGTTGGGCGGCACTGGGGAGTCGTTCGACTGGAAACTGGCCGAGGAAGCCAAGGCGTTCGGGATTCCGATCATCGTGGCGGGGGGACTTTCCCCCTCCAACGTGGCCGAGCTCATCCGGCAGGTCGATCCCTACGGGGTGGATGTGGCCAGCGGAGTCGAGCAATCCCCCGGCCGCAAGGACCCGGCCCTGGTCCGGGAGTTCATCCTGAGCGCTAAGATGTTGAACACGCAACCCTTCTAACAAAGCCAGACGGGTGTTGTACAATGGTCCAGGATAAATAGGCCCACAAACGATGGCCAGAGGTGATAAACTTTTATTGAGGGTCCTGCAGGGTACAGCGGATGCCAACATCCGCTTTGTGGAGTTGCGTGAGCTGTTGATGCGGTTAGGCTTTACTGAACGGACCCGGGGTGGTCACCACATTTTTACAAGGTACGGTGTCGAGGAGATTCTGAATCTCCAGCCCAAAGGTTCGGCGGCGAAGCCGTACCAAGTTAAGCAGGTTCGTACCGTGATCCTGAAATATAGACTAGCAGGAGGAGAAGATGTCGGGTCTTAAATACGAGGTCATTCTCTACTGGAGCGATGAGGATAACGCCTTTATCGCGGAGGTTCCGGAACTGCCCGGCTGTGCGGCGGATGGATCGACCTATCTGCAAGCGCTGAAGAACGTTGAGCGTGTCATTCAGGAGTGGATTGAGACTGCCCGAGAGGAAGGTCGCCCTATTCCCGAGCCCAAAAAGGGCCGCTTGGTTTTCGCCTAACCGGTATCAGTTAGAAGTACGCTAAGACATAATTAATTTTCTCCCCTCCTTGACAACCGCCGGTGGATCGGGTATCCTTGAAGTAAGAGCGGCGTAAGAGCGGCGAATCCATAGAAAGCTCCCCGAAAAGGTCCCCATTTGCGCGATGGGTGGCAAAGCCCAAGACGGCCGGGTTGCCGAAGGGAGAAACGGCGATCCGGTCGTCTTATTTTTAGACGTCATTGCGAGGAGCGGAGCGACGAAGCAATCTCGATCCTAAGATGGTCATGAAACCGTTGGCCCGATTCCCGGCGCTTTTCCTAGCCCTGGCCCTTGCTCTGCCTTGGATTCCCGCAGGCCAGTGCCACCCCTGCTCCGGGGGCCCGGCCTTGCAGCGTTCGGCGCCCCAGCGAGGCGCCTCACTCCGTCCTCGGCCTCGCTCGTCCTCGTCCGCCAAAGAACATGGCGGACTCGGACACTGTGCCCGCTCGGCCTGCGGAGGTGCTGCGGCCGGGCACCCCATCGCGGGGTCCCCGGCACTGGCCAGCGTCTCTGACGATCACGTCTTTGGTTTGCGGCAAGCGGAACTGAAGGAAAACACGGGGCTGGAGGAGGAGCTACACACGGCCTTGAACGGCTTTAAGCAGCGCAAGGCAATCGCCCTCAAACAGGTTAACGGGATACTGGATGTGCTGCGGGAGAGGGTGAATCAGAAGCTAGGTCTGGAGATTGAATGGGGTGGCGGCGCAGAGTACGACGACAGGATCCACCTCTTGATGCAAGGGTTTCTGGATTACCCCGCCCCTCCATCGGTGGCCAACGAAGTAAGGGTTTTCTTACAGAGCGTGAATCAAGAGGTACTTGGACCTTTGCGGGAGGTTGGGGACGATTGGGCCATTGTTCTTCCTCGTGCTGATGACTGGATGGCTTATCAGGTTTTTAGTTACTATGCTGATCATCGATTATGGCTGTTAAAGAAACGAATGGAGGCGCTGGCAGTTTATTCGGTGAGAGGCTCTGCCTTGGCTTTCGGAAGGAACGGTCCCCATCTGCGTTCAGAGTTTACTGCTGCGGATGCGGTGGATATTGAGACAGCTCCAATTCTCATGCTGGGTTTCCTGCCATACCTGGGGAGACTGCTCGGTGAGGTCAATCGACGTCGAAGCGAAAACCAGCCAGATGGAAACTTGGAGCAGGAGGCCCGTGATTACGTAGGGGCTCTGTTGAATGGGTTGCTGATTCCGCCCCAGGGTCTTCGTTTGGCTGAATACGAGGATTATTTCAACGGCTGGATGAAATTCTTAGAAGAGCACGGGATGGATAAACCCGAAATCCTACTGGCTGAGGCAATCAAGACTTTCCCGGATGCGGCAGTTGAGAGTGAGAGCCATATGCCGCGCTATCTGGCATTTCATGGGCAGAGTTTCGCAAGCGGGGAGGTATTGGACATCATCTCTTTTAATACGGAACGAATGCCGGGGACAAAGACTTCCTTGTGGGACCTCACGGTTGGACGTCCGTTGGCAGAGCCCTATATGGTAAAAGTTATCGACCGAGGCACCTCCTCCTTATGGGCAGCGATCCGTGATCCAGAGGTCCTAAATCAAGTCCGCCGATTTCTTCTCAATCGCGGGACTAATGCATCAACTCGTCTGCCAGAACCTGGCGCCGACCGGGCCGGTTCCGGATCGGCCGGGCTGGAGGAGCATGCGACGTTCGCGTGGGAGAATTTGTCTTTGGATCAGTTCAGGGACCAGCTTAAAGGGCTGGGGTTGCTGACTGAGCCGGAGGCAGGGAGAGTCTTTAACATGCTGCAGGCGGCCTGGAGTGACCAGAGGAATCGCCGGTTTGCCCTGGCAGCGCTGAAACTGGATCTGGCGGGGATGGCGCTTGCCCGGGCCATTGGTGAACATGCCGAAACTCTCCCGGCAGACACGCTCAAACGGGCAAAGGATCTTCTGGATATGATCAGGCGAGAGCTTTCTGGGATTAACCAGACCAAACAAGTCATCCCCGCGCTTAGGGTCGTCGGGCCGGCGGTGGCCACCGCCCCCGTCATGGACGGGGATTTTGTTCCTGACGGTGTCGGCGGGACGGTCGTCAAGTCCGGTGTGGCGGCCGCCGCGGCGGCAGAATTTATGCGGGGGGAGTGGGATCGTCTGGATGGAAAGATGAAGTTGCATCTTCCTTTTATCGATGGGGATAAGCTGGCTTTTCGATTGGAGGAGAGAACCGAGAGGGAAGGCCGGGTGAGTCTGGAGGAGCTGCTGTGGAAGGACGAGGAGGGTAATCCGGGGAAGGCCTCCGACTCGCAGCTGGCCGCGTTCCTCCGGCTGGAGTTCAATCCGGATCTGGAGCGGGGATTGCGGAGGTACCAGAAGTATGAGATCCGTTACGCGGCAGAGACGGCTGAGTATTGGATTCGGCCGATCGGTCAGATCCCCAACCTGCAATCGGCCGGCGTCATCCGGGACGAAAATACCGGCTGGGCCGGGCTGGAGGAGGAGTGGACGCCGGAGAGGTGGGTTGAGTTCCAGAGCTGGATTGCCGGGCGGGGTGATCCGCTGAAACTCGATCCGGCTGAGCTTGGGTCGACGAGCCGAATGTTGAGACAGGCGGCTGTCTCTCCCAACCTGGATATAGCGATGGAGGCGCAATGGGTTCGCGCCGACAGAGAGAGCAAGCTATACCAGGCGGCACTCCAGCAGGTCGGAGGAATTCACGGCGACTGGACGCCCCCAGAAAGCCCAGCGCCTCTTGCCTTTCTCTTTGAAGGGGACCACCTCCATTGGGCGCCGTTTGTCGCCCAGGCCGGCGCCCGGGTGGGCGTCATCGTTGAAACAGCCCTCGAGGCGAAGGGGCTTCAGGATCTCTTCGAAGGCCTGGGAGTGCCGGAGGGCCGTTACAAGATCGTTTCGTTGGATGTGGAGATCGACCGATCCCTTGCGCTGGAGACCCTACGGCAGCACTTCCAGAGGCCGGGCTTCCCGCCCGTCCAATTTGTCGAGCTTCCAGCGGATGCTCCCGCCGAAGAGATCGAGCAAACCCTGCGCCGATACGGGCTGCGGTTCGACACCAGCCCGACGCCCCGTCTGATCGCCGTCGACCGCTACCTGGGCGGCCTGGCGTAAGTCCACACCAAAAAGGTCTCCGTCTCTCTTCAGTCGCATGGTAAACTTAAATTGCCAACGTGAGTCCGACGGTACTGCGGTATAGGAATTACCGATTCTTTTTCTTCTCCAGAGAAGAAACGCGGATGCACGTTCATGTCTCTTGCCCGGACGGAGAGGCTAGGTTCTGGCTGGAGCCGGTGGTGGCTCTGGCGGACCATCATGGTTTGAGCTCGAAGCAGTTAAAAGAACTTCAGAAGGTGGTGGAAAGGAGGCAGGATGAGATCGTCAAGCGTTGGCACGAACACTTCAGAGGTTGAGGTCCTCCAGGTTTCGCCGCATGGGATTTGGCTCTATGTGCGGGGGAGGGAGTATTTCCTGCCTTACCGAGACTTTCCCTGGTTTGGGGAAGCTCGCCTCTCGCAGATCCAACAAGTGCGTCTGCTCCATGGACATCACCTTCGTTGGGAGGAGTTGGACGTCGATTTGGACGTCGATTCCCTGAAACAACCCTCCCACTATCCTCTCAAGTACCGGTAATCCCACGTAGTTTTCTGTCGGCCGTTTCGGCTTGAATCCCGGCGGGGAATTGTGTACTATTATGAGATATAAGAGGAGGTTTGACGTCACGATGAAAACCTTAAAGACCGCATTCCTGCTGACCGTTCTGACGCTGCTGTTCATTGCCATCGGAGGGCTTCTGGGAGGCCGATCCGGCATGATCATGGCCTTCACCTTCGCCCTGATCATGAACTTCGTGATGTACTGGTTCTCCGACAAGATCGTGCTGGCGATGTACCGGGCCAAACCGGTGACCGAAGCGGAGCAGCCGGACCTGGTCCGGACGGTCCGGCATCTGGCTCAACTGGCCAACATGCCGATGCCTCGCGTCTACATCATCCCGACGCAGACGCCCAACGCCTTCGCCACAGGCCGCTCCCCCAGCCACGCGGCGGTGGCGGCGACGCAGGGGATCCTGCAGATGCTGGATCCGGATGAGCTGACCGGCGTCCTGGCCCATGAGCTGTCCCACGTGAAGAACCGGGATGTGCTGATCAGCACGATCGCCGCGGCGGTGGCCGGAGCGATCTACATGCTGGCCGACATGGCCCGCTGGTCGATGATGTGGGGCGGGGCGGGGACGCGGGACCGGGATCGGAACAATGGGGTGTTGCAATTGGTCCTGATGATGGTGATCGCGATCATCGCTCCGATCGCCGCGATGATGGTGCAGATGGCGATCTCCCGGGCCCGGGAGTATCAGGCGGATGAGTCGGGAGCCCGGCTTTCCCGCAAGCCGCTGGCGCTGGCCTCGGCCTTGAAGAAGATCCACGCGATGGCCACCCGGCATCCGATGGAGGCGAACCCGGCCACGGCCCACCTGTTCATCGTGAATCCCTTGAGCCCCCGGGGATTGGTGAACCTGTTTTCCACGCATCCGCCGGTGGAGCGGCGCGTCGAGATCCTGGAAGGCCTGGCCCGCCGCCTGTAATCTGCGATCCGATCCTTTCCCAGGGCCTATCGCTACGACTTCGTCGCCAGTCTTCTGCTCGGAATCTTTGAGGGGCTGACCACCCCCTTCCTGGGGGTGGTGGCCCGTCAGATCGGCGCCACCGTCTGGCAGGTGGCGCTGCTGACCTCGATCCCATTCTACGGGCATACCCTCTCCCTCTTCTGGGCCTCCCGCCAGAGACATTTCGCCTCTCCGCTGGCCTACGTCACCTTCGCCACATCGGTCACCCGGATCCTGTTTCTGGGAATGGCCTGGGTGAATGGGCCGGCCCAGTTCGTGGGCTGCGCCTGCTTGGCGCAGTTCCTGACGCCGATCCACGGCCCCGCCTACACCGAGGTGATGCGCCAGATCTATCCCGGCGAGATCCGGGGAAAGGCGATGGGCTCGGTCCGGATGGCCGGGTCGGTCGCCACGATGCTGGCGGCCACCTTAGGGGGAAAGCTGCTGGATCTGGTCGGATTCCGGGCGGTCTTCCCGATCGCGGCGGTGGCCGGGGTGACGGCCAGTTGGATCTTCGGGCAGATCCCCTATCCCCAGCCGACCGTTCCGGGAACCGGCGTGAGGCCCCGGCCCGGAACCACCTGGCGGGATTTCTGGCGGATACTGAAGAAGGAGCCGCAGCTTCGCCGTTACGAGCTGGGGGTCTTCCTGTTCGGGTTCGGAAACCTGATGATGCTTCCCCTGGTGCCGATCCTGCTGGTGGATCGATTCCAAGTCAGCAACTTCTTCGTCGGGCAGCTGGCCTTCGCCACGGCCCTCACCCGACTCGGTTTCCTCTATTTCTGGGGGCATCAGATCGATCGGCAGGGGGGACTCAAGGTGGGCTGCGAGATTCTGATCCTGATGACGGTCGTGCCGATCTGCTATGCCACGGCCGCCGGGCCGGCCCCGCTGTTCATCGCGGCGATTGTCACCGGATGCGCCATGGCCGGTCTGGAGCTGGCGGTGATCAGCTCAATGATCGAGCTGGCCAAGGCAGAAGATCCGGCCGCGGTCATGGCGATCCACCAGACGATCTTAGGGCTGAGGGGGGTCACCGCCCCGCTGGTTGGAATTTGGCTCTTTAAGTTGATTAACATCCCGGAGGTTTTCTTCATCTGCGCCGGGCTGATCCTGGCAGGGGCCCTGGTCGTGCGGCGCGTGCCCCAGAAGGTCCCTTAAGGTATACTTGGGTATTGGGTAAATTGCCAATGGAGGGGAACGGGCAGGAGACGGATCAGGCGCTGATCGCCCAGGCCCAGCGGGGCAGCCAGGAGGCGATGACGGCCCTTTACATCCGTTATCGCCGAAAGGTCCTCAACTACCTTTATCGTTTGACCGGGAACCGGAGCACCGCGGAGGAGCTGACGCAGGAGGCGTTCGTCCGGGTGGTTCAGAACATCCATCGGTATCGCCCAACCGGAAGCGCCGCCGGCTGGATCTACCGGATCGCGGGGAATCTGGCGATGAACATGATGCGGGATCACCCCACCTCGAGGGAACTTTCCCTGGATGAGCCGATCACGTTGGAAGAGGATACGGTGGAGCGCTCGGAGGCGATCGCCGGCGGCAGCTTAGCGCCGGATGAGGAGGCGGTCCGCACGGAGCGGGAGACGGCGGTGCAGATCATGCTGATGAAGCTCTCTCCACTCCACAGGGAGGTGGTGATCCTGTGCGACATCCAGGGCTGCAGCTACCGGGAGGCGGCCGAGCTTCTGAAATGTCCGGTGAACACCATCGCCTCCCGCCTGGCGCGGGGACGGGCCGAACTGGCCCGGGCTCTGGGATATCTGAAGAAGGAGTAGTTAGATCAGCGGATGCCACCAGGGGATCGTCACGATGAAGCGACTCCCCTGGTTCGGCTGGCTGTCGACCGTCGCCGTTCCGTTGAGCAAGTTCAAGTAATGCCGCACCAGCGCCAGCCCCAGGCAGGTCTTCTTCCAGGGATCGACCATACCGGGCAAGGGCCTCCGGAAGGTGGTAAAGAGCCACTCCTTATCCTCCTGGGCGATCCCGCGCCCTGTGTCAACGACCTGAAGCCGGAACCCGCGGGGATCTTGCGGGGTCAGTTCCACCTCGAGCCGGCCCCCCGGAGGGGTGAAGTGGGCGGCGTTGTCCAGAAGCTCCCGGGCGATGGAGACGACCTTCTCGGCGTCGATTAAGCCGACCAGCGGCTCCCTGGGCAGATCCGCCTGGAGGGTTTGGTTCCGTTCCTGGCAGACGATCTGCGTCTCCTTGAGTATCTCCTGAATCAGCAGCCGCACGTCCACCGAGGTGGGGTTCACCCGCTGCTCGTGACTCTTGAAGATGGCGAAGCTTCCGGAGAGCAACCGGGAGAGGAGCACCTGCACCTTGCTGCAGCGGTTCAAGAACTGCTTTTGGGTGTCGCCCCAGGGGCCGTAGAACCCCTGGAGGGCCAGCGTCAGATCTTCGCTCAGGATTTTCAGCGGGGCCCGCAGTTCCTGGATCGCCAGGTCCAGGAAATCGGCCCGGAGCTGTTCCAGCTGGGTGAGGGACCCGGGTAGGTCCGTCGCTTGGCCCGGCTTGCCCTGCAGGAGGGTGATCTGCTTGAGCTGCCGTCGGTGGTCCATGGCCCGGTGGGTCAACTCCTGCAGCTGCATGATGCTGAACGGCTTCTCCAGGAAGTCGTACGCCCCCAACCGCATGGCGTGGGTGGCCGTTTCCACGGTGCCGTAGGCGCTCATCAGGATGACGGTGGCCCAAGGGTCGATTCCCTTAACCGCCTCCAGCACCGACAGCCCATCCAGGCCGGGCAGCTTCAGATCGCAGAAGACCAGGTCGGACCGCTCCCGCCGGTACCAATCGATCGCGGAGGTTCCATCGGGGCAGGTTCGCAGGGAGTATCCGGTCGGGGGAGGGAAAGCGGCTTCGAAGGCCTTGCAGGCATCGAGTTCGTCTTCAACCAATAGGAGTTTTGCCATTTGCCCTCTCGCTCAATGTAAGTATGGCTCAGGCGATCGGCGGAATACAAGACCTTGGCGAAATGATGAAATGTGATAAACTGGCATCCTCTATGTCAACACCGATGCTCCCCGACTCCAAAGGCCGGTTTGGGCCTTTCGGCGGCCAGTTCGTCTCGGAAACCCTGATGGGGTGCCTGGCCGAGCTGGAATCGACCTACCGGCAGGCCCGCCGGGACCGGGCGTTTCAGAGGGAACTGAAAGCGCTCCTGACCGATTACGCGGGACGTCCCACCCCGTTGTATTACGCCGGTCGGTTGAGCCGGCGCCTGGGCAGGGGAATCCGGGTCTACTTGAAGCGGGAAGATCTGCTCCACACCGGGGCCCACAAGATCAACAACACCTTGGGGCAGGGGCTTCTGGCTCGACGGATGGGCAAACCCCGGGTGATCGCCGAGACCGGGGCCGGCCAGCATGGGGTGGCCACCGCCACGGTGGCGGCCCTGCTGGGATTGACCTGCGAGATCTACATGGGGGCCATCGACATCGAGAGGCAGCGGATGAACGTCTTCCGGATGCGCCTGTTGGGGGCCAAGGTCCGGCCTGTCGTCAGCGGGTCGAAGACGCTCAAGGATGCCTGCAACGAGGCGATCCGAGACTGGGTGACCAACGTCCGGAATACCCATTACATCTTGGGATCGGTGGTGGGGCCGCATCCTTATCCCATGATGGTGCGGGATTTCCAATCTGTGATCGGGCAGGAGGCCCGCTCCCAGATTCGAAAGAGGGCCGGTCGAGGGCCGGATCTTGTCCTGGCCTGCGTGGGGGGAGGGTCCAATGCGATCGGCATCTTTCATTCCTTCTTCAAGGACCGGTCGGTCCGCCTGATCGGGGTGGAGGCGGCTGGGAAGGGGTTGAACAGGGGGCCGCACGCCGCCACCTTGTGTAAGGGAACCGTGGGGGTTCTTCATGGGGCGAAGTCGTTCCTCCTCCAGGACGCAAACGGGCAGGTGGAGAATGCCCATTCGATCGCGGCGGGGCTGGATTATCCGGGGGTGGGGCCGGAACACGCCTACTACAAGAAGATCGGGCGGGCCGACTATGTGGCGGTGACCGACGAAGAGGCGCTGGCCGGCTTCCGGCTTTTGAGCCGGACCGAGGGGATCCTGCCGGCGCTGGAGCCGGCCCACGCGATCGCCTATTTGGCGAGGATGGCCCCTCGCCTCAAGCGAGGTTCCATCGTGCTGGTCTGCTTGTCGGGGAGAGGGGACAAGGACGTGGAGCTGGTGGCAGAAAAGGTGCTAGGTCTTAGACCTGGCACCTTTTCCTAGACCTATGAATCGTATCGACGCCGCTTTTGCGCAACTGAGGAAACAAAGGCGCAAGGCGCTGATCGCTTTCTTGACGGTCGGATTCCCGTCGGTCGCCTTGACCCCGAGGATCGTGAAGGCCCTGGAGTCGGAGGGGGTCGATCTGATCGAGCTGGGGATCCCTTTCTCCGATCCGCTGGCCGACGGCCCGACGATTCAAGCCGCCTCCCAATCGGCCTTGCATCAAGGGGTGACTCCGAGGGGGGTGTTGCGGATCGTTCGGATGTTGAGGCGTCAGGGGGTGGCGCTCCCGGTCGCGCTTTTGACCTATTACAATCCGGTTTACCGGTACGGGGTCCGAAGATTCTGCCGGGACAGCGCCGAGCATGGGGTGGACGGGCTGATCATCCCGGACCTTCCCCCGGAGGAGGCGGCAGAGCTGGTGAAGTCGGCCCGCTCCTTCGGGATCGACACGATCTTCCTGGCCAGCCCGACCAGTCCTCCGGAACGACTGAATCGGATCGCCCGCAGCTCGCGCGGCTTCATCTATTACGTCAGTTTGACCGGCGTCACCGGAGCGCGGGGTTCTTTGCCGGAGGAGGTTTCGACCCCTGTGGTTCGGCTGAAAAAGATGACCGACCTTCCGGTCTGCGTCGGGTTCGGGATCTCCCGTGCCGAGCAGGTGCGGCGAGTGGCCCGGGTGGCCGACGGGGTGATCGTCGGATCGGCCCTGCTGGATTCGATCGGCCGATCGCGCTCCCCCGTGAAAGCGGCCGTGAATTTCATTCGACCGTTGAGGGCGGCCTGTCATGGATAAGCTGTGGGCGCTGATCATGGCGGGGGGAAGCGGGGAGCGGTTGTGGCCTCTTTCAAGGCGCCACCATCCGAAGCAGACCCTCCGGTTGGGGCAGAACCGTTCGCTGCTGCAGACGACGGCCGATCGGCTGGAGGGGGTCGTTCCCACCGCCCGGACGGTGGTGGTGACGACGAAGAATCAGGCCAAGCTGGTCCGCCTGCAGCTTCCCCGCGTCCACCCCCACCATTTCCTGGTGGAGCCGGCCTCCCGCAACACAGCGGCGGCGGTCGGCTTGGGAACGGTGGCGATCCTGAGGGAGGATCCGGAGGCGGTGGTGCTGGTGGCGCCGGCCGACCATGTGATCCGGCCGGCCCACCTGTTTCATCAGACGGTCCGCAAGGCGGCCACCCTGGCTCTTCAGCAGGAGGGGCTGGTCTGCTTGGGGATCAAGCCCACTTATCCGGCCACCGGCTTTGGTTACATCGAGCCGATGGGGAGGATGATCCGGCCCGGCGGCTATCGAGTGCGCCGTTTCCTGGAGAAGCCGACGTTGGGGGTCGCTCGGGAATTGATCCGAAAGCCCCAGATCGTCTGGAACGGGGGGATCTTCTGCTGGAAGGGCCAGCTGATCATGGGCTCGATCCGGCAGTGGCTGCCCCGCCTCTACGCCGGGCTGGAAGCGATCTGGCGGGGCTGGGGTGCTCCCCAGGGGGAGCGCCGGCTGGGGGATCTGTACCGGCGGCTTCCCGCCATCTCGATCGATGTGGGGGTGCTGGAACGGTCCCGCAACGTCTGGGTCGTTCCGACCTCCTTCTCCTGGGACGACGTCGGTTCCTGGAATTCCCTCGCCTTCCTCCATGGGACGGACCCTCACGGGAATGTGGTTCTGGGCCGGCATGTCGGCGAGGAGACGCTCGGGTCGGTGATCGTCAGCGATGGAAACCATCTGATCGCCACCTTAGGGATCCAGGACCTGATCGTGGTTCACACGACGGACGCCACCCTGGTCTGCCACAAGAGTCAGGCCCAGGCGATCCGAAAGCTGGTAGCGCAATTGTCGGCTTCCCCCACTTTAAGGAGTTACCTGTGAGCCCCGCCTATCATCGGACGACGCTGCCCAACGGCCTGCGGGTTTTGAGCGCCCCCCGCCCAGGGGCGGAGTCGGTGGCGGTAGGCGTCTGGATCAACGCCGGCGGCCGTTATGAGAACAACCGGTTGAATGGGATCTCCCATTTCCTGGAGCATCTTCTGTTCAAGGGAACGAGAAGCCGCAGCAGCCGGCAGATCAAGGAGGGGATCGAGGGTAGGGGAGGGGTGTTGAACGCCTTCACCGATGAGGAGTTCACCTGCGTCTGGGCCAAGGTCCGGCCGAAGGATCTCGATTCGACGGTGGAGGTGCTGACCGACATGGTCCTTCATTCCCAGATGCGCCCGAAGGAGATCGAGAAGGAGCGGTCGGTCGTGATCGAAGAGATCCGGATGGTCGAGGACCTCCCGATGCAGTACGTGCACGACCTGCTCAATACCCTGCTGTGGCCCAACCATCCTCTCGGGATGGTCCTCTCCGGGAGCGAGAAGTCGGTTCGGCGAATCCGGCGATCCGATCTGGCGGCCTACCAGCGCCGTTTCTACACCCCGCGCAACATCTGCATCGCCGCCGCGGGTCGCTTGAGCCACCGGCACCTGGTGGAGGCGGTCAACCGCTGGTGGAGGCGGATTGCTCCCGGCCGGCTTCAGGTCTCCTCCCGGGTGCGGCAGAAGCAGCGCAGGCCCCGGGTCAAGGTGGAGAAGAAGGAGACGGAGCAGACCCACCTTTCCCTTGGGTTCCATGCCTTCCCCCGCAATCATCCGCAAGTCCATGCGCTCAACCTGCTCAACGTGATCTTGGGCGGAAATATGTCCTCCCGCCTCTTTGAGGAAGTTCGGGAGCAGCGGGGGCTGGCCTACGAGATCGGGTCGCAGGTCAAACGGTATCGGGACACCGGGCTCTTCTCCGTCAGCGCCGGGGTGGAGCATCGGAATCTGCTGAGATGCCTGAAGGTGGTGGCGCAGGAGCTGCGGCGCCTGAGGGTGGAGCCGGTGAGCCAGAAGGAGTTCGATCTGGCGATTGAATATTTCACCGGGAATCTCCTCTTTTCTATGGAGGATACGGTGGACCAGATGTGCTGGGTGGGGGAGTGTGAGATGCTCTTGCGGAGGATCGAGCCGGCGGAGGCGATCCTGGCTCAGGTGGAGCGGGTGAAGCGGTCCGATTTGAAGGAGGTGGCTCGGGCGATCCTCCGGCCGGACCACGCCAACCTGGCGGTGATCGGCCCTGTGAAAGAAGCGACGGCCGCTGGTATTGGGCAACTGCTGGAGGTATGAGAATGAGGGGACGCGTCCCCATGATTCTGGTGGCTCCATCGCTGTTGGCGGCCGACTTCGGCCGGCTGGCCGAGGAGACAAAACGGGTGGAAGCGGCCGGCGCCGACTGGATCCACCTGGATGTGATGGACGGCCACTTCGTCCCGAACCTGACGGTCGGCCCCCAGGCGGTGTCGGCGTTGAGGCCGGTGACCCGCCTGCCGCTGGACGTTCACCTGATGATCGAGCAGCCGGAGAAATATATCCCCTCCTTTGTGGAGGCGGGGGCCGACCGGATCACGGTCCACGCGGAGGCCTGTCCCGATCTGTCGAAGGTGGTCCGGCAGATCCGGGATTTGAAGGCGAAGGCGGGAGTGGCTCTCCGCCCCCAGACCGACATCGAGGCGTTGCGCCCCTGTCTGGACGGAATCGATCTGGCCCTGCTGATGACGGTCAATCCCGGTTTCGGGGGACAGCAGTTCATGCCGCAGGTTCTGCCGAAGATCGAGCGGTTGCGGAAGATCTTCGACCGCCACATCCAGGTGGACGGCGGGATCAACGATGAAACGGGACGGGCCACTCAATCGGCCGGGGCCGACGTGATGGTGGCCGGCACCTACATCTTCCGGGCCGCCGATCCGAAGCAGGCGATCGCGGCGCTCAAAGGGATGGCGGGGTGATCAAGTTCGGCACCGACGGGTGGCGCGCCTTGGTGGCCGAGGAATTCACCTTCCCGAATGTCCGGAGGGTCGCCCAGGCGGTGGCGGTTTACCTGAAGCGGCATCGGACCCCGGGCCGGCCCCTTTCCGTGATCGTCGGGTACGATACCCGGCCGTTGGGAGATCGATTCGCTGAAGAAGTGGCCCAGGTGCTGGCCGGCAACGGGTTCAAGGTCCTCTTGACCGCCGGGCCGATGCCGACCCCGGCGATCAGCTTCGGGATCCGGGAGCTCCGGTTAATCGGCGGGGTGGCGGTGACCGCGAGCCACAATCCGTTCACCTACAATGGGCTGAAGTTCAAGCCGTTCTACGCCGGCCCGGCGGAGCCGGAGATGACCCGCTGGATCGAGCAGCACCTTCCTCCCGCGACGAACGGGGCCGATGGAGGAATCCGGAAGGTCCCGCTGGAGGAGGGGATCGCTCGGGGGAAGATCCGGCGGATCGACCTGACCTCCCGGTATCTGGCCTTCTTGAAGCGATATGTGGTCTGGGCTGTTCTCAGGAAGGCCCGCTTCCGGGTGGCTTACGATTCGATGCTGGGGGCGGGCCAGGATCTGTTGCAGAGGATCGTTTCCGGAAGCGGCATCACCGTCATTCCGGTTCGGGGGAAGGAGTGGCCGGTCCAGAGCATCCATCGGCCGGAGCCGGTGGGGGAGCATCTCAAGGAGCTGGAGCGTTGCGTCCGGAGGAACCGGTGCGACGTGGGGCTCGCCACCGACGGGGATGCCGATCGGGCCGGTCTGGTGAGCCCGGACGGGCGATTCGTGAGTTCTCAGGAGACGATGGCCCTTTTATGCTGGCACCTTCTGGAAGACCGGGGCTGGAGGGGGACGGTGGTGACCACGGTGGCGGGAACGAATCTGATGGAGCGGATCGCCGCCGAGTATCGGGTCCCGTTCCGGCGGACCCCCGTCGGATTCAAGCACATCGCCCGCCTCATGCGCGGCGAGGATGTCCTGTTCGGAGGGGAGGAGTCGGGCGGGTTCGGTTTCCGCGGCTGCGTGCCGGAGAGGGACGGGCTTCTGGCCGGCCTGCTGATCCTGGAGATGATGGCGATGCGGCGGCAGAATCTCCGGTCGATCCTGGCCGATCTGAGGAGTTGGTTCGGGCGCTGGTTCTTCCAGCGGGGAGATCTGGAGTTGGCCCGGCCGGTCGATCCGAAACGCTTGCAGAAGAAGGGGACGCTCCATTTTGGGGCACTCCTTCAAGGAGTGTCCCATTCGTTTCACAAATGGAGCGTCCCCCTGCTCCGCGAGGTCCAAACCGTCGACGGCGTCAAGCTGATATTCGAGGATCGGAGCTGGCTTCTGATGAGGCCCTCCGGGACGGAACCCCTCTTGAGGATCTACGCCGAGGCCCAAACCCCCAAGGCAGTGGCCCTGCTGGTGAAACTGGGCCAAGCGATCGGCCGCCAAATGATCGGGGCCTGACCCCTTTGGACATCTCTCACATCCGCAATTTCTGCATCATCGCCCACATCGACCACGGCAAATCGACCCTGGCCGACCGGCTTCTCCTGGCGACCGGAGCGATCACGCCCAGAGAGTTCAGGGAACAGCTTCTGGACGACATGGATCTGGAGCGGGAGCGGGGGATCACGATCAAATGCTCCGCCGTCCGGATGACCTACCGGGCGGCCGATGGGAAAGAGTTCCTCTTGAACCTGATCGACACCCCGGGCCACGTCGATTTCTCCTACGAGGTGGCGAAATCCCTCCGGGCCTGCGAGGGGGCCCTGCTCGTGGTGGACGCCTCCCAGGGGGTGGAGGCCCAGACGGTGGCCAACTTCTACCAGGCGAGGGACCTGGGGCTCAAGATCATTCCGGTGATCAACAAGATCGACCTGTCGACCGCCCGGACCGAGCAGGTTCGGGAAGAGCTTCGGGATACCCTGGGGATCACGGATGAGCCGCTTCTCGTCAGCGCCAAGGAGGGGACTCACGTCGAGGAGCTTCTGGAGTGGATCGTGAAAGAGATCCCGCCACCCTCGGGTTCAAAAGAAGAACCGCTTCAGGCGCTCGTCTTCGACTCATGCTTCGATCCGTACAAAGGAGTGGTGGTCTACGTCCGGTTGATGAACGGGCGCGTGGCTGCGCGGGAGGAGATCCTGCTGATGGGGTGGGGGACGACCCACGAGGTTCAGGAGGTGGGAACCTTCGCCCCTCGGGCCACGCCGGTTGCCTCCCTCTCCTGCGGGGAGGTGGGGTACCTGACCTGCAACATCAAAGATCCGAAGGAGATCCATGCCGGGGAAACGGTCACCCAGGTCAAGAATCCAGCGAAGGAACCGCTGGCCGATTATCGGAAGGTCCGCCCCCTGGTCTTCTGCGGGATCTATCCGATCAACGCGGGGGATTACGATCATCTGCGCGACGCCATGGCCAAGCTGGCCCTCTCCGATTCCTCCTTTGAGTACAGCGTGGAGAACTCCAGCTCCTTCGGGATGGGCTACCGCTGCGGGTTCCTGGGGCTGCTGCACATGGAGATCATCCAGGAGCGGCTGGAACGGG
>CAZRTR010000018.1:0-26595 GCA_964603095.1 uncultured Planctomycetia bacterium
CTGCTGCTGGTTCTGGGGTTGGTCCTGGCGGCCGAATTCGTCAACGGCTGGACCGACGCCCCCAACTCCATTGCCACGGTGGTCTCCACCCGGGTCCTCTCTCCGGCCCAAGCCCTGGTGATGGCCGCCTTCTTCAACATCCTGGGGACGATGTCCGGAACGGCGGTGGCGGCCACGATCGGCAAAGGGATCGTCAGCCCCCAGGCGATCAACATCACCACCGTGGGGGCCGCCATGGTCGGAATCGTCTGCTGGAGCACGATCGCCTGGTACTACGGGTTGCCCACCAGTGAGACCCACGCCCTGGTGGCCGGCCTGACCGGGGCGGCGCTGGCCACCGCCGGGCCGTCGGCCCTGCTCTGGAGCGGATGGAAGAAGGTGCTGATCGGCCTTTGCTTCTCCACCTTCCTGGGGTTCCTGGGCGGCCTCTTCCTGATGGGGATGATCTACCGCCTCTTTGCCAAGGCCCGGCCGGAGACAGTGCGCCGGATCTTCGGGAAACTCCAGATCCTCTCCGCCGTCTTCATGGCCTTCAGCCACGGCTCCAACGACGGTCAGAAGTTCATCGGGGCCTTCTGCCTGGTTCTCTTTCTCGGCGGGGTCCATTCCAGCTTCCACATTCCACTGTGGGTGATCCTCTTGTGCGCGGTGATGATGGGGATCGGCACCTCCATCGGCGGCTGGAGGATCATCAAGACGATGGGATTAAAGCTGACGAAGCTGGAGCCGGTTCACGGCTTCGCGGCGGAGACCGCGGCGGCGATGACGATTGAGCTGGCCTCCCGGCTGGGTATCCCTTTAAGCACCACGCACACGATCAACACCGCCATCGTGGGAGTAGGGGCCACGCGACGGTTTTCCGCCATCCGCTGGGGAGTCACCCGCAACATCGTGGCCGCCTGGATCTTGACGTTTCCGGTCTGCGGGTTCCTGGCCTGGGCCGTCGCCCAGGTCACGCAGCTCGTCTTCTAATGCGGCTGAGGTCGCTTTTCTGGTGGCTCGCCTGCCTGACGATCCTGGCGGGTTTCGGGGTCCTCTGGGGCCTGCGTTCCTATCAGGTCTTCACCCACGAGGAGCAGGTGGCGATCGTCCGGTGCGAGGCGGCCCCGAAAGGAGCGCAGTACCGATTCCTGATTGGGGTGGCGCCGGTTCAGCGGGGAGCTCCCAGTTCGATGCGGTCCTTCCCGCTGCAGGGGGATCAATGGTCGATCGGGGGCGATATCCTCAAGTGGCACCCCTGGCTCAACCTGGTGGGGATTCGAAGCTGCCACCGGCTGACGCGGGTCTCCGGCCGGTACCTGAAGGCAGAGGATGAGGTGAACAAGCCCCGGTCGGCGTACGACCTAAACGGAGGGACCGATCCTTTCTGGCGTTGGCTATACCGCCACGGCCAATGGATTCCTTTCGTCGAGGCGGTCTACGGAAACGCCGCCTACACGATGGCGCAGCCGGGAACCCAGTGGGGTGTCTACGTCACGGTTTCCGGGTACCTGATCAAACCCCTTCGAAAGAATGCGTAACCGACTCCTGATTCTTGTCCTGGTTCTCGGAATCGGATCCGCTGCCCTCTTCGGAATTCAGCGGCTGCTCCTCTCCTGGACTGTCCGACAGATTCAGGAGCGTGCTCCGGTTCCGGCCTTGCTGGGCCCGGTCCGCTGGAGCTGGCCTCTCGGGATTCTAATCGAGGGAGCCAGGATCCCCAATCCTCCCGGCGTCGGGTCGGGCGGTTCCTCCTTGCTCGGAGGCGCCCCGCCCTCCGGGAGCGGTTCCGACGGTTCCCCCTTGCTCGAGGTGGAGCGGGTGATCCTCCAGGTGCCCCTTTGGGGGATCTTCTTCAGGCCCATTCCGGTCGTCGCTACGTTTCAAGGTCCCTCCCTTCATCTGGACACCGGCAACATCGATCCGGTGGGGGATCTGATCTTGAAGCGGCTGGGCCTTTCGCCGCTGGGCAAGAAGGAGGCCCCGCTGACGCGGGACTCTCCTGGACTGGCCGCTGGCGCAGCCAGAAACTTAAAGGAAGAAACGGCGCAGAGGTCCCGGCCTCCGGTGGCTCTCGTCGATCTGACGATCCGGGAAGGGCAGGTGGAGGTGATCGACCGGAAGGTCCGCCCGGACCAGCCGGTCATCACCGCCGCTCACCTGACGCTCAAGGGAGGACTCCTTCAGCTGCTCGGTTCCCCGATCATCCAGGTTCAGGTCGACAGCCGGTTGGTGAAGCCCGCCGGGGAGCCGGTCGGGTTCGTCACGATCGAGTCCCGAGTGGAGCCGGCATTCAATCGGTTTGAGGGGCGCCTCCAGTTCTGGCACGACGATTTGAGCGAGCTGCGCCGGCTCTATTACTACGCACCCCAGCCCTTCTTCTTCGAAGCCGGAAAAGGGGGCCCGATCGTCGAGTGGAAGGTGAGCGGCAACGAATGCTGGGCCTCGATCCGCTGTCTGGCCGAGGGTTTAAAGGTCGAGGGAATGGTGGGGCAGGTTCCCTGGAACTCGATCCTCGAGGCGCTGGAAGATGCCCAGGGCAAGATCGACGTGGCGGTCGAGGCCCGGGGCCGTCTGGACGATCCCCACTTTGATCTCCACAATCGAATCCTGAGCGAGTTGGACTGGGCGGTCAAAGAGCGCTGCGCCGCCCGGGGCCTGGCCGTTCCCACCCGGATCTTCTTCGGCCTCGAACGAGCCACTGAGGGTGTCCATTCGTCGGAGGTCTCCACTGCTCCGTAAATCTTCTAACCTCCAGGCCTTTGCTGTACGTTCATCGGTCGTGGCTCGTTGTAGGGGGGAAACTCAACACGTTTCCCCCCTACGATTCCCCCTTCCTCAGGCCGTTCGCCCTTCGGCTTACCCGTTCGTCCTGAACACCGGCGAAGGACGAACGCCATCTTCAGGGCGAACGGGTGGTCTCGTTGGGGGGAACCGTAACGTGGGGGGAGTTGCTGACCAACGTGCAGCACGCCACAACATGCCCCCCTCCCCCAGAGGAAACGCCACGGGCCATTTCATGGGATGCAGGCACAGGACGGGTCCCCGGCACGAGCCGCGACAAATCCGGCTTGCTGAGAAATCTGCTTGACTGGCAGGATAAAGTTCGCTACGGTCAGCTTAGCCGATTCCAAATCGGCTGTTCCCCGATGATGAGACAAATTTCCATCTTGCTGATTTACGGCCTCGCGTTCTCCGCCACCCCTGCCTTCGCCCTGTGGCTTCGGTAGAGGAAACTCCTTCGCTTCGCTCAGGACAAGCTTCACCACGCGCCTCTGCGCTGCGCCAGGCAGGCCTCGAAGAAGCGAACCCCGAAATCAAGGAAGCCCTGATCGCCCGTCTGAAGAGTTCCGTTCTCCCCGCTGTGCCCGGCCCGCCCCAGTCCGGGCTGGAGGAGGTGATGTGGGAGGAGGAATTGAGGCAACATTTATACCTGTACCTTAGGAAGGACGGCACTCGAGGTAAAAAATCAGGTAGGTTCCTCTGTATTCATCCCTTCCCTTGATACGGTGGACTGGATCCTTCAGAAAACAAGAGATCCCATCGCGATAACCGCTGGCCTTCAAGCTGTCCGAGGCAGACTCACCTCTTCGAAACTGACGGGAGAAATGTCGAGGGAGGTCAGAAGCGAGATGGAAGAACCTCTGAGCCGCGCGATCAATCTCATGGAGGGTCTCAACGCAAATCCCGGACTGGATGCCGTGGGTATGGCTTGAAATTGGAGATTTCGAGGATTTTGCGAAGGCCCGAGAGATCGACGATCTGTTGCCTTCTCTGGATCCTGTCAAGAAAACTCTGTTGAGTGGAATAAGGCCATTAGCCGTTGCCTCTGCGCTTCGGCAGAGCTTAAGGGACATGGAGGGTGTGAAATTTCCGGAACAACAGCCGGAAGGATCATCTATTCTCGGGCGTCTTCTGGCAGACCTCGGAGGAGCTCACGATTTCGCCGCGGGGACCGCTGGCCTGGAGGAGGGGGCGGCCGAGGCGGCGGTGGACACCTTGGTCGGGGGTGTTGTTGTGGAGGATGTAGCGCCGGAGTCGATGGTGCTGGAAATCGCAGCGCATGGGTACCTGCTCGTGCCGCTACAAGACCGCTTCCGGAACGTCGATGGGCTCACTTGGCGCGAAGTTTCCACCAATTTGGAGAAGGCCACGAAGGAGTTGGCCGACTTCACCGCCGAATCGGGAATCCGTCGGATTGGAATCCTGGACAGCTTTTATCTCTCCGAGTATCAAGCCCGCACGATCCTGCCGGACGGCCACGCGCCTGTCTTCTTGGTGGACGGTTTTAAGGATGGGCAGACCGCTACCCTCTTTACCGCTTCCGTTGCCACGAAGATCCTCGAGCTGCAAGAGCAGGGAAGGATCCCTGCCGATGGCCCGTTTCTCCTTCGGCTCAAGAAGGACGAGCTCGGCCAGACCCGCCTCTCCCTCTACCTGTAATATTCTTTTGCAACTCCTCGGGCGGTCACGTTGAATCTGTTTTTGTTTTATGATTGTATATACAAACGTAATATGATATTATGACCCCAGATGAAGGAGATCCGTTGGAACCTTCTGAAGAGTGAGCGTTTGAAGAGGGCGCGGGGCGTTTCCTTTGAGGAGATCCTTCGCGCCAAGCTGGTCGCGGTCAAGAGGCATCCGAAGAAGGAGCATCAGAGGATCATGCTATTTGAGTATCGGGGATACATCTGGGTTGTCCCCTACGTGGAAAGTGAAGGGGAGATTTTCTTGAAGACGTTGTATCCGGGCAGGAAGTACACAAAGATGGTCAAGAGAGGTGAGGTGGGATGAGGCGAATCCGATTGACGAGGCGAGAAAGGGCGATCGAAGAGGCGCTGGTCAAGGGAGAGTATCGGGATGTTCCCCGATCGGAGTTTGAAGAGATCGCCCGGGCGGTGGCCCATCGGCGCAAGGATGCTGTCTTGAATATTCGGGTAAACAGCCAGGACCTGGCCGAGATCAAGCTGAAGGCCAGGCGATTGGGGGTGAGGTACCAGGCCTTCATCTCGGAGCTTCTGCACCGACTCGCGCACGCCAGGTAAGGGGCGAAGGGCTCTTTCTGGTATAATAGCGATTTCTCGATGATTCCCCGGTACACTCCCCCGGAGATGGGCCGGATCTGGACGGATCAGGCCCGTTTTGAGAGGATGCTCGAGGTGGAGCTCCTCGCCTGCGAAGCTCTAGCCAAACTGGGTCGGATTCCAAAAGAGGCGGCTCGGCGGATCCGGCGCAGGGCCAGCATAGATGTGGCCTCGATCGGTCGGCGGGAAGGACGGACGAGGCATGACGTGGTTGCCTTTCTCGAAGAGCTGGGCTCCCATATCGGCAAGGACGCCCAGTACCTCCATCTGGGGCTGACCTCCAGCGACGCGCTGGATACCGCCACCGCCGTGCAGCTGAAAGAGGCGACCGACTTGCTGCTCAGTGATCTGGAGAGGATGCGGCAGGTGGTGGGGCGCCAGGCCCGGAGATACCGGGATACCCTCTGCATCGGCCGGACCCACGGGGTTCACGCGGAGCCGACCACCTTCGGGCTGAAGCTGGCCATCTTCTACGCGGAACTGGGCAGGGCCAGGATCTTCCTGGAGGACGCCCGGAAATGGGTCGCCGTGGGGAAGATCTCCGGGGCGGTGGGAACCTACGCTCACCTTTCCCCGTCCGTCGAAAAGACCCTCTGCCGGAAACTTGGATTGACCCCGGCCCCGATCTCCACCCAGATCGTGCCCCGGGACGGCTACGCCGTTTTCTTGTGCCGGCTGGCGATCGTGGGGGGAATGCTGGACAGGATGGGGACCGAGATCCGGCACCTGCAGCGGACTGAGGTGCTGGAGGCGGAGGAGCCGTTCGAGGAGGGGCAGACCGGCTCCTCGGCGATGCCGCACAAGCGCAACCCGGTCTCCTGCGAGCGGATCACCGGCTTAGCCCGGATCCTTCGGGGAAACGCCCTGGTTTCCCTGGAGAATATCCCCCTCTGGCATGAGAGGGATATCTCCCACTCCTCGGCGGAGCGGGTGGTCCTGCCCGATTCCACCTGCGCTCTGGACTTCATGATCCGGGAGATGACCCGGATCATCCGGGGATTGAAGGTTTACCCAGAGCGGATGAGACGGAATCTGGAGATCACGAAGGGGCTGATCTTCTCTGAGTCGGTTCTTCTGGCCCTGATGGGAAAGGGGTTGGTGAGGAAAGAGGCGTACCGAATCGTTCAGCGCAACGCCCTGGCCGCCTGGCAGGGAGGGCCGGACTTCTTCACCCGCCTGAACAGCGATCGAGAGGTTCGGAAATATCTGAAGCCGGTGGAGCTGGATGCCTGCTTCGATCCGAAGCGGCACCTGAGGAACGTGAAGGCGATTTTTAAGAGGGTGGGATTGTGACCAGAGGCAAGCTGATCACAGAGGGAAAGACCAAGCGGATCTACGAGACGGACGATCCGGATCGGGCGATTCTGGAGTTTATCCGTCCCACCGCCGGTTTGCAGATCTCGGCCAAGCTGTTCCAGGTGCTGGAGTCGAAGGGGGTCGCCACCCACTTTGACAAGATCCTGTCGGAAACCGAGATGCTGGTCGCCCGCTTAGGCATGCTTCCCTTTACCGTCACGGTCCGGAACCGGGCGGCCGGGGAGTTCTGCCGGTTGTTCGGGGTGGAGGAGGGGACCGAGCTGGCGACCCCTGTCTATGAGCTTCACTTCAAATCGGATTCGCTCAAGGACCCGCTGGTCAACGAATATCAGCTGCTGGCTTTGAAGATGGCGACGGAGGAGGAGCTCAAGGTGATGCGGGAGCGGTCGCTTCAGGTGAACCATATCCTGCGCCATTTCTTCGAGGAACGGGATCTGGAGCTGGTCGACTTCCGGTTGGAGTTCGGCCGATCGAAGGGAAAGATCCTGCTGGGGGATGAGGTTTCTCCGCAGAGCTGCCGGCTGTGGGAGAACCAGACCGGAAAGAAACTGGAACAGGCGCGGCTCCAGTCGGACCTGTGGGATGGAGGGGTGGCCGACCAGGATCTGCTGCAGCGGGTGTTGAGGAGCTGATGCCGAAACCGGAGACGCAGTCCCGGGTGGGGAGCTTCTGGCGGTTCTCCGTCCGCTTTCGGGAGGAGGTCCCGGATCCGGAAGCCCGGCGGCTGAAGTCGGACATCGCCGATCTGGGATTGAAGGGAGTGGAGCGGGTGGAGATCGCCCAAGTCTACTACCTGGAGGGGGACCTTCCCGAGGAGGATCGCAAGCGGATCGGGGAGAATCTGCTGATCGACCCGATCACGCAGGAGGTTGAGGTGACGGCTGCGGGATTGCTTCGCCCCGCTGAAAGCGGGGCTCGCAATGACGGAACTTACACCGTCGAGGTGGCCTATCATCCGGGGGTGCGGGACCCGGTGGAGGATTCCCTGAAAAAAGGGGCGGTCGATTTGGGGATTACCGGCATCCGGTCGGTCCATACGGCGAAGGTCTACACCTTCACCGGCTCCCTCCAGCAGGAAACGGTCGATCGGATCAGCGAGAAACTGCTGGTCAACGCCACGATCCAACGGGTGGTGACCCCGGAGAATCTGGGGGCGATCCTCCGGCCCTCCGCGGGAACCCCGCTCACCGTGGAGACGGTCCATCTGCTTGAATCCAGCGACACGGTGTTGCAGCGGGTCAGTATCGACCACCAGTTGTCGCTCAACCTGGAGGAGATGAGGTCGATCCAGGCCTATTTCCGGAATCAAAAGCGGGAGCCGACCCTGATCGAGCTGGAGACGATCGCCCAGACCTGGTCGGAGCACTGCAAGCACAAGACGTTGCGGGGACCGATCCTTTACACCGAGGAGGTGGACGGAAAGGTCCAGAAGCGGATGATCGGGAATCTCCTGAAGGAGACGATCATGCGGGTGACCGAGGAGCTGAAAGAGCCCTGGTGCATCTCGGTTTTTCAGGACAACTCCGGGGTGATCGCCTTCGATGATCAGTACCACGCCTGTTTCAAGGTGGAGACGCACAATCACCCTTCCGCGCTGGAGCCGTTCGGTGGAGCGTCGACCGGGATTGGAGGGGTGATCCGGGATATCCTGGGGACCGGCCTGGGGGCCAAGCCGGTCGCTTCGACCGATATCTTCTGCTTCGCCCCGCCGGACCTTCCCGATTCCAAGGTTCCTCCCGGGGCGCTGGCTCCCCGCCGGATCATCCAAGGGGTGGTGGCCGGGGTCAAGGATTACGGGAACAAGATGGGAATCCCCACCGTCAACGGGGCGGTCCTGTTCGATGAGCGGTTCATGGGGAATCCCCTGGTTTACTGCGGAAATGTGGGACTCCTGCCGGTGGGCAAGGTGGCCAAGCAGGCCCGGCCCGGGATGAAGATCGTTCTGGTGGGAGGGCGGACCGGGCGGGATGGGATCCACGGGGCCACCTTCTCCTCGCTGGGGCTTCACCCCGAGTCGGAGGGAATCTCCTCCACCGCGGTCCAGATCGGGGATCCGATCACGGAGAAGAGAACAGCCGACGCCCTTTTGGAGGCGAGGGATCAGGATCTTTTCGCCAACGTGACTGACTGCGGGGCTGGGGGACTCTCCAGCGCGGTGGGGGAGATGGGCTCCTCCTGCGGGGCCAGTGTCCAGCTTGAGCGGGTTCCGTTGAAATATCTGGGGCTGACTCCCGCGGAGATCTGGATCTCGGAGGCACAGGAGCGGATGGTCCTGGCCGTTCCTCCAGAAAAACTGGAGCGGCTGGTCGAGCTGTTTCGCCGGCACGGGGTGGAGGCGACGGCGATCGGGGAGTTCACCGACACCGGTCGCTTGGAGCTTTTCTACGGGGCATCCTCGGTCGGGACGCTGGAGATGGCTTTCCTCCATGAGGGGGTCCCGCAGATCACTCGGCCCGCTCGATGGGTCAGTCCGTCCCCTCGTCCCTCGCCCCCTGCCCCTCGCCCCTCATCCGATCTGACGTCGATTCTGTTGAAACTGCTCGGTCGGTGGGACACCTGCAGCAAGGAGTGGATCATACGGCAATACGATCATGAGGTGCAGGGGGGCTCGGTGATCAAGCCGTTGGTGGGGGTGGGCCAGCGGGGGCCCTCCGACGCGGCGGTGATCCGGCCCCGGCTCGATTCGAACCGGGGGCTGATCCTGGCCAATGGGATCAACTTCCGGTACGGGGATCTGGACCCCTACTGGATGGCGGCCCTCTGCATCGAGGAGGCGCTGCGCCAGGTGGTCGCGGTCGGCGGCTCGCTGGAGCGGGTGGCGATCCTGGACAACTTCTGCTGGGGCAACCCGACCCGGCCGGAGGTGCTTGGCTCCCTGGTCCGGGCCGCGTTGGGCTGCACCGATGCAGCCAAAGCGTTCGGCATCCCATTCATCTCCGGAAAAGATTCGCTCCACAACGAGTATAAGGTGGGAGACAAGGCGATCCAGATTCCGGGAACGCTGCTCATCTCGGCGATCGGGGTGATGGAGGATGTCGCGCGGGCTCTCTCGATGGATGCCAAGCGGGCCGGCGACTTCCTTTATCTGGTCGGATCGACCCAACCGGAGCTGGGCGGATCGGCTTACCACGACCTTCAAGGGGTGACGGGCGGTTCGGTCCCCCGGGTTGATTTCAAGACGAGCCCGGCCCTCCTCCAGGCGGTGTCGGAGGCGATCGCCGCTGGGTGTGTGGCGGCGGCCCACGACTGCTCCGAAGGAGGGCTGGGGGTGGCGGCGGCGGAGATGGCCTTCGCCGGAGGGTTGGGGTTGGAGCTGGATCTCAAGGGAGTTCCTGGCGCCGACCGGTTGGATCGGGACGACACGGTCCTCTTCTCCGAGTCGGCCACCCGGTTTCTGTTGGAGGTTCCTGGGGAGAAGGAGGAGGAGTTCCGGCAGAGGTTGGCTTCCTTGAAGTTTCTGTCTAGGGAAGTCCCGCGAAGCGGGGCTCCCTTTCCGGTGGGACGGATCGGGCGATTCACCCCCGGGCCGGAGTTCCGCGCGATCGGGTTGAAGGCCAAGCCGGCCATCGACACAACGATCGACGCGCTACGGGAAGCGTGGGAGAGTCCATTCAAGGGATGGTGAAGATTGCGGTTCTCAAAGGGCCGGGGACCAACTGCGATGGGGAGACGTTCCGCGCCTTTGAGCTGGCCGGGGCCCACCCCGAGTTCGTCTGGGTGGAGGAGCTCCAGGAAAAGACCCAACGGCTGGACGGCTTCCAGATCCTGGCGATTCCGGGAGGGTTCACCTATGGGGACGATCTTGGGGCGGGGAGGATATTGGCCAATGAGCTGAAACACCGGCTCTCCGACGCGCTGCAGGCCTTCCTGGCGGAGAAATTGGTGATCGGGATCTGCAATGGGTTCCAGATCCTGGTGAAGGCCGGGATCCTTCCCGCGGGGACGTTGGGGGCCGAGCCGTCGGTCACCCTGACCTTCAACGACTCCGGGAAATTCGAGGACCGGTGGGTCACTTTGAAGCCGGAGTTCAACGTCTGCATCTGGACCCACGGGATGGAGGATCTGGTCGAGCTTCCGGTGGCCCACGGGGAGGGTAAGTTTCTCCCGAAGGATCCGACGGTCCTGGAGCAGCTCCTTGGATTCGGGCAGATCGTTTTCCATTACTGCGCGCCGGACGGGACCGAGGGAGCATATCCCTGGAACCCGAACGGATCGGTCGGCGCGATCGCCGGCATCTGCGACCCGACCGGACGGATCTTGGGACTCATGCCCCACCCGGAGCGGCACATGGCGGCGGTCCAACATCCCCGCTGGACCCGGGAGGGACGGACCGGGGAAGGAAGCGGCCTGCGGATCTTCCGCAACGGCGTGAACTGGGCAGAGAAACACCTATGAAAGCAGATTGAGTAGCGAACTGAAGGAGCACTGCGGGCTGTTCGGCGTCTTCAACCATTCGGAGGCGGCCCGGATGGCCTATCTAGGGCTCTTCTCCCTGCAGCATCGAGGAGAAGAATCGGCCGGGATCGTCTGCTCCGATGGCCGCGACTTGACCAAGCATATCGGGATGGGCCTGGTGGCGGACGTCTTCACCGAGGAGATCTTGGGCCATCTCAAGGGTCAGCACGCGATCGGCCACACCCGCTACTCCACCACCGGCTCCTCCCTCTTGAAAAACGCCCAGCCGCTTCAGGTCGATTACTCCCGCGGGTCGATCGCCATCGCCCACAACGGGAATCTGATCAACGCCCTGGTCTTGAGGGATGAGCTGGAGGCGCACGGGTCGATCTTCCAGACGACGATCGATTCGGAGGTGATCCTGCACCTGCTGGCCGATCCGAGATTCGCCCATTTTGACGAGGCGCTGGTCGACACCTTGCTCAAGATCAAAGGGGCCTTCTCCCTGTTGATCCTTCGGGAGAAGGAGCTGATCGGAATCCGGGATCCGAACGGCTTTCGCCCCTTGGTGCTGGGCACGCTGGGAGATGCTGTTCTGTTCGCCTCGGAGAGCTGCGCCCTGGATCTGCTGGGGGCCAAGTTCCTCCGGGAGGTGGAGCCGGGGGAAGTGGTGATTGTCAACTCTCAGGGGATCCGAAGCTTGAAGCCGTTCCCGGCGCAGGTCCCCTCCCACTGCATCTTCGAGCATGTCTATTTCGCCCGACCCGATTCGACTATTTTCGGGGAGTCGGTCCACCAAGTGCGCCAGCGGTTGGGCAGGCAGCTCGCCCGGGAGCACCCGGCCGACGCCGATTGCGTCATCGCCATCCCCGACTCCGGGAACTCGGCGGCGCTGGGCTATTCGCTGGAATCGGGAATCCCGCTGGAGGTCGGTATGACCCGCAACCATTACGTGGGCCGGACCTTCATCCAGCCGAACCAGCAGACGCGCGATTTCCAGGTCCGGGTGAAGTTCAACCCGGTCAAGGCCGCCCTGAGCGGAAAGCGGGTGGTGGTGGTGGACGATTCGATTGTCCGGGGCACCACCTGCAAGGCCCGCTTGAAGAGCATCCGGGCGGCCGGGGCCAAGGAGATCCACATGCGGGTCTCCTGCCCGCCGATCACCCACCCCTGCTTCTACGGGATCGATTTTCCGACTCGGAAGGAGCTGATCGCCTGCACCCATTCGCTGGAAGAGATCCGGAAATTCCTGGAGGTGGATTCCCTGGGTTACATCTCCCTGGAAGGGTTGTTGAGCGCGATCACGGGGAACAAGGCCCACTACTGCACCGCCTGCTATTCCGGGGAATACCCGCTTCCCTTCGGGCCCGAGGCCGACAAGTATATCCTGGAACGGAAGTTCGCCGGCGAGGCCAGGCCGGTGACCCCTTCAACGTGACGCGTTGCGAAAATCGATGCGGGTGAGGATCACGTACAAGGAAGCGGGGGTCGATATCGGCTTGGCCCGGCGGTTCATCCAGCGTGTCAAGCCGCTGGCCGAACTTACCCGCCGGCCCGGGGTTCTGCGGGGGATCGGATCTTTCGGCGGGCTGTTTGAGCTCAACTCCCACCGGGGGGCTCACCCGATCCTGGTCGCCTCGGCCGACGGGGTGGGGACCAAGCTGCGGCTGGCCCGGGAGGTGGGCCGATACGAATCGTTGGGGATCGACCTGGTGGCGATGAACGTCAACGACATCCTATGCACCGGGGCTAAGCCCCTCTTCTTCCTCGATTACATCGCCGCCGGAAAGCTGGATCCGAAGGTCCTGCTAAGGGTCATGCGGGGCGTGGCGCGGGGCTGTCGGGAGGCCGGATGCGTTCTGTTGGGAGGAGAGACGGCCCAGATGCCGCTCCTCTACGGCTCACACGATTTTGATCTGGCCGGGTTCGCCGTCGGGGTGGTGGAGCGTGAGCGGCTGATCACCGGAGAGAAGATCCGTCGAGGAGACCGGGTCCTGGGCCTGGGCTCCAACGGGCTTCACGCCAACGGCTTCACCTTGGTTCAGAAGGTTCTTTCCCCGGCGCAGCGCAGGCGGTTGGGCCCACAGCTTTTGAAGCCGACCCGCATCTACGTCCGGCCGGTGCTGGAGCTGCTGCGGCGTCGGGTCCCGGTGCGCGGGATCGCCCACATCACCGGCGGCTCTTTCCCGGAGAAGATCCCCCGGATCCTTCCTTCCGGTCTGGCGGTCCGGCTGACCCGGGCGGCCTGGACGGTCCCGGCGATCTTTCGCCAGGTTCAGGCGGCCGGCGTGTCGGAGCGGGAGATGGTCCGGACCTTCAATATGGGGGTGGGGATGGCGCTGGTCTTGCCGCCGGCGGCTGTGCCGAAGGCGCAGCAGGCGCTCCGGCGCCACCGGATCCCCAGCTGGGTGATCGGCGAAGTGACCCGGGGCCGGAAGGAGGTTCTTTTTGTCTGAGGGCTTAAGAATCCTCGTCGTCGGGTCCGGCGGGCGGGAGCATGCCCTGGTCTGGAAGCTGGCCCAGAGCCCGAAGGTCCAGAAGATCTTCGTCGCTCCCGGAAATCCGGGGATAGCAGGGCTGGCGGAGTGCATCCCGGTCGAGACCACCCAGACGCTGGAGCTGGCCAGTTTCGCGATATCGGCGAAGATCGACCTGACGGTGGTGGGGCCGGAGAGCCCCCTCGTCGCCGGAATGGTGGATTACTTTCAGGATCGGAAGATCCCGATCTTCGGGCCCACTCGGGCCGCGGCCCGGTTGGAAGGGTCCAAGTCGTTCGCCAAGCGGCTCATGGAGAAGATGGGGGTCCCGACCGCCCGGTTCCAGGTATTTGAAGAGCTGACGCAGGCGCTGAAATTCCTGGAGAAGGCGGCGGTCCCGATCGTTGTCAAGGCGGACGGTCTGGCCGGCGGCAAGGGGGCGATCGTGGCCCAGAGCCGGGAGGAGGCGGTCAAGGCGGTGAACAGCATCCTCGGGGAGCGAATCTTCGGCGAGGCGGGGGGGCAATCGGTGGTGATCGAAGATTGCCTGGAGGGAGAGGAGGTTTCCATCCTGGCGGTGGTCGACGGCGCCGATTTCTCCCTGTTGGATCCCTCGCAGGATCACAAGCGGGCCCTCGATAACGACCAAGGCCCCAACACCGGCGGGATGGGAGCCGTCTCGTCGGTTCCGGGGGTAGGGCCCGAGCAGATCGAACAGATCCGGAAGAGGATCTTCGAACCGGTCCTCCGGGGGATGGTCCGGGAGAAATCCCCGTTTCGAGGGATCCTGTACGCGGGGCTGATGCTCACCGCGGAAGGTCCGAAGGTTCTGGAGTTCAACGTCCGGTTCGGCGATCCGGAGGCGCAGGCGATCCTTCCGCGGATGAAAACTGATCTGGTCGATCTGTTCCAGGCGGGGATGGAGGGGCGGCTCAAGAAGGGGGTCATGGAGTGGGATTCGAGGGCTTGCGCCTGTGTCGTGTTATGCTCGGGAGGATATCCGGCCAAGTACTCGGTGGGCAAGGAGATCACCGGCTTGAAACAGGCGGCCGACTTGCCCGACACGCTCCTGTTTCATGCCGGGACCCGGAAAGAGGGAGAACGCTGGGTCACCTGGGGGGGGAGGGTGTTGAACGTCGTCGGCCTAGGGGAGACCCTGGAGGCGGCGTTGGAGAAGGCCTACCGGGCGGCGGATCTGATCCAGTTTGAGGGCAAGCAGCTCCGTCGAGATATCGGCGCGCGCGCCTTAAGACACACTCACAAACTCAGATACTCAGATACTTCTTTGAAGGAGGGGCCATGAAGCAGGGGGCAAGCAAGCCACTCGTCGGTATTGTGATGGGGTCCGATTCAGACCTTCCGTCGATGGAGGAGGCGGTGAAGATCCTGAAGGAGGCCGGGGTCCCGCATGAGGTGAGAGTTCTCTCCGCCCATCGGGCGCCGGAGGAGACGGCCGATTACGCGAGAAGAGCGGCGGGGCGGGGTGTCAAGGTCTTGATTGGAGGGGCCGGGGGGGCGGCCCATCTGGCCGGTCTGCTGGCGGCCCACAGCGCCTTGCCCGTGATCGGGGTGCCGCTGGATGCCACCCTGTTTAAAGGGGTCGATTCTTATTTGAGCACCCTCCAGATGCCGCCCGGGGTTCCGGTGGCCACCATGTCGATCGGCAAGTGGGGAGCGCGCAACGCCGGGATCCTGGCCCTGCAGATCCTGGCCACCGGCGACAAACGTCTGGTGAAATTTCTTCAGCAGTGGAAAGGGAACCTGCGCAAGGGTGTGTTGGAGAAGGACCGGCAACTTCAAGAGGCAAAGGGAAGATGAGGGCGCGTCTCTTGAAGGTGGATCCTGATCGTCCGGATCCGCAGGTGATTCGGGAAGCGGCCGGGATCTTACGCCGGGGGGGACTGGTGGCCTTCCCGACGGAGACGGTGTATGGGCTGGGGGCCAATCTGGACGACCCGCAGGCGATCCAGGAGCTTTATCGGGTCAAGCAGCGCCCCTTCGAGAAGAAGGTGACGCTTCACATTGCCCAGAGGAGTGCCGTGGAATCGACTGGTGTCCAGGTGACCGACTTGGCCCGGCGGCTGATCGGCCGGTTCTGGCCGGGTCCGCTCACATTGATCCTGGGCCGGCCGGACGGTTCTTCCGTCGGCTTCCGGATGCCTGGACACCCGGTAGCTCTGACCTTGATCGCTCAAGCCCAAGTTCCGGTGGTGGCCCCATCGGCCAATCGGTCGGGTGAGCCGCCTCCCCGGTCCGCGGAGCCGATCCTCCGGGACTTAGGCGATGAGATCGACCTGATCCTGGACGCAGGTCCCACCCCGCTGGGTCTCGAATCGACGGTGCTGGACCTATCCGGTCCAGCCCCTCTAATCCTCCGAAGGGGAGCGATGGTGGAGGAGATCGAGAGCGTTCTCCGGGATCGAATCGGAGAAACGGTGACTCGGAGAAACGGTGAAGGCCGATGAAAAAAATCCTTTTTGTGTGCACAGGCAACAGCTGCCGCTCCGTGATGGCCCAGGGGCTCCTGCGCAAGATGTTGAAGGAGAAGGGCCGCAATGACGTTCAGATCCTGTCGGCCGGGGTCAGCACCCTCGGAGGGCTGGGGGCGACCGAGGAAACGATTGAGGTGATGCAGCGGGAGGGGGTCGATGTCTCGGGTCATATCTCGCAGCCGCTCACCCAGGATCTGGTCCGGCACGCGGAGGCCGTCTTCTGCATGGAGGAGTTCCAGAGGGAGCTGATCCTGGCCCGCTCTCCCGACGCGAGAAAGAAGGTTCATCTGCTGCGTCCTTTTGAGCATAAGGAGCCGATGCTGGATCCGAACATTCCGGATCCGATCGGCCGGCCCAAGGAGGTGTACGAGTCGTGCCTCATGACGGTCAAGGAGGCGGTGGAGCGGGTGGCCCGGTGGCTGGAGAGGAAATGAGGTCAATCGTCAATCGTCGATCGTCAATCGACAGGAGAAAACTCCAGATCGCAGTGGGAACAGACCACGGTGGATTCGAGCTGAAGCCGATTCTGATTCGGGGTCTGAAGGCGGCCGGCCATCGGGTTCTGGATCTGGGCACCTACTCCCCGGAACCGTGCGATTACCCCTTGATCGGCTCCAGGGTGGCCAGGGCGGTCTCGCAGGCCAGGGCGGATCGAGGGGTCCTCTTGTGCAAGAGCGGTAACGGGATGGCGATCGTGGCGAATAAGTTTCCAAGAGTCCGGGCCGCCGTCTGCCAGACGGTCCCCCTGGCCAAGCATTCCCGGGAGCACAACGACACCAATGTCCTGGTCCTGGGGGCTGACCGCACCACCTCGAAGAAGGCGACGGCGATCCTGGAGGCATGGCTGGCCACCCCGTTCGCCGGAGGCCGCCACGCCCGCCGGGTCCGCCAGATCGCGGCGTTGGAGAGGCGACTGTACAAACGCCATGTTTGATCATCTGAAAGCGGTGGATCCCGAGATCTATCGGGCCGTTGTGGGTGAGGTCCGGCGCCAGCAGGACCATCTGGAGCTGATCGCCAGCGAGAACTTCACCTCCTTGGCCGTCCTGGAGGCGATGGGCTCGGTCATGACCAACAAGTACGCGGAAGGGTACCCGGCGGCCCGCTGGTACGGGGGATGCGAGTATGTGGACCGGGCCGAACAACTGGCGATCGAGCGGGCCAAGACCCTGTTCGGGGCGGAGCATGCCAACGTGCAGCCCCACTCCGGCGCGCAGGCCAACATGGCGGTCTATTTCAGCGTGTTGGAGCCGGGAGATCCGATCCTGGCGATGGACCTGGCCTGCGGGGGACATCTGACCCACGGGCACCCGAAAAATTTTTCGGGGCGCTTCTTCAAGGTGATCCCCTACGGGGTGGCCAGGAAGGATGAGCGGATCGATTACGATGAATTGATGAACCTGGCCAAGGAGCATAAGCCCAAACTGGTCCTGGCCGGCTACTCCGCCTATCCCCGGGAATTGGACTTCAAGAAGTTTCGGGCCATCGCCGACAGCATCGGAGCGATCCTGGTGGTCGACATGGCCCATTTCGCGGGGCTCGTGGCGGCCGGCATCCATCCTTCGCCGGTGCCGTATGCCGAGTTCGTCACCACCACCACCCACAAGACGCTTCGAGGTCCCCGGGGGGGGATGATCCTGTGCAAGAAAGATTTCGCCAAGAGGATAGACTCCCAGATCTTCCCCGGGATCCAGGGGGGGCCGCTCATGCACGTGATCGCGGCCAAGGCAGTGGCCTTGAAAGAGGCGATGGAGCCCCCCTTCAAAGAATACCAGCGCCAGGTGGTGGCCAACGCCAAGGCCTTGAGCGGTTCGCTGGCGGAAAAGGGATGGAGGATCGTCTCCGGCGGGACCGACAACCACCTGATGCTGGTCGACCTGACCGTCAAGGGATTGACCGGCAAGGACGGCTCCCTCGCCTTGGAGAAGGCCCGGATCACCGTCAACAAAAACGCGATTCCGTTCGACCCCAACCCTCCGGCCAAGGCAGGGGGGATCCGGTTGGGGACCCCGGCGGTGACCACCCGGGGGATGAAGGAGAGCCAGATGCAGACGATCGCCGGCCTCATCGACAAGGTGCTGACCGGCTTGAACGAGGAGGGTCTGCTCGAGCAGGTCTCCCGCGACGTCGAATCCCTCGTGACGCAGTTCCCCCTCTACCCCGAACTCCGGCGTGGGTTCTAGGCGGGCCAACCCCGTGTACATAGGGACTGTCCCCGCCCTGGCGCCCTCTGAGATTCGGGCAAAGGGGACTGTCCCTGCTTTATCGCTCTTCCGTTGCTCTTCAGTTTTCTTATGAGTTCACCTGGTCCGGCGCTTGCCCTGCGCTCGGTGAACCTCGAGGAGAATCCTCCCTTAAAGCAGCAGCTCCTCGCCGGCCTGGAGGAGCCCCTGATTTTGGCGCCCCAGACGCGGGAGATCCTGCTGAACCTCGATACGCCGGGGAAGTTTCCCGAGGAGAAGATCCAGCCGCAGCCGGGCTCCACCGCCGGCCTCGACGAGGCGGCGTAAAGTTCCCCAGATGACCCTCAGACATCGGCGAGGAGCGCCTCAACCGAAGCGGCGCCGTGCCCGCAAGGATACGAGCCTGGATTTGTTTCGAGATCCAGAGTTCAAATTGAAGGTGCAGGAAGGACAGGATAGCGCTAAAGGAGCAGAGAAGGGATGGGTGAACGAGGTGATGCTTGCCTGGTAGCGTCATTACTTGGCGACCCATCATGGTAAAATGCCCACGAGACGATGACCCCGCCCCTTCTGGGATGGGGCTACTGAATGAGGCGGGGAGGGGTCATGAAACCGGAGGGGCGGGGTGAAGTGTCCTTTCTGCGGGGCGAATAACGAGGACAAGGTGATCGACTCCCGGGAGCATCCGGACGGATCGACGATCCGCCGGCGCCGGGAGTGCGGGAAGTGCCAGCGGCGCTACACCACCTACGAGCGGCTGGAAGAGTCGCCGCTTCTCGTCGTGAAAAGGGACGGGCGAAGGGAGCCGTTTGACCGGAAGAAGATCTTAAACGGAGTGGTGAAGGCCTGCGAGAAACGGCCCGTCCCGATGGAGCGGATCGAGACTCTGGTGGACGAGCTGGAACGGGAGATCGGGCAGGAGTTCGAGAAGGAGATCCCCTCGGTCGAGATCGGTGAGCGGCTGATGAAGCGGCTGCACGATCTGGATGAGGTGGCCTACGTCCGGTTCGCCTCGGTCTACCGGTCGTTCAAGGATATCAATCAGTTCATGAAGGAACTCAGAGAGCTGCTCAGCAGAAAGCAGTCTTAAGGAGTTTCTTCACCAGCTCCAGCGGCAGCCCCACCACGTTCGTGTAAGAGCCCTTGACCTTCGAGACCACCGGATCCTTTTTCTCTTGCACCGCGTAGGCCCCGGCCTTGTCCAGATGCTTCTTTGCGTACCGGGCGATCTCGGCAACCCCAAGCCGCCGCATCGTCACGGTACTGACGGCATGAACCACCTTCTCTTTCCTGGTGGCCGCGTCCACCAGGGCCACTCCGGTGATCACCCGATGGCGGGTCCCTTGAAGCTGACTCAAAATCCGGCAGGCGTCGGCGAAATCGTCCGGTTTCCCGATGATCTTCCCTTGGTGGATCACCACCGTGTCGGCCCCGAGCACCCGGCCTTGTCCCACCTTGCTGGCCACTACCCTGGCTTTGGCCAAGGCCAGTTTGCGCGCGTAGGGAACCGGCTCCATCAGGCCGGGAGGGGGCTCGGCCAGTCGGCTAGGGATCACTTTGAAGGGGACCTTCAGCCGCTTAAGAAGCTGTCTGCGCCGGGGAGACGAGGAGGCGAGGATTAGCAGCGGATTCGAGTGAGCCACGGTGAGTCGTCGATCGTCAATCGTCTTTCGTCGATCGACGAGGGACGATAGACGATGGACCTTTTTTCAGGTTGGCCCGCTTGAACAGATCCTGGTACCACTCGATGGTGGCCAGGAACCGCTTCTGGGCCAGCAGCTCCTTCTCCAGGGTCTCCCGCATCGAAACCAGATCCTCCTCGTCGGCGGGGCGGTGGTCCTCCAGCTGGACCACCAGCCAGGTGTTGTCCGGGGCGGGCAGAGGGCCGGTCACCTCCTTCGGTTTCAAGGAGAAGGCGGGGGAGAAACGGCTGGACTCCAGATCCGAATCGGGAATCTTGCCGGATCGCTTGAAATAATCGGTCCGGACGATTTTCAGATCCAGTTGCTGGGCCGCTTCCTCTAAGTTTTTGTCCAGGGAAGTCCCGCGAAGCGGGGCCTTCTTCAGCCGGTCCGGTTCCTGGCGGGCCGATTCGAAGATCTCCCGGGCCAACTCCTCGCTGGGGATCCGGAGGAAGCTGACCCGGATGGAGTCCTCTCTCTGGTGAAAGCCCTCCTTCAGATCCTCATCGCTGACCGTGATTCCCTCTGCCACTTGCTCGATGACCCTCTTGATCATGATGCTCTGCCGGAACTCCTCCTCGAAGGTTCGGGGGGGGACCTGCAGGTACCGGAGGATCTGCTGGTAGGCGGCCGGGTCGAATTGCCCGTCGGTTTGAAAGAGGGGAGCATGCCGGAGCTCTTTCACCACCTCTTCGTCCGAGACCCGGATCCCTTCGCGCTTTGCCTCCGTGAGGAAGATCAGCCAGTCCCAGGCCTGGGAGTCCAGCTCCTCATCGGTCAGATGCTCCCGGTACCGATCCCCGTGAGTGAGGATCGCCTGGTGGAGGACCGCCTGCTGGGCCTGGAGGTAGGTCTGCACAGGGACCTTCTTCCCAAACAGGGTCCCGGCCGCCCCCCCCTCCGCCATCCGGAGGGAGAAGACATCGACGATCAGCCAGAAGATCATTCCTCCGATGGCGGTTGCGGCGATCCAGACCGTCCACCTGCGCATCCAAAGCATCGTTGGGCGGGTATTGTACCATGGGGATGCTCCATTTTTTTGAAGGAAAGGGCGCCAGGTCTTAGACCTGGCGCCCTTTCCCCACAAATGGGGCCCCGGCCGATCGTTAGCCGGCACGTTAATTTTGGATTCATTATCCCGTTGACTTCTCGAGGGGAATTCGGTATATTCTATTTTTCTCATGGCACAGAGGCAGCGTCCGGTCAGGGTCCGCCGGAGGTGGAGGATGAACCCGGTCACGCGGGTGAAACCCTCGGCGAAAGGGTACCGCCGGGCGAAGGTGAAACGGGAGATGAGGAGGACCCTCCAGGAGGAGGGAAAATAGGATGCGATTGAAATTAGGGTTACCCAAGGGGTCACTTCAGGAGGCCACACTGAGCCTGTTCAAACGGGCCGGCTTTCATCTTGCGGTGACGGACCGTTCTTATTTCCCGACGATCGATGACGAGGATCTGGAGGTGATCCTGCTCAGGGCCCAGGAGATGTCCCGCTACGTGGAGGCGGGGGCGCTGGACGGGGGGATCACCGGCAACGACTGGATCCTGGAAAACGGCTCCGACGTGGTCAAGGTGTCGGACCTGGCCTATTCCAAGCAGGGGTTGGAGCCGGTCCGGTGGGTGCTGGCGGTGCCAAACGACTCGAAGGTCACCCGGCCGAAGGATCTGGAGGGAAAGCGGCTGGCCACGGAGTTGGTCAACCTGACCAAGGCCTATTTGAAAATCCACAAGGTCAACGCCACCGTGGAGTTTTCCTGGGGTGCGACCGAGGCGAAGGTGGGGACCAATCTGGTCGATGCGATCGTCGAGTTGACCGAAACCGGGACCTCGTTGCGGGCGAACAAACTGCGGGTGGTCGACACGATCTGCACCTCCACGACTCAACTCATCGCCAACAGGGCCGCCTGGAAGGAACCGTGGAAACGGAAGAAGCTGGAGTCGATCGCCACGCTGCTTAAAGGGGCGATCGTGGCGGAGTCGAAGGTGGGGCTGAAGATGAACGTCTCCAAGAAGAACCTGAAAGGGGTTTTGAACATCCTGCCGGCGATCAAGAGGCCGACCGTCTCTCCTTTGTCTTCCAACGGCTGGTTCGCTGTGGAGACGGTGCTGGATGAGAAGGTGGTCCGAGACCTGATCCCGGAGCTGAAGCGGGCCGGAGCGGAGGGAATCATCGAGTACAATCTGAGTAAGATCATTTATTAGGAAAAGAGGGGAGACAGGGTGTCCAATTTAAGGAAGAAGCGCCGAAAGAAGATGGCCAAGCACAAGAGGAAGAAGCGGCTTCGGCGCGATCGACACAAGAAGAAATAGTCGTCAGTCCATAGGCAAAAGTCCAGAGCGATGAAACGGTACGGGATCGCGATAGGGATTCTCTTCCTGGGGGGAGCCCTCACCGGGTGCAAGCAGGCCCAGCGGCTGGCCTGGGCGGCGGAGGCGCGGGGCTTTATCCCTTTTCATAGGGCGGTTCTGTCGACAGGCCGACCGGAAGCCCGGGCCCAGATCCGAGGGTTGTCCCATTATCTGTGCGGTCTGATCGCTCAGCAACAGGAGGATTGGACGACCGCCGAGCAGGAGCTTCAGAAGGCCCATCGTTACACTCCAGAGGCGATCCAAGTCACCCTGCGGCTGGGCGCCACCTACCTGCGGCGAGACGAGCTGGGCGAGGCGATGGAGGCGTTCGAGGATGCCGCCCGAATCGACCCGAGCGACCCCCGTCCCCATTTCCTCCTGGGAATCCTCTACGCCACTCAACAGCGGTTCGAAGAGGCGGCCAGAGAGTATTCGCTCGTTCTGAACCAGGATCCGGGCAACCTGGGGGCGTTGAGCCAGTTGGCCGATCTGTACCTGTTGCAGGAGAAGCTCCAGGAAGGGTTGACCGTCTACGAGCGGCTGATCCAGGAGCGACCCGATTCGTCGGTGGCCCATTTCAACATTGGAGTCCTTTACGTCAAGGCCGGGCGATGGTCCGACGCGATCCGGGCTCTGCGTCGGGCGGTGGAACTGGATCCCAACCACTTGGAGGCCCGGCTCGCGCTGGCGGTGAGTTTAGAGTTGGCCGGCCGCTTGAGCGACGCTAAGGAGCAGTTCTTGAAGGCATTGGAGTTGGAGCCGGCCAACACCCGCCTGATCCATTACCTGGCGCAGGTCTCCTACCGGATGGGGGATCTGGAAGGGGCGGCCCAGTGGCTGACCCGGTACATCAGCTTCACCCCGCGCGATCCGGCCGGCTACCAGGAGCTGGCCTCGATCCGGTTGGAACAGGGGCGCTGGGCCGATGCGGTCCAGATCCTTCAATCGGCGCTGGAGTTGAAGAACGTCGACCAGGCCCCCTCGGCGTTATGGCTGGATCTGGGATCCGCCTATCAGACGGGAGGCCAGATGTCGGAGGCGGAAGCCTGCTATTCCAAAGCGGCCGCTTTGGATTCCTCGAGCACCAAGCCCTTCCTCCATCTGGGGACCCTCCATCACGACATGGGCCGGTTCGAAGAGGCGCAGGCGGCCTACCGGAGGGCCTATCAGCTCGATCCGGAGGATCCGGACCTGCTCAACGGGCTGGGATACCTGTACGCCGATCAGGGGATCCATCTGGAGGAGGCGGCGGTCTTGATTCAGAGGGCCCTGGCGCAGAACCCGGAGAACGCCAACTACCTGGATTCGTTGGGATGGGTCTACTTCAAGATGGAACGATTGGAGGAGGGCTTGCGGCTGCTTCAGGAGGCCTCCCTCCGGAGGCCCCATCCGGAGATATTTGAGCATTTGGGTCAGGTATACTTTAGGTTAGGAAGACGAGACCAGGCCAGAGAGGCCTGGGAGCAGGGATTGGCGATGAAGCCCAAGGACCTTAGGATGATCCGCCGATTGGAGTCCAACTTGAAACTCCTTAAAGATAAACGAAAGGGGCGTTAAAACGATGCGGTTTTGGTGGAGGCGTGTTCTGATCTTCTGCCGGGATCACTGGCTGGGGATCACCATTACCCTGGTGACCGTGATCTGCTTCGGACTCACCTGGTACGGGATGTCCAAGCTGGAATCGTTCTACCGGAACATGCAATTGGCTACCCTGCCGATGACCATTCTGGTCTGGCTCTTGATGGGGGCCATCTCCGCCTTCATCTATGTCTGGGTGCTGTTCGGCTACTTCTCCAAGCAGAACCGGAAGTCGATCAAGGGGCATCAGGTGAACGTCCATTTCAGCGACGTGATCGGAATCGATGAATCGAAAGAGGAGGCGTGGGAGGTGGTGCAGCTGCTCAAGGACCACGCCCGCCTGAAGAAGGTGGGGGGCAAGATCCTGCGGGGGATCCTGATGCAGGGGCCCCCGGGCTGCGGCAAGACCTACCTGGCCAAGGCGATCGCCACGGAGGCGGGGATCCCGTTCCTTTCGTTGGCCGCCAGCGACTTCGTGGAGGTGTTCGTCGGGGTCGGGGCCTCCCGGGTGCGGAAGCTGTTCAAGGATGCCCGGCGGCTGGCCTACGCCAACGGGGCCTGCATCGTCTTCATCGATGAGCTGGACGCGGTCGGTCGATCCCGTACCTTCAGCTGGATGGGAGGGCAGGAGACCAACTCCACCTTGAACTCCCTGCTGGTGGAGATGGATGGCCTGCAGAACAGCCAGGAGAATGTGATCGTGATCGGCGCCACCAACGCCTCCGAGGAGGTGATGGACACAGCGCTCCTTCGCCCCGGACGGTTTGATCGGAAGATCTACGTCGACCGACCCAACCTGGATGGGCGAGAGAAGCTGTTCAAGTTTTATTTGGGCAAGGTCCAGGCCGAACCGACCATCGACATCGGACGCCTGGCCCGTCGATCGGTTTACAAGACTCCAGCGGAGATCGAGAACATCGTCAAGGAAGCGGCCCTGATCGCCACGCGCAACCAGCGGGAGCGGGTGGCGTACGACGACATCTCCGAGGCCCTGGAGCGGATCGAGATGGGGGTCAAGCACCGGAAGAGCATGAGCGAGACGGAGCGCCGGTTGGTGGCCTACCATGAGGCGGGTCATCTACTGGTTCTGTACATGCTCCATCCCACCGACGATGTCTTCAAGGCCTCCATCATCGCCCGGCGGGAGGCGCTGGGGGTGGTCTACCACAACCCGAGGGAGGAGATGCACACCCAGAGCAAGGAGAAGCTGATGGCCGACATCCAGGTCTCCCTAGCCGGCTACGTGTCGGAGAAGCTTGTCTCCGGAACCACCTCCACCGGGGTGGCGACCGATTTCCAGCATGCGATGGGGCTCGCCCACAACATGGTCTGGCGGCTGGGGATGGGCTCCAAGTATTTGGGAGATTGGACCTCTTTAACCGATGGGGTCGGCTCGGCCCTCTCGGAGACGGTCAAGAGCGAGCTGAACGCCGAGACCAACGCCATCTTTCATTCCTGCGCCAAAGAGGTGGAGAGTCTGCTCAGCAAGGAGCGAAACATCCTGGACCGATTTGCCCAGGAGCTATTAAAGCGGGAGGAGCTGGAGTACGATGACATCGAAGCGATCTTCGCCGAGTACGGGAAGTCCCGCAGCCAGACCGCCGCTGCCAGCGTCAAGGCATCTCCTCCACCCCGCCAGCCGTAGGGTTCCTGCCATGCGATTCGCGACCGGACCTTTCCTATTGGCGATCATTCTCTCCTCTTGCGGCCCTTCCTATCCGAAGGAGCGAGTCGGCGAGGCGCTCGTCGAGCTGTGCCGCAAGGAGTACGATCTGGACGTCAAGGCCAAGGTGGCGCAGACCACCCTGGGGGCCCAGATCTCGATCCCGGGTCTCATCGAGGAGTTGATGAAGCAGTCCGGCTCCCAGCCGGAGTTCCCGCCGCCGATCTTCGTCGAAGGGGAATTTGAGCGGGAGGGTTTCCATTTCCAGTTCTTGACCCGGGGGCAGTTCACCCGGGTGGACAAGGAGAAGGGGGAGGCGAAGGAGTCGGCCCGGTCCCCGAAGAAAGAGGAGAAATCGCCGGCCTTGAACGCGCTGGACCATGTCCTGACCGCCATGCGCCGCGTGGCTCTCTCCACCGACGCGCCCCTGGAGTTCTATGTCCTTCTGGCCCGGGACCCGAGCCCGGCCAACCTGGAGGTGGTTTTCTCCGGCCACCTGACCGACATGAAGCGGGTCCAGTATTACGACATCTCGATCGGGGAGCTGCAGCGCCGCAGCCGAGTCTTCCTGCAACATCAGGCGGAGCCGATCGCCGAAGAGACGATCCGGGGCTTCTTGAAGGGCCTCACCCAGCAGCCCCTCCCCCAACTCCTGGGCCGCACCGTCGCCTCCTCCAAACGATTCGCCGAGCTGTTCCACAAGATCCTGGAGTTGGCGATCGAGCTGCAGGGGAGGGAGCAGCGGCTGCTGGAGGGGGAGTGGGCCGTTCTCCAGACGGAGAGGGACCAGTGCCTCGTCGCCGTCCCCCTTTCCCCGATCGGAAAGCCGGGAGCGTTGCTGTTCACCGTGCAGCTTCGGGAAGGGCAAGGGGCGATCCTGGATTTGGAGCGGCTGGACAGCCCCGCCTTGCCGGCCCAGCACCGGCATCTGGGGGAGATCTCCCGCTGGAAGGCAGACTTCTATCTGGAGCCCCTCGTCCTCTCCAGATTCCTGAGCGAGCAGATCGCCAAGCGGGTGCTGTCGGAGTTCAAGCCGTACGAGCCGGCCGGGGCGAAGGAGGAGCCGTCGAAGCCGGCCCAGAAAGAGAAGCTGGAGCAGCCGGCCTCGCAGGAGGATGTCCTGCAGGCGCTGGTGGAAACGAGCGCCTATATCCTGTATAGCTATCGGTTCAACGACTTCAAGTCGGTCACCGTGACCGACGCGGTCAAGGGGACCCGCTGGGAGGTTCCCGCCAAAGACCTTCCGATGTACCGCCGCCGCGGCGGGCCGTCCCTCCAGCCGCTCCCTTGAATTCGGTCACGGTTCCGGCGTACGCGAAGGTCAACCTGTTCCTCGACGTGGTGGGCAAGCGCCCCGACGGCTACCACACGCTCGTCACCCTGTTCGAGCGGATAGACC
>CAZRTR010000019.1:0-6595 GCA_964603095.1 uncultured Planctomycetia bacterium
CCGATCTCCAGCCTGGCACCAAAGATCCTTCCGGCAGATACGAGCCGGGGACCGTGGAGGAGGCGATCGAGGCGCGCGATCTCTTGGCCAGAACCCCGGAGGTCATCAAGGAGGTCTACACCGAGAGCGATGTCGTCTACAGGGATGATAAGGGAATCCATACCTATCGCGATCTGATCGGCAAGAATTACATGACCGAAGCGGCCCGGCGTCGTGGGGTTCGGCGTTACGCCGATGCCGTCCGGCTGTACGCCTTGACCGGCTTAAAATACCGGATATCGGAGATCTTAAGGACGGGGGTGAAAGATCTTTCGAAGCTTATGCAACGGCTGGCCGAGCCACCGAAGGAGGGCTCCCGCTGGGCGCATGAGCGAAAGGTCCTGGAGCAGGAGATGGGTAAATCCCTAGCCGATGCGACGGCGGAGGAGCTTCAGGGCTGGCTGGCTAAGGGGGAGAAGCTCAAGAATGAGGAGTATGGACTGGTCCGGGAAGGCCGGGAGAAGGACTGGAAGCGGGGTAGGAGAAACACCCTCTACTACGAGGAAACCCGCGGGGCCGTACCTGGGAGCACGGCGTTTAAGCAGTACCTATGGTGGTACGACAAATGGTTTGATTATCATTTCGGTGGAGTCCAGGATCCGGAGCTTTTGGCTATGCTCGCCAAGGGCGGGAAGGACAAGGAAAAGGCGGAGAAGGGGTGGGCTAAAATCGCCCAACTCCTTGAAGGGGTCAAGCATCGCGTTCCGCCGGATTTCGACGACGATCTGGTCCGGGATACCTTCCGCAAGATCGACACGGAGATCCTGACGACCTTTGTCGCCCATCCGGAGTATGAGGAACAGATGGAGCAGGAGTTTGGATCTCTCGTACAGGGCCACGGAGGAGATCCAAACCTTTCATGGCTGGCCGCCTGGACGCTGGAGGCCAGGGCCAACCGGGTGGGATTGGCCTATCAAGCGGCGGTGGCCTGGTTCCAGAAACGGGCTTTGGCCGAGGGGGCTATCCCTCAAGAGCTGATCGATAATAGGACCATAACCATCGGGGTGATGGATCGACTGACGGCGCAGCTGTTGCCCGATGACGATCTGGCCCACGGACGCTGGGCCACCATCGCCTTAAACACCACCTTTGCCGCCCAGCCGGTACCCTCTCAGGACGGGACCCGGGTGGTTGCCCTGAATGGAGACGTAGCGCGCGGCGTCAATGCCAGGCGCAGGGAGGTTCTTAAGGGGGCAGGCTACCCCTTCATCTCGGGCAACGACACCGAGACGATTGTGGCCCAGTGGCAGTACAACTTTGCCCACACGACGGCCGGAGACATTGAACAGACCATCCGGGCCGAATGGACCAAGGATGATCCCGAGGCAGAGGAGAGATTTCTTAAAGAGCTGGATAATGAAAATGTGACCGATCCGACACAGCGAAGCCAGCGACTAGAGGGGTGGCGTTTGGAAAATGTAACCAAGCAATTAGATTTCCTTCGAGAGTTGGACCAGAATAGTGTCACCGACCCGGATGAGCGGGCCGCTCGCTTGACCGCCTTGCAGTTAAATCCAGGCACCTCCTGGGCGGTAGCGATGTCCACGGTGCACAACCTCCCCCGGAAGCGTTTCGGTATCAGCAACGACCGGCCGATCTCGATCATTCAACTTCCCGGGTCTCCCAATCTTTTGATTGCTTCCGATTACGTGGCGGCCCTGGGATGGTTCCCTGAGGTAGATCGGGAGGCGGCCCGGCGAGAAATGAAGCAGATCGAGCAGCAGCGGGATGAACGGCTCAAGGCATTGGATGCTCAGCTGCAAGCGGCACAGATTTCGAAGGACGAGAAGGACCGACTTTACAAGGAGGTCTCCCAGCAGGCGGAGCAAGGAAAAAAGGATCTGTTGAGGAGTCGATTTGGGATTCGGATGCTGGAGCTGACCGGGTCGGACAAATTCTTTAAGACCTACCGGGTGATCGATCCGAAGCTAAAGACCGTGGTGACCAAGGTGGAGGTTACCCATTTTAACGGCAAGCCGTACGAAGTGCGAGAGAAAAGGGAGGCCACCGCGGGGCTGGAGGAAGAGGTTCTGTACTGGGAGGATGAGGTGGTGGATCCCTCCATCGTCGACATGGGGCTGTATGAGCATATCGCCGAGATCCCCAGGATCATGGGGGAGAACAACAAGAACGACATGGTGGGGGACAAAGTCGATATCCGCACCCGGATTGAGAACAACATCCGGGTCAAAACCGGATTGAACATGGAGGTCTGGGAGAGCCGCTTCGGGCCCAAGCTGGAGAGACTCCTTAAGTTCCTGGCGGTCGGTTACGGCAGCTCCAACCGGGCCTCCCGGATCTTTGTGCAGGTTTTGGAACGTTTACTGGTTCAGGTCCTGGCCGAGGCTCCTCCGCCCCCAGAGCTTTTGACCGGGTGGACCAAGGAGGCCCAGGAGTTTATCCCGGACCCAGCCCACGATGCCACAGCAGTCATCACCTACTCCGGGGAGACCCATGGGGCGGTGGCTTACGTTCAGGGAAACAAGGAGAGGACCAGCCCCGATGGGACCTTAAGAGGGGTTGTGCAGGTTTCCATCTCCGGGAAGCCGGCCTCTAACGTCTTTCGAAATACCCGGGACGACACCGGAAGAGGGGAGGGAGGCTCCCTGGACATCCGAACCGGTCCGGAGGTCACCGTGGCGACCGTTAAAGGAATTGCCGGCCAGATTCAGAAGCTGATCCTGCTGGCGATCCAATTGGCCCAGGAGATGGACTCCGAGCCGGAGCTTCGAGATAGGCTCATTAAAGAGCTTCAGAATCTTCCCGGTATCCTGGAAGAAACGGTTCCTGTCCCCGAACCGAAAAACGCGGCCGCCTTGGAAATCGCCAAGAAGAAAAGGGAGCGGATGAAGGAAGTAGCCAAGGAGTTGTTAGGCCCTCGGGTCGTGGAGAAGGTGGCCGAGGCAAAGACGGAGACCGAGCCGAGCGAGTACGACAGCTTCATCGTCTTGGGAGGCGACGTTTCCGGTTACGAGGCGGAGCTTAAAGGGGAGGAGATCACCAACCTTCCAGCCTACTACGACAACTTCCGTCAGATTGACGAGGTGATCAAGCTTCTGTATCGGCAGTACGAACGGTTCCGGCGGGATCCCAAAGCCAAGCGGACACTTCTTATTATCGACGACACCTTCCTAGCCCATCATACGGATGCGGTGGCGGCGATTGAGACTTTTCGGAAATTTGCTGCGGAGCGCAAAGGATTCATCAAATTCGTGGTCCACACCGCCTTCCCCAAGGAAGCGGCCCTCCAGGCGGCCGAAGCGGATCCGAACGTCCGGTTCTTTTCCACCCCGAAGGTGGACGATTACGTTCAGGCGATTCCCACCTGGATCTTCTACGACCTGTTCGCCACGGATCTGGCCCTGGCCCGTGGGCTTTCCTATGCCCAGGCCAACCAGTCCAAGAATCTGACCAAGTCGGTGACCGTAGGGTTATCCCCCCAGCAGGAGGCGGCCCTGGCTCAGCTGAAAGCGGTTCTTCTGGAGATGCGGGATTACATGGCCAGGACCAAAGACATTCCCTTTAACAAGCCGAATTACCAGAGGGAGGTTCTTAACCGGTTTGCGGCTGCCCAATCGGTGGAGACAGCAGTGGCCCGGGGGCCGCTTTTGCTTTTGGCGGCTGCAGGAACGGTGGCTCCGGGCGGCCAAAGGATCCGGATCGGTACCCCGGAGCAGGATGCGGCCTTTCGGACATCGATCCTGAGTCACTTTAAGGAAGCGGCCAATCAGTTGCAGGATGTGGTCCTTTTGGTGGACAGTAAGTTAGGCTACGCGGTGGCCAAGGGGATCGAGTATCAGCTGCGCAAACTTTTAGGTGGGCCCTCGGTCCGGATCCGATTCGTAGGGGATCAGATCAAGGTGGATCGGGAGCGCTCCCTGGTGATCAGCATAGCCACTCCTGGAGTGGATCGGGGGCTTACCGACGTGGTCAATCGTTTAAGCCAAGTGGAGGTGGCCACCTTCTCTTTGATCGATACTTCCCGGGATCCTTCCCTGCCGGCTCCCGAGCAGCCTAGGGCTACCCTGGGGACCCTGGCTTATCCGGAAGGGACCGACTCGATCGGCCTCTACGGGGTGGCCTACACTTACCTTCTGGCTGTGACGGTGGCCTTAGGGGAGCTGAAAGGAATAGTCTCTGAATCTTCAGAAAAACTTAAGCCCTCCGACTTTGCCCGGGGCTTGTCCCAGGGAGCGGTGATTGCTTCTCAGCTCTATCGGATGGACACGATGGTTTCCGAGATGCAGAACGTCTTTAAGAGCATCCGCAACGACCCCAATGTCGGCCGACTGGACCGGTTACAGATCATCTCCGGGCGGCAGTCTTACGGCAGCGCCGTGATCTTGGCGTATTACCTGAACACCTGGGCCGGGGTCCATGCGGAGGTGCTTCTTTTGGACGAATCGTACCATGGGCCCCTGGCGGTCGTTCCGGAGGTCCCCGTTGGAATATTTGGCACGGACGATCGGGCTACCCCTCAAGCCCTGTACGATGCGGGGGTCAACAAGGCCAGAGACGGAAACGTCACCATCATTCTTCAGCAGGGGGATGAGGCCTCTCCGGAATTTCGGAATGTCCGTCCCAACAACATCATCCGGCTGCCGAAGCTGCCGGATCCGCTGGTCAACCCGGTGGATGGCCTGTTTGCGCAGCTGTTTGCCCTGCAGTGGGCCAAGGCGATGGGGCGTGTTTACGGGCTCTCCGAGTCGGAGGTCTCTGCCCAGATCAACGATGGCGCCTTGGAGAAGCTCGTTGACGAATTCGATAGAAGGGTGCGGGAGATCAGGGAACTGGAGCCGACCCCCACCAGCGTGCGGGACCTGTTGGTGGCGGAGAAAGGCCGATTCATTCCGGTGCCGCCGCCTGCGGGCCTTGTGCCACCGGCGCAAATCACTTTGCTGAAGAGGAAATTTGAATCTGTACTGGATGAAGTAAGCCGAGAGATGCGATCCGAAGCCGAGGCCAGACTGGAAAGGAAGTACAAGGAGTCGTTCATACGGGGTGGGACCGTAGCCGACGTAGTGGCCACAGGCGGAACCCTAAACGATTCCTACCAAGGGCTCATTACCCTGGTGACCCATACGGATCGGTCAGGAGAGCTGTTGGATCTTGTGGCTCAAATCTCAGGGCGGACCGTGCATCCGCGAAGGATCCCGGTCGATATTGGAGCCATGCACACGGATACCATTGAGGGCATAGTGGTCTTCCAGTTTATGATCAACATGACACCCGCAGAGGCTACTGCGAAGGATGCGGAGGGAATGAATCTCGTATCCCGTCTGGTGGCTGCAGTGGAGGGGCTGAGCAGGGTACAGCAGGCAGGCCTTGAGGAGATCGAACCGTTGCGGGCCGATGCGCTTGCGCTCTTAGAACTGAAGTTGGGAAAGGACTATCTCAACCTTGCGGGTCAAGCCCAAGGCAAAGTTCCTCAGGAGCTGTTGAATCAGATTCTTACGCCTAAGGATGTCGAGAGAATCCGAGGGCTCTTGACCTCAAGCAACCCTGAAGATTGGTATTTGGCCTGGCTCCAATTGGTAGCAGAGGTCTCCTTCCTGTCTACTCAGGCGGATCTTCATAAAAACCAAAGAGCGGTCTGGAGATTTCTGGAGAATCTAACAGATCTTGTCATTCCGATGGAGCAAGCCGTCCGAAATCTCTATGAGATTATGAAGGCCCAGCAGGGGGCTGTCAGGCCAAAGGGATTTCCGCCTCCGGTGACGGAGTTGCGGCCGGTTCCTCCGCCACCGTTTGTCAACCCGATCGCCCAGGGGCTTATGGCCCAATTCCTCAAGGATGGGGCGGTTCATTGGGAGGTGGTCAAGGACCTTGCCACAGGTTGGATCGCGTTGGTGATTGTAGGAGAGAAGGATCAGCCGGAGCTTCTTGGTTCCATCTATGATCCGATAGAGGGGGTGGGGATTAGCGCTGATATCCATGGGACTCTGAAAGACGCAGTGGACGCGGATCTCTCTTATGAAGTTCTCCAAGACGTTCCCTTTGAGGAGCTCCAGAAACCGAGGCCTGAGTATGGCAACCGATCGGTCCTTGACGTGATTCAAGATCGAGTGGCTGGGGTCATTCCAAGGAGTTTCAGGGATGCGGTGCGCCACATCCCATTGGTCGAGGAGGAACGCAGAGATCTCTATCGGCTCTCTCGAAGTTTCTTAGAGACAGGGCATTTCGCAGTGGACGTCTATTCGGATCCCGCGTCCGATCCGGAGCTGCCACCGGAGGAGCATCCTTCCATCGTTGCTGCGTTTGTACCGGGCGTTCTGGCCCCGACGCCAGAGAGAAATCCCCAGCGAGTCGTTGAGGAAGCGGTGGGGGGAGAGGGCCTTACGTTTGAAGGGCCCCCCGATCTGGCTTCTTATCAGGGAGGCCGTCTGCTTCGGTACCGGGTGAAGGCGCCCGGCGAGTCGGGTGCCGTCCGCTCGGCCGTTGAGCAGATCGAGAGAAGGTTCGCTGAATTGCAAACCGCCGGGCTGGAGGAGAGCGATGCGACGACGCTGGATCGACAGAAGGCGATCGGACGGCTCAGTCGTGTCATGTCGGAGTT
>CAZRTR010000019.1:6695-26450 GCA_964603095.1 uncultured Planctomycetia bacterium
ACGCGGCCCTGGAGCGGTTCCTCGGGCTGGTTCGGAGCTCCGCCGGCCTGGAGGAGTACCTGTAACCCAGCGTTGTTGAACCAGTCTAGCGAATCAACTCCAGGGTCTTGGGACGAAAGTTTACGTGCAGGTCGAACTGCCTCAGAAAGTTCAGGCCGAGTAGCCCTACGACAGGGCTGACGGCCGGGAGGTCATGGCAGACCGCCTCGAGACGCTCGACCCGTTGGCCAAGTACCTCAATGGCAGGAAGGACAATGAGTGGAACTGATTCTACGGAGGAGGCCGTCATGATTTCTGTACGGAGGTTTGTTTTAGCTGGATCGCAACCAATGGCCAGGGCGACTTCGTGAGAGATGGTGGTGATGGAAGCCCCGGTGTCCAGGATCATGGGGATCAGGCGTTTACCGAGCGGTCCAATCAGTTTTGCTCGGATAAGGATGCGCCTCGCGTCAGGATCGAGAGCAAGGCGGGGCATGGAAACGGTGAAGAAGAAAGACGATGCGGACGTCCTTGGGCAGGATGTCCGGGGTACAATCAATCAGAAGAAGGCCCTTCCGTCGTTTCCTCGACTCCCGGTAGATCTCGTCCCGGTGGGGCGAATGGGCGATGAGCCGGCCGGTCAGCGGGGTGGTGGTGGACTCATCCATTTTGTCTACCGCGATGAGCAACCACTCCCTCCGAAACCGCCCCTTCAATCTTTCGATAGGTTCAGAGCGTGACATCGTCGTGAGTCTCCTTGAGTCCGGTCCTCTCTATAAACAGTATACCCGATTCAGCGTAAAGCGTCTAGCCGCCTGGGTCTTCAGAGCCGGCTTCAAAACCGGTAAATGCTTTAAAGGAAAGTCCGATGGCCGGGCCATGCCGGCGTTGTCGCTCCTCGACGTATCTCCCGTGGGGATACGCCTTCGTCGCTCCGCCTTGGCCTGGCCACGGCCCTCGGCCTTCTCGCTACGAAACCGGGTTCTGAAACCGGCTCTCATCCAGGCGCTCCTGTTTTCCCAGATTCTGCCGCCATTCGCGAATGCCCAGCCGGATTCCCTGCGCATCAAACAGGTCGAGCACCGATCCGGCCTGGAGGAGATCCGGCAGGCCCTGACCTCAGGGCTGGAGGAGTGGGTGTGTAACCCGGGGACGTCCCACAAGGGGACACCCTACGTCCTGTTTTACGGCTCGCGACGCTTGATGTCGGTCAGTTCATCGAAGTCGGTGTCGTAGGAGATGATCGTGGGCACAGCGTGCAGGTTCATAAAGGCAGCGTGATAGGCGTCAATGAGACTCATTCGATGTCCTTCGTACAGGTCCACCGCCTCCAGCCATATCTCGCGTTCGGTTAGCTCAATTCCCTTCGTGTGGAGCAGTCGACGCAACACGGCGACGACCGCCTCTTTGGGATAATGGTAGAGGCGATCCAAAACCCAAGCCACCTCGGCAAAGCAGAGGGAGGTGACGAAGACCTGCTGATCCCCTTTTGCGACTGCGTTGAAAAACTGTTCACAACGGGCCTTCTTCGAGGGTTCATCACCGGTGATGTAGCGGAGGATAACGTTGGCGTCGAGAAGGGTCATCGAGAACGGGATTCTCGCAGGACCCGCATCACGTCTTCCGAGACGCTCTCCTCAAACCTTCGGCGCAGAGCCTTAAAGTCGATCGGCTTCATTCCCTTGCGGTGGAAGATTCCTTTGAGGTCCCGGATGTCTCCATGGACGGCGTGGAGGACCGCGTGATCCCCATCGATGGTGAACGTCACCCGATCTTTGGGCTTGATTCTCAGTCGTTCTCGGATCTCCTTAGGGATGGTCACTTGCCCTTTGGAGGTGACTGTCGTAAACGGCATCTTCGCTTTCCCTCCTTTCTTACCAAGTATACCCGATTCTTTCTTTTGTGTCAATATCCTTACCTAGACAGGTTTTGTAAGGATACCCGGCTCGTCGCCTGGGCCCTGATCCAGGCCCTTCTGCTTTCCCAGATTCTCCCCCCTTTTGCGAACGCCCAGCCGGATCATCTGAAGGTCCAGGCCACGGAAGAAGCCAAGGCGAAGGCCGGGCTGGAGGAGGCCCTCGTCACCCAGCCGGCCCGCGGATTTACCACAAGGGTGGATCAGGCTAAGACCGCCGAGGTTCAGAAGGAAGCCGCTAAGAGTAGGAAAACCTACGAGGCACAGGTGGCTAAACGAGCAGAGGGCCGCCTCGTCGCCACTGGAACATGGGATGTAGAGACCGGCACGATCGGCGACTTCCGGATCCTTTCTGGAATGAAACAGGAGGAGATCTCTTCCGTCGATCGGGTGTCCACCTGGGTTGTGGAGGGGCTTCAGTGGTTGGCGGCGCATCAGAAATCTCCTGCTGTTGGCAGGGTGTGGCAGCACCTCGCAGGGAAGAAACTGGCCGTAGAGTTCAGGGCCGACCACGCCTTAACCCTGGATATCGCCCACGACGGGGCTTCCTTGGTCCTGGACGCGACGGTGGCCGGGGATCTGGGGGACTCTCAGTACGATGCCGGACGGAAGATTCTGTATGGGATGGGGATCTTCTTTGAAGCGGCGCAGGCGATAGGGTATCAGGAGGGTTGGGTCGATCCAAACCGGGCGGCGATCCACCAGGTGTTGGGGCTCTATGAGAAGCTTTCACCGGAGGAACGGGAGCAGCTGCACGGGCTTCTGGCCTCTGAATACGTGGACCATGGCGGAATCTGGGATTTCTTCTTCGGGCAGGCGACGGACGATACCCTGTTCCAGGCCAGCGGCACACGGGAGCAGAGGAAGCTTCCCGAGATCCACCTGACCGATAAGGGGATCGGGGGCGTCGATACCGAGACCTTAAGGGAACAGCGGGATGAGGCAGGCCAGTCAAAGGTTCAGCAGGAGCGGCTGGATTGGGTCGTGGACTTCCGAGACACATGGGCCAGTTGGCTGATCGGTATGCTTCAGTTCGACATCCCCTTCGACTATCAAGCGTTCATGCGAAACTACCGGGACAGCAGCATCGACCTGGATACCAAGCGGAGGGTTCTTTTCAGGATCGTCGAGGCCTATTCCAAGCAGGTAGAGGAGGAGAATGCCCGGCGGGTTGCCCGGGACGCGGCGGAACGGGGCCAGATCCTGGTCGGGGGGCGGTTCAGCACCGCATTCGGAGATCAGATCGGCGAGCTGAATGTCTCTTCCATGGTCCAGGTGACCAATGAGATGCGGGAGGCCGCGGTCCGTCTCGAGGAGGCGGTGAGGGGGATCCAGGAAAAGGCCGGGGGCGATCCAGATGCAGAAAGAGCCGCGGGAGTTCTGGTCCGGACCGGGGAAGGGCTCTTGACGACGGTTTTAAAGGCAGGCGGTGTCACCGAGGCGGAGGTGATGCAGCACGTCGATCCGGAAGAACATGCGGGGTGGATCTATGGTGCTCTGGAGAAGTACGAGCTATGGCGGATGCGGGCCATTGACAATCGCATCTCTGCAGCCGAGAGCCGGCCTCAGAGAGAACGGTTTGGACCCCGTCGAGGGCTTGACAAGCGTCCCTTCGAGGCGGATCGGCAGGCGGTCCATGAAGAAGTGAAGCAGATCCGGGGTCTGACCGAACAGTTGAGGGATGCCCTTGGGCGCGCTCCCAAGCAGGCCTATGCCCGCACCGTCTCATTGCAGCGGATCTCTTCCACCGGGTCGATCAATTTCGCCTATGGAATCGGATTCGCCCACCGACCGGGCCAGGCCCCCAACCTCAGGGAGCGGCTCCGGGTTGGCGGGCAGCAGGGCTGGATGAGCCCGGATCTCTCCTGGGTGGAGTGGGTCAATTTCCTCGTGGAGTTCATTCCCCTCTTTATCGGGGAGAGGATCCTCCGCTACGAGCTGCCGGACGGCCGCCAGGTGGAACGGCGGGAAATCGAGGTGGATCAAAAGGGGTTGGAGGCGGCGATCCGACGGATGGCCGATGCCTTCGCGGCCAACATCGAGCGGACCGCCGCCTCAGAGTATGTTGCCCTGGCCCGGGAGGCGGTATTGGAGTCTCGCTTGGGATCCCAGGCCATCGATCAGGTGATGGCGCAACATCGAGTCGACCGGGAGGAGGCGTACCGGATTGCTCTGAGGGGGGCCCCTCCTTCTCAAAAGAACGCTCTCTTCCGAGAAGTGGCGGTCGTCGCCTGTGCTCTGGCCAGACGCGCTGACAAAGAGGAGGAGCAGATCCAGCAGCAGATGGTGGATGAATGGGACCGAGGGAACCAGCTGAGCCGCTACGATCTGGTGCGGGAAAGGTTCCTGTTCAGGGAAGGGGTTCCCCAGTACGGGAAGATCCTCGAAGATGCGGCGAAGGCCTTGGATCCTGAGAGGGATGCCCAGGCGCTCAGGCCCTATCGGGAGGAGGTTCCGGAGAAACGGAGGCCCTTGCCGGTCTGGGTCATGGGCACGACGGAAGCGCCTGGATTGACCGAGGGCTTTATTCTCGGTTGGTTGGAGGAGGAGATGGCGCTCCGCAACGTCATCCGGGCTGCCGGCCATGAGAAGGATGTTGAGGAGAAGCTGACGGAGTACCGAAGGTTGCTCGTTGAGGTGGGACGGGTGGTTCTCCGGGAGTTCGGCTACGAGAGGCGGATCGATTCAACGGCCGCGGAGCAGGAGATCTCTCAGGACGAGGCGGTCCTGGAGCTTCTGGGGGAGAATGAGCTGCTCCAGCGTGAGGTGGGGAAGCTGGCCGTACTGCGCCGATGGGCGAGCCAGACGCAGCCCGGTTATTCCTTCGAGAGAGAGCCGGACTCCGCTTTGGTCCTCTCGCTGTTGGAAAGGCCGTCCGAGGAAGTCCGCCGTCGGATCGATCGAGAGGCCCGGCGGATCGTCTGGGAACAGAACCGATCGGATCTCCAGGCCAAGGTGGAGCGGGCGATGGAGAAGGGCGCGGCCGATTTTGAGGCCGCTTTGAAGCGGGTGATTGAAACTGAGGAGGTCTTAGGGCGTAAAGTCTACCAGGAGCATTTTGAGTCGGCCCGTCGGTGGGTGGCCCGGGACCTGGTGGTCCAGGATCTCCGGCTCGGAGGGGAAGTCAACCGGTGGTACCGGGACCACCGGACCCTGGCCAAGACCACCGCGCGGCAGAAGGTGGTGGATGAATTTAACCTTCGGGGCCTCATGACCGATCCTCGGCACAATTACCGCAGCGACGGGGCCTATCTGGACGAGACCGACCAGTGGGTTCCTTCCCCGAGGAACATGTGGTATCTGGCCATCTATGGGCCCAGCCAGGTAGACCTGGGAGGAGAGGCCACCAGCTCCAAGCAGCTCAAGTCGATCAAGATCTGGCCTCAGTGGGTGGGGGTATTGAGCCGTCCGGGTGAAGAGGCGGCTCATCGATTCTACGGGGCGTATCATTACCGGGTGGAGATCCGCCGGCTGGCTCAGGCGGAGGATATGAAGAATCTCAAGAATGCCCGGACGGCCATGGGCCGGGCGGTCATGAATCTGATCGCTGCCGTCACCTTGAACGACGTGCAGGATGTGGCCCTTCAGACCCGGACCCACGGAGATCCGTTGGCCGACATGTTCGCCTACCAGGAGCCGGACAAACCGGGAGCGACCGCCGGGTACTGCATTCCGAAGGATATCCTGTTTAAGGTTTTCGCTTCCAAGCTCCAGGATGCCGCGGCTCTCAGGACTGTCGGGATCCCAGAGGCCCAAATCCCGGATGCCCTGGCGTTGGCCCGGCAGATCTGGGCGCAGAGGCGCAGCTTCGCTTCGGAGATGGAGTGGGAACGCTGGGCGACGGGTGATCTCATCCGGTTCAACCAAGCGTTCAAGAATTACATCGATTTGGGAGAGCGAGGGGTCCTGATCTTCAACGTCACCCGCATCGCCAAGATGCTGGACCGGCTGGGGATGCCTTCCGCCTTTCCCGGATTCACCCGGGATCTGTATCGGGCCCTTCAGGCCTCTGTGGCGGCGGATCGAATCGCCGATCTGGAGGCGGTCAACCGGGCCACCGCCTTGGGGATTCCCATTGCCATTCTCGATGCCGTCGATTATGCGGCGAATGTCAATCCGGGGGCCGAACTGACGCCGCCTCAGGAGATCTCGGTTCAGCTTCCCGCCCCCTACAAGTACACCGGCTGGGGGGCCGGGCCGCTGGCCGATGTTCGATACTCCAGGACAGTGGGGATCGCCCATGTCTTCTCGGCTTTGCCGGGGGTTGTTCCGGAGGAGGCCGGGTTGGAGGAGAGGCCCCTCCATGACGCGGAAGCCGCCGGGCAACGGCTTCTGGAGCCGTTGACGGCGTCGCTGCGTCCTCAGGATGAGGCGCTTCTCTATCTGGGGCTTCGCGGGTTCCGTCCAGAATCTACGGATCCCGTCGATCAAATGGTCACCCGATTTGTTGCGGAACGAATGTTGGGGGTGGACCGACGCTCTGTTGAAACGGATCCGGGATTCGTCCAGGCCCGGAAGGAGATTGATTCCGATGCTCCGGATTACTGGAATCGGTTGGATCGCCTGGTCACCGAATGGATCGTCAAAACCGTGGCGACCGATCCGGCCTACGCCCAGCAGGTGACGCGCCTGAGGGAAGAGCGGAAACCCAAGATCGCTCCGGGTCAGGTGACAATCACTGCCAGCCCTCAGACGGCTGTGGCGGATGTGCTTGGCTACATGACCGAGAAGGAGGTCTGGGAACGGGCAGCCGATGAGGCGATGGCGATCCTTCAAGCCAACGGTTTGAGCCCAGAGGAGATCCGGGCCAGGGCCAGAAGTCGAGATCCTTTTCCCCGGTGGATTGAGCATCTTCCGGAAGAGAAGCAGCAGCGTATTCGGGAGCAGGTGGGTGGGCGCTTCATTCCGCTGGCGATTCGGGAAGGGGGCTTGGGCGCCGACTTCTGGCTGGATATTCAGGGCAAGGACGTGGTGGTTTTTGGCGGTCCCTACGATGCGACTCTGAATGCCAATCCCGCCCATATCATTCAGTCGATGCGTCGGAATAACCCCCGCAGCCGGTTCGTGATCGATGACCATGCGGTCCAGGGTCGCCCTCGGGTCTGGCACGGCCACCGTGAGTGGGCCCCGGATCTGTTGTTGGCCTTCGCAGCCGGCTTGGGCTACGACAAGGAAGGCCGGCGAATCACCGATTGGCATCGGCGCGTCTCCGAGGGCCGCCGGGTCGTCTACATCGCCGATTCCCTTCCTCCGGGTAGCCCCGTCGTGGAATCGTGGAGGCGGAAGGAGCTAGAGATCGAGGGCAGGGTGATCCCGCTCTACGACGCGATGGAGGAGTTGGTGAACGCTCGGGGAGACGAGACTCGTCGGCGCAGGGCAGTGGATAAGATCCTGGGCCTCTTTCGCAGGCAGGTGAAGCTCTCTGTGGTGACTCGGGAGTATGAGCAGGTCTCGGCGTACGAGCGGGAGGTGGGGCCGGATGGACTGAACCTGTTGAAGCCGAGGGACAGGGCGATGGCCGGAGCTCTGGGATCACTGGTCCGGGGGATGAACGAGGCGCTGCGTCAACAGGGAGATCCGGCCCTTTGGCTGGGATACGCCACCCGGGCGGAGATGGCGGCATTGGGTTTGATGTTCCTGTTGAATGGAGAAGATCCCGAACAGATTCAATCCTCCTTGGAGACGGTAGATCAGGCCCTGCAGATCATCCGACAGGAGCTGGAGAGCCGAGGGTTGACGCTGGAGATGTCCTACCACCAGCCGATCCCCTCTCAACAGGCCCGTGTTTGGACGGATCTCTTGATTGTCCCGCGCCGGCAGATTGAGATTTCGCCCAGAGGCCGCCGTGCAGTGGAGGTCAGTTCCGTCAAGGCGCCGGAAACGGTCAGCCGAAAGATATCGCAGCGGGCCGCTTCCATCCTTCAGGCGGAGCGGGAGGTCCATCTTTCCCGCAGGGCGGTCGGTTATCGGCAGGTGATGGAAGGGCTTTCCGGGGTCTCCGATCTGGAAGTCCGATGGGAGAGGGTCCAGGAGGAGGCTCGGCTGGAACTGGAGCAGGCCTTAGCCGCTCTCAGCGGGGCCGATCCCTCGCAGGTTCATTTCCACACGGGCCGGCTCTTGGCCTGGATGCAGGTGGGGGCTCACGCCTTGCTGGATCTCTGGGTTGAGAAGGCCCAGGAGCGGCTCGCCTGGCACGAGAAGATCAACGCCTTAACCCAGGGCCGGGAGCTGAACACATCGGCTTGGCGGATCTTTGTGGATCTGCATGGGCTTCTGCCGCGGCTCTTTGAGCTGACCGCTCAGGACCCTCAGGGACGCCAGGCGGTGGGCCGGCTCATGGGGATGGCCCATGCGGCCTTGGCCATGGAGAAGATGTCCCCCTATCTCACGTTGGATCGGGCCTTTATTCAGGAACCGACCTTCTGGCTGGATCTGCTTGATTTTTTCCAGACCACCCTCAACGACCATCTCGACCAGCGGTTCCCCTGGGCTTTTTCTCCTGCCCGCGGGACCGGATTGAAAGATTACTTTGATCCGCAGGAACGTCTCCTTCCCGACCGCAGAACAGAGTTGGACCTGTACGCCTTTGCCTGGGAGAACCACCGGTGGCTTTACCGGTTCCTTCGGACTCTCATTGTTTCCAAGACCCAGCTGGCCGACTGGGCGCCTCATCGGCAGGATCAACTCCTCGGTCGGGTCTTTTCAGGGGAGGATCTGGTTCCGGCCATTGGAGGGGGCGCTCCCCTGGGGGATGAAGCGATGCAGCGCTGGCGAGGGTATCTCCAACTGCGAGAGGTGGCTAACTGGTGCCAAACCTCGGTGGCGATGCTGCAGGATACGTTCCGGACCCTTTCCCAGCGGGTTGGTCCGGTGGAGCAGGCGATGATGCCTTATGTCTTTGTTGAACCGGTGGATCCTCAATTGTTTGGGGCTCAGACCGGAGCTGGTTTGGTTATCTTGAGCGGCATCGGCCGCCCCCATTACCAGTATCTTCTCCGGGAGGGATCAGCCCTCGGAGACAACATCTTCATCACCCAGCACGGCCGGTTTCTGACTCCAGAGGGGAGAGAACCCCGTACGCAGGAGGATTTTGACCGGGCGGTCCTTTGGATTGACGATGCCCATTTCTGGGTTTCGCTAGACACCTTCCGGAAGATGTTGATGGAGGTGGAAGGCCTGACGGAGTCCCAAGCCGATGATCGAATCGGGGAACTGAGGAGGAACAAGCAGATTCATCCCAAGGGAGTCCGTGTAGCGGCCCGATTCAGGCGGCCGGTGGCGGTGGGAGCGGCGGTCACCCTTCATGGCCACTATCTGGGACCGGCCTTGAGCCGTGCGAGGTATCCGACCACCGATAAGTCGCAGGTTCTGTTCGAGACGACCTACGGAAAGATCTATGGCCCTGCGATTGTCCAGGGGAGTGACCTTCATTATCCATTTCAGGTGAACGTCTATCAGGAGGACACTCTGCAAGCCCCTCGCTTGGATCGCCTCGATCAAGTCCGGCAGGCGGTCGGACAGATTTTAGCGGGGATGGATTTTCCCACCTTCTTTTCGAAGGGCTCTCGGGAATCCGGCTCCCGGAACTTGAGGGACTTCGACGCCTCCGCGCCCCAGGGAGAGATCCGTCCCGATGTTGTGGATCAGGCGGTCCGGTTCACCTACGACGTCTCCACCGGGCAGGATGTGGTTCTCTCGGAGGATGTCAGCCTGACCAACTCCGACCAGACGTTCCTTACCACAGCGATGGTTCAGCATGTCCGCACCCGGGCGATCCGGGAGTTCAAGGTGGATGTGGACTTAAACCAGCCGGGCAAGCATGACGTCACCACAGTACGGGTAACGGCCACCTCTCCCCGTCCGGAGGTTCCGTATCGGGTGGCCCATGCCCTGATGATCACCAGCTTTACCGGCAAGGCCACCAACATCGCGCGACAAAACGTGGCGGAACCTTTAAGACCGGAATTCCTACAGCCGGAGATTCGGGATCAATTCCTGGCCGATCTGATGACCCATGCCCCGAAGGGAATGGAGGCGTTGGCTGACTTTACCCGGAGGTTCTGGCACGAGGGGATCACTCTGCCGGATGGCCGCCAATTCCCGGCCTACAGGGAGGAATACCGGAGGGAATACGGGGAATATCCGCCGGAATTCGATGCCCGGGGGGTTCCTTACTGGTTTCCGACGTGGCTGATGATTGATTTTGTCCCGGCCGGCCAGTTTGCCGACGTTCGCAACGGCGCCCCTTTAACCGGGGTGCGTCTCGTGGACATTGAGCCGGGTGATCCGGTGAAGGGAACGTCTCCGACCTTTTGGCTGGAGGATGCGGGGGGCAACCGGATGCAGGGCAAGGTGATCGGCCATGTCCCGTGGCTGTTGGAATGGAATGTGGGTGTGGGTCAGGTGCCGGAGTACAACCGGCGGGAGGAATACTGGGAACATCGACGGGCCCAGGAGGAGGCGGCCAAGGCAGGCGAACCGGAACGTTGGTTTGAGCGGATCATCTGGGATCATGTGGGGCAGGCCGATCGAGTGGTCCTGAACAGTTGGCTGACAGAGGCCCGGGAACTACGCAGTGCAAAAGGGTTTCCCAGCCAATGGCCGGAAGCTCCCGTTCCTCCGGAATACGTCCCTGGGAAGCCGTCTCCCGAAACCGTTGCGGTCACGCCGATGCGGCTGGATCCTCTGGCCGCCGCCTTGCGGGGCGTTCGGGCCCAGTTGGGTTCGATGCCGGTCACCGAGAACACCTTGAGTCTTTGGCTGAGGGATTACGCCTTCCGGATGTTGTCGGGCAACTTGGCCCAACGACGGGCCGCCTTGCAGAGGGCCGAAACCTACCAAGAGACTGCCCATCAGGTGGCTGGAGATGTCCTTACCCTTTTGGGCAACGGTCAACTTCTTGGGCAGATTTTGGAGCTGGCCCGCTCCGAGGGGATTTCCTTGGACGCCGACCGAGTTGGAAATCTTCTGACCGGTATGGATCCGGCCTCCCAGGAGTATCGGGAGCGGATCGCGATGCAGGTGCTGGGAGATTTCCTGGCCGAGCCACAAACGGCGATCCCCGTGGCGGTGATTCCGTTTCCCCTGAGCCCCGCGCAGGTTTCCCATCTCCTGAACCAGCCCAACACTTTGGCCGTGGTGGTCGGCAAGGAGCTCAAGATGGACCACGCGGTGGAGCCGTTTGCTTTGAGCGCCGTCGGCCGGGCGGTGAATGTGGTGGGAATCCACACCGACTGGCTGAACTCCGAGGGGGCGGTGACCCGCCTTGCCGTGGTCGACTTGAGCCACCGGATCTGCTGGGAGTGCTCCCTGTCCGAGCCGATGCGGCTGAAGCGCACCGATCACGCCACCGCGGTGCCCAGGGCTTACATCGTTGATCTCCCGCAGAAGGGAGAAATAGCTCTCCACCAGGAGGTGGCCCGGCGGCTTCGAGCAGGCGGAATGGAGCCGATCAATCCGTCCGGTGAAGCCCAAAAGCGGGCCGATGATAAGGTCTTCCTGTTGGCGCAACAGGACCAGGACCGAGTCCATTGGACATTGATTCCGCGACAAGCGCCCGATGCTCAGGTCAGGGGCCTGGTGGATGCGTTCGCGGCTCGGCATCCGGGTGAGCGGCTCGTCATTAAGCCCAGAGCCGACACGACCGGCGCCCAAGGTGTGGAAGTGATTCCTGCGGGAGAAACCCAGGTCGATCAGGCGGTCGCAGCCGTTGGCGCGCTGCAGCTCCAGGGACACGACGTTCTCCTTCAGCGATTCTGGGGCAACGTTACCTTTGGCGGTCAGGAGTTCGTCCTGCGCTCCCACATCACCGGGGATGCCATCCAGTCGGAGTACATTCTGGTGGCTCCCTTCGGCCAGCCGGTGGTCTCCATCAACCGAGGAGCGAGAGCCCAGGCCAAGGAAGAGGTGATGGAGCACCTGATCGGCCCTCAGGGGCCGGTGAGCGTTTCTCCGGAGCGGATGAGGGAGCTGGATGAGGAGGCGATCGCCCTGGCTCGGTTATTGAATCGAGGGGTTCCGCTTGCGGACCAGCTGGGGTTGATCGCTCTGGATCGCCGTTTCTGGGTCGATGAGAAAGGACAGCTTCACCAGGTGGTCCTGGAGGCCAATGCCAGAGGAGGGGGGCTGATCGTCGCGGAACCGGCGGCGGTCTCAGACTCTTTCTGGACCCAGATGCGTCTGGCGGAGCTTCCCTCCCTTTCCCAGTGGGAGCAGGCCTTTGCGGATGAGGCCCAAGCGAGAGAGGTGTTGGGACCCCGGCATTATCCCGAGGGGGCGTTCTCCCAAAAGCGTCTCCGGCTTCGTGACTGGAACGAGAAACTGGACGAACTTCGGACCCCCACGGGCGAGCCGGCATTTCATGGAAGCCGGGCCACCTTGATCGGTCGGATTCCATGGAACCTGCCTTATCCCCGTCCGGATAAGTTCAGGTACCTGGACCCCTCTCAGGTTTTCCTTGGGCCTGAGTTCACTGGAGAGACCCAGCCCACCCACGAGGGCCGGATGCCGGGCCGGATCCCTTACCCTCCAGGCGGGCGGCACCTGGACTATATCGGAGGGCAGGGAGATTCGATGGGTACTCCCACTCTGGAGGAGGTGGTGGCCTTTGTCCAGGTGGTGGACGGGATGGACGGCCAGGTGGAGCTCTATGTGGTGGATGCTCCGGCTCATATTGCCTCCGCCTATCCTCAGAGAGGTAAGGGGCCCAGGGCATTTAACCTGAGAGATCGAGAGGTTAGCCCCGACCGGCGGATTGCGATCCTGGACGACTGGGATCAATGGGCCCAGCAGGTCACCGCGGAGGTTCGGCTTCCCAAAAGGCATCCGGACAAAAAGATCAACTATGGGGATGACCTGGTGGCGCTGACGGTCGCCGTGCTGCGCACTGAGTTCGGAGACCCCTCTGGGAAAGGAACCGCTTTCTTTCAGTGGTTGCTCGACGAAGGAAAAGGGATCCGCATCGCTCTGGCCAGCGACCTGTCGGCGGAAGGGGGGGTGGCCTCTTCCTCGTCGGTCCTGGAGTCGGCCGCCCAGGCGTTCAACGTAGCGGGGAATCTCGGGTTGGACGTGGCCGCCCTGGTGAAGTTGGGCTACGGGGAGCGGTTCTACGCCGGCACGGCGGCCGGGGTCAAGGATCACTCCCACTTCATGTATGACTTAGCCCTGTTGGGAGTGGCTCCCACGCGGCTCGTCACCCAGATTTCGCCGTTTCCCGGTTATAGCGTCGTCCTGTTCGATTCGGGGATTCACCGGGACAACGCCCCGCAGCATTCTCAGAAACTCTCGCCCGATGAGAGGGATCCCAATCACGAGAGGAACATCAAGGCCCGCACCGGAATCGGGTACGCCTTGGGCGCTTTGTGGATTCGTAAGAATCATCCGGAGCTGGCCGAGATCTTGCGTCCCGGCCAGGATCCCACAAGCCCCTATGGGTTCCTCCGGGAGCTAATGCCGGGCGCCGAGCGGGGCCTTTCGTTGCGACAGATCTATGAGATTCTCCGCCAGATGCCGGAGCAGGGCCTCAGTCCCGACGAGCTGCGCGCAGAATTTGCTGATCAGCCCCAACTCCAACAGGAACTGGAGCAGCTTTTAGCCAAGGTTTCGGTTCAACCGGAACGTTACCCGATCCGGGAGATGGCCCTCTTTTTCTTCGCTGAGGGCGCCCGGAACGGGGAGGCGGTTCGCCTCTTAAGGCAATTGGGGCAGGGGATACCAGTGGAGGAACTGTTCCGTGAATATGAGACACTCGTCCACACCGGCCACAATGGAGATCGGGTGGTCCGGCATGAGATTACGGGGGAACTGACCGACGAGGCGCTGACCGTCGTCGAACAGCCCTGGGACTGGAGGATGACCAATGACCGGCTCGATGGGCTGATGGCGCATGCCGACGAACCGGAGGCCCGCCTGGCCCTCCAACCCGGTTGGATGGAGCGCTCGATCGAGCCGCTCGACCTTCTGGTTGATCTGATTCAGTTCTTTGATGAGAAGAACGGCGGCGGGATCGCCGTCGCGGAAGTTTTCGCTGCCGGGCTGGGTGGAGCCGTGGGGGGCCTGGTCAGGAACGACATGCTCGAGCCCCTGTTTTCTTTCTTGGAGAAGCATTACTTCCAACGAAAGAATCTCACCCATCGTCCCCACCTCGTGGCGGTTCCCGGCAAGGCGGCCGGCGTCTTCACGCTTCCCTCCAACTTCGACCTCCTGGCCTTTCCATCCGCTTCCGCCGGGTTAGAGGAGAAGATCCGGGTCTTTCAGGAATACTTTAAGATTCCTGAGGGATGGGGAGAGAGTCAGCTCTGGATGTGGGGAATGCAGCCGGTGGAGCGGCTTATTGAGATCGTCCATGCGTCGGATCTGACCCCAGGCGATGAGGTTTGGGTATTGGGGGCTGAAGATGGCCGGTTTGGGATTCCGGCGGCGGCCCTGACAGGGGCACGGGTCGTCCTGGTGGAGATGGATGGGCAGGCCCTTCCGATCCTCCGCGAGGCGGTGGAGCATTTTCAGAGATTGGGTTTCGTTGGTCCCAATCAAGTGCGAGTCATTCCCGGGAATCTCTTTCGGATTCCAATTGAATACACTGCGACATTCATCTTTACCTCGGTGGGGGGTGTCTATAATCCGGACGGGGATCCTCGAGACAAGATTGCTCCGGCGGGTGCATTTCCGGACCTCGTGGCGAAGATCCAGAGAGAGGCACCCCACGCCCGGGTCGCATTCCATTGGGGAGCGGAGGAGGCAAGGCCCCCGTATTATGAACAGGCCGTCGCTTCCTGGGAGAGGATGCCGATTTCCGATGCTGCCTACCAGGATCTACCCGTCGATTTCTTCCGCATTCCCGCCGCTGGGGCAGTGCCATCCACCGCCGGGCTGGAGGAGTGGATGGGGCCGATCGATGCGGGACGATGGGTCGAGGCGAACGATCCGTTGAGTTTGATCCAGTCCTTCTCCAGGATCCGGGCGGTGGTGGGGGAGAATGAGGAACTTTCCCCAGCGCAGAAGATGATCTTCGCCCGATATGGCTACCTTTTTGGGAGGCATCAGATCGGGAAGTTTCTAGAGGCCGATCCTGCTAAGAAATCATTCACCTTCGTGCTGGGCCGGGATCCGCGGCCCTCCGGGAGAGCGATTCTGGAAGCCCAGATTCGGGGAATTTTGGTGGCGGCTGAGGAGTTGGGGGTCGATGTTCAGTTCCGGGATGGAGGAATCTTGCCCACCCCCTTTGTTGAGGCGCTGGTCCGGGCGACCAATGCCGATGGCGGAGTGATCATGACCGCCAGCCACAATCCCCTTGAGTGGAATGGGGTGAAGTACCCCACCGCCGCCAACGAGCCGGGAGGGGCCTTGGTGTCGAGGGGGATCCTCCTTCCGGCGCGTGAGATGTCCAAGATTGTCGGAGACTTCCGCCAGTGGGCGGAGCAGGTGAGCCAGAATATTGCTGAGGGTGAGAGATTCCGAAGCGGGTTGAACCGGGTCGATCCCACAGGGAAGGTCGAAGGCGTGGATCCGGAGGTGGCCCTGAATCAGGCAATTCAAGAGGCGCGCCAGATGTGGGGCTTGGAGGATGTCGAGGCATCCAAGAGGTTCCGCCAGCGAGCTCAGGCCATCAAGATCGTATTGGACCCCAATGGAGGCGCGGCCGCAGGACATTACCGTAGGTTCCTGGAGGCATTCGGCTTTACCGTGATCGAGATCAACAACACGGTCGGGCAACCGCATCATGGACTGGAGCCGGTGGGGGATGCTTTGGCGGATGCGAAACAGGCCTTGTCGGAACACCAGGCCCACTTCGCCGTGGTCTTTGATTACGACGCCGACCGGGGGAACACCTTGATCTTGGATTCGACGACCGGTCAGGCGAGCAAGCCGAATCCACAGGAGGTGGCGGCGATGAACGTGGCGATGGCGTTGGCTCGTCGGCATTTTATCCGTCAGCAGAGTGGGGATACTCGTCCCTTAGCGGTAGTGGTGCATGATGCGACCTCCCGGCGGGTCCGGGAGATCGCCAGGGTATTCGGCGCTCAGGTCTTTGTCGTTGTGGTGGGGGAGGTAAACGTCCTGGAGAAGATGAGGGGGCTGGAGAAGGACGGCTACGACGTCCCGATCGGAATCGAAGGAGCCAACGGGGGAACCGTCTTCCGTGGGGATCATCCCGAGTTCCAAGGAGACACCTCCCGCAACGGAGCGATGACCGCCCTGTTTACAGGGATGGTGGCGATGGATCCAGAGATTGGGCGTACCTGGCTGGAGGCGAGGAATCAGGCGGTTCCCAAGACGGTTCCAAAGGTTGAGGTCCCTCAGGAACCGACCCTGGTCGATCTTCTGAACAGCATGCCGGGAGAAAGGGGTCAGGAAAAGTGGCGCTTCTTCACCCCGATCTGGGATCAGGGAAAACGAAGGGAGGTGCCGGATCATCTGATCATTCCATTCAAGCTGGCGTTGGAGAAGATTTGGTACGATCGTCTCTGGCCACGGATAAAAAGGGAAGGACTTGGGTTGGGTGGCGGCCCGAGGAAGAAATTCCAATCGTTTTCCATTCGCTATCATGCCGAGACCGAGGAATCTCCTGAATATGGGCCGCGCGACCGTCCCTACGAAGACCGCTTAAATCAGATGGCCAAAGAGGGTGTTCCATTTGGGAGGGGGGGGTGGATCCTTGAATTAAGGACAGCGAGGGGTCAACGGGCTTTCGTGTGGCTGCGTGGCTCGATGACCGAGGGGTTTCTCCGGATCTCCACGGAAGGACAAGGCAGCCGGGCAGAAAAGATTGCCCAGGCGCTGCGCGACCTGATCGAGCTGGAATGGTATCCGCAGGCGCTCCGTCAGGCTCGATCCACCACCGGGCTGGAGGAGGAAATCCCGTTACCGGCGGGAGCGCTCGGCCAGAAGTTGGTGATCCTGACTCCGGACACGGTGGAGATCGGGATCCAGGCCCTAGCCGGGTTGGAAGAGCCACCCGGAGAAATCTTACCGTTGGCCGTGATTGTCTCCGGCGACCTCCAGGAGCAGCAGGTGACCGCCGGATTGGAAGAAGTGGGTCTGACCCTGGCGATGCCGATTCGCAACCTGGCCCGGACCGGCTGGACCCTGCCCGAGGCGATCGTCGACGTTCAGGTCATGGCCTGGTCCGCCGGATTGGAAGAGACCTTTGTCGTACAGACGTTCCAAGACCTCCCGGGATTGGGCGACTTCCTGGGGATCTCCCAACGCTCGTGGGAGAAGCGGCTGGAACGCCTGGGAACTGCCAGCCAAGCATAACCTCCCTCCCGCGGCTTGTCATCCGCTTTCCCCTCTGGTAGACTGGATTAATGACGGGATTGCTTCGCCCGCCAAAGTTCGTTGGCGGACTCGCAATGACGGTGGGGTTGTTTTCTTTGACGGCTGCTTTTAGCGCGGTGGAGATGCCGGCTGCGTCGTACATCAAAGGGCTGACCTGGCTGGGGCACGCCTCCTTCAGGATGGTGCGGGGAGGGGTGACGATCTATTTTGACCCCTGGCAGCTCACCACCGAGCCGCACGACGCCGACCTGGTGCTGATCTCTCATCCCCACTTCGACCATTTGGAACCGGCCGATGTGGCGAAGGTGGCCGAACCGGAGACGGTAATCGTCACCGTGGCCGACTGCGTGGAAAAGCTGAAGGAGGCGAAGGTTCCAGGGGAGATTCAGGTGGTGAAGCCCGGCGACAAGATCAACGTCAAGGGAGTGGCCATCGAGGTGGTGGCGGCCTACAACAGGAATAAGACGTTTCATCCGAAGGAGAAGGAATGGGTCGGCTTCATCGTCGAGGTGGATGGGACGCGGGTTTACCACGCCGGGGACACCGATTTCATTCCGGAGATGAATACCTTTAAGGCCGACGTGGCCCTGTTGCCGATCTCCGGAACCTACGTGATGACCGCTGAGGAAGCCGCCGAAGCGGCTCAGGCGATCCGGGTGAAGGTAGCGATTCCGATGCATTACGGAAACATCATCGGGACGAAGGCCGACGCCGAACGGTTCAAGGGCCGGGTGAGCGGGCTGGTCGTTGAGATCCTGGCCGAGGAGTAGTGAAGCGACAGGGGTTAGCAGGGGCTAGGAGGGGTTGGCAGGGGTTAGCAGGGGTTTTGTTACCCCTCCTCACTCTTACTTACCCCTTCTCACCCCTCCTTACCCCTGCTTTTTCGGCAGAGGAACTGCGCGTTGGTGCCCAGGTCGACCGGACCGAGGTGGCGACGGGCCAAGTGCTGACCTACTCGATCACGATCGCCGGTCCAATCCAGGAGCCGCCGAAGGTGGAGCTGAACCGCTTCGAGGGATTTCAGGTGGTCTCCACGGGACAGTCGCAGCAGATCCAGGTCGGGCCACGTCGGACGGAGCAGGCCTTGACGCTCACCTATTCGTTGGCTCCCACCGCGCCGGGTACCCACACGCTGGGACCGGTCAAGGTCGAATATCAGGGCAAAACGTACGAGACGCATCCGATTGTAGTGAAGGTTGTCGAAGGGCCGGCGGTTCCGGAGAGAGGGCCGGCGCCACAGCGGAGGCCATCCCGGCGAGCGCCGAGGCAGAAGAAGGTTCCACAACTGGAGGGAGGAGTGGTGCTGTGAGCAGGATCGCCACCGTTCGTGCTGAGCCAGTCGAAGCACGAACGGGCCTTTCGCCCTTCGACAAGCTCAGGGCGAACGGCTGGCTATTCCCTATTTGTTATTTGCTATTGGCCATCCTTCCTGGGTGCGCCTGGGGATGGAAATCCGCCCGGGAGCGACAGCTCGAGGTGGAGGTGGAGCAGCTCAAAGGAGAGATCGCCCAGGCGGAGAAGTCGCGCAAGGATCTGGTCGGCTCGGTCGACCGGCTCCAGGCGGAGCTGACCCGCCTTCAGAACGAGCGGGCCCGGGAGATCCAGCGGTTGATGGAGGAGAAGGAGCGGGCCACTCGGCTGGCGGTTCAAGAGAAGCAGAAGGAATCAAACGAACTTCTGGAGGCGCAGAAGCAGCTGGCGGAAGGATTGAAGAAAGAGCTGGGAGACGCTCAGGCGAAGCTGGAGATGACGCAGCGGGGGCTGGTGCTGACCTTTCTGGATGAGATCTTCTTCGATTCCGGGAAGGCGGTGATCATGGCCGGCGGGATCCAGACGCTGGAGAAGGTGGCCAAGGTGTTGAAGGAAACGGTCCCGGACTCTCCCATCGCGGTGGAGGGGCACACCGACAACGTGCCGATCAAATATTCCGGTTGGAGATCCAACTGGGAGCTGTCCTCAGGCCGGGCCCTGGCCGTGGTCCATTACCTGATCGATCAGCAGGGCCTGAAACCGGGACGTCTGCAGGCGATTGGGTTCGGGGAGTTCCATCCGGTTTTCCCCAATGAGACCGCCGAAGGCCGCCGCCAGAATCGCCGCGTCGAGATCGTGATCCTGCCCAAGGCGATCCAGAAGGTCAAACCGGCCGAATGAGTTTCGTCAAAGGCCTACGCTGCAGGGAATGCGGGCGGGACTATCCTGCCAAAGCCCTGTTCGTCTGCGAGTACTGCTTCGGGTCGCTCGAGGTCGACTACGACTACGCCGGGATCGGGCGGCGGCTGACCCGAGGGCTGATCGAGAGCCGGCCCCAGAGCATCTGGCGCTACCGGGAACTTCTTCCGATCGACGGGGAGCCGACCGTCGGCTTCGACACCGGGATGACCCCCTTCTTCCGGGCCGACCGGCTGGCCCGCGCGCTGGGGGTCAAGGAGCTTTACATCAAGGACGACTCGGTCTGCCACCCGACCCTCTCCTTCAAGGACCGGGTGGTTGCCGTGGCCCTCTCCCGGGCCCGGGAGCTGGGATTCGACACGGTCGCCTGCGCCTCGACGGGGAATTTGGCCAACTCGGTCTCGGCGCTCGCCGCG
>CAZRTR010000020.1:0-25715 GCA_964603095.1 uncultured Planctomycetia bacterium
TTTAGCTTTCAATAAGGAGTATATACCCAAAGTGGAAATTTGTCAATAGGGGAAAATAATATTTTTCGACCCGAGGAAGGCGCCAGGTCGACCCGACCCCTTAGGCGGAGCCCGACCGTGCTATAATGCGGGGCGAAAGGGGTCGGCCTTTTCCAGGCCTGGCGATGACGCAGGGAGCCAAACTGTTGATTGTGGATGATGAGGCCTCGTTTGTGCGGAGCGTGTCCGATTATCTGTCGATGGCCGGGTACCAGGTTTTCGTCGCCTTCGACGGGAACCAGGCCCTCCTGCAGATGGAGCGGGAGCGCCCTGCCCTGGCCCTGCTGGACCTGAAGATGCCGGGACCCAACGGGGAGGAGCTGATCCGCCGGGCGCGGGAGGTCAGCCCCGGAACGAAGCTGGTGATCCTGACCGCCTTCCAGGATGGGGGCGTGCGGGAAGCGGCCCTGCGCCAGGTCGGGGTGGTGGGGTTTCTGTACAAGCCCCTCTCTTCCCTGCTGGAGCTGGAGAAGATCATCCAGAATACGTTGTTGGAGGAGAAAACTTAGGTGAGAGTCCGGTTCCGGCCGAAATCGGTCCATATCTCGGTCTTCTTCCTGGTCTACGGGGTGCTGCTGGGGCTGCCGCTGGCGGCCCTGTTCGCGCTGCGCCCGGTCCTGTTCGGCTGGTTCTCCCACGAATGGTGGATCGTCCCCTTCTCGGTCCTGGCCGGCTCGGCCCTGGTCGCCCCCTTCATCTACGTGTCGCTGCAGCGCCGGGCGTCGGAGCGGATCCTGGAGCGGCAGCGGCAGTACCAGCAGACCTTCCTGCAGGCGGCGCAGGGGATGACGCTGATCAAGGAGATGCAACGGCTATTGAACCTGATCGTCCATATCCTGACCCGGACGGTGGGGGTGGAGCAGGCCTCCCTCTGGCTTCTGGAGAAGAAACCGAGCCGATTCGTGGCGCAGGCCTCCCGGGGGCGGCTCCCCTTCGATGGAAATTACACCATCGGGGTGGAGGAGCCGTTCGTCCAGTACCTGGTCCACCAGAAGGACCCGATCCTGCAGCGGGAGGTCAGGACGATGTCGATGAACGGACGGATGAAGTATCTGATCCCGGTGGTGCAGGAGATGGAGCGGCTCGGGGCGGCCGCCGTGATCCCATCCCTGGTGGGGGAGAAGCTGCTGGGGTTCGTGGCGCTGGGGCCGAAGAAGGGGAATCAACCGTACACGCCGGAGGATCTGGAGATCTTCGAGGTGATGGCTTCCCAGGCGGCCCTGGCGATCGAGAACGCCCAGTTCTACGAGGAGCTGCAGCGAACCCAGACCGACCTGTTCCAGACCGCGAAGATGGCCTCGCTGGGCCACATGGCCGGGGGGATGAGCCACCAGATCAACAACCGGTTCCATGTCCTGTCGATCCTGGCCGGGGCGATGAAATCGGTCTTGAGGGACCTGGACCTCCGCTCCCTGGAAGCGGAAAAGATCAAGGAGCTGTGGGCCAAGACCCTGGAGACATTCGACAAGATCGAGGAGAACGCCCTGCGGGGAGGGGACATCGTCAAGACGATGCTCCGCTTCTCCCGGCCGGCCGGGGACCACAAGGCGATCCCAATCTCCCAGATCTGGGCGACCGCCAGGGACGTGGCCCAGTTCCGGGTGAACTTCCAGCAGCTGGAGCTGATCGAGGAAATCCCGGAGGATCTGCCTCCGGTCAAGGGGGACCTGAACCAGCTGGCCGACTCCCTCTTCAATCTCCTCTCCAACGGCTTCGACGCCATCCAGAAGAAGGCGGAGCTGATCCAGCAAAAGCAGCTCCCCTTGGGGCCGGAGGATCCCTCCCCTTTCCGCGGCTGGATCCAGGTCCGGGCCAGGACGGAAATGCTGGATGGAAAACCCTGGGTGCTTCTGGAGTTCAAGGATAACGGGATCGGGATGTCCCACCAGGAGCTGGAGAACCTGTTCATCCCCTTCTTCACCACCAAGGCCACCTCCCAGAAAGGGACCGGCCTGGGGCTGTACGTCATTCAAAGAATCATCGAGCGCCACGGCGGCACGATCTCCGCCGTTTCCGCCTACGGGGTGGGGACCACCTTCACGATTCGGTTGCCCGGCGCCGCCGCGGCGCCGGCTGAGGCGGCCGCCCGCCCGGCCCTGCAGGAGCCCTCCGGTGGCTAGCATTCTGGTCGTCGAGGATGAGACGGACGTTCTGGAATCGACCCGCTTCGCCTTCGAGTCCAGGGGCTATGAGGTGACGGCCGCCGCCAGCGCCGAGGAGGCCCTGGCGCAGATCACCGGCGACTGGCCGCAGGTGCTTCTGATCGATTACAAGCTGCCCGGCATGTCCGGAACCGACTTCCTCCGGGCCGTGCGGGACAAGAACCCGACGCTGCCGGCCATCCTGATCACGGGGCTCACCACCGACGTGGATCAAGTGGAGGAGGAGTGCCGCCAGATCGGGCTCACCTGGTTCCTCCGCAAGCCCCTGTCCCTCGACTCCGTCTTCCAGGCGATCCAGGCCGTCCTGCCCCGTTAATCTCCTGTCTACCTGCTCTTTCGCTTCTTGGAGCCACTTGCCTCTCCCCAGCCGGAGCCGGGCTGTTCGACGACCCGCCCCTTCTTCAGGTGGAGGATGCTGCGGCCCACATGGAACATCTCCTTCTGTTCCGCCGCATCCGAGGAACGGCGGCCTCGGCCGGGGGAGATCCCATCCTCGGTGGAGAAGCCCTCATACTCATCCAGCTCCACCACCTCATCGGGGCGGACCTGAATCTCGAAGCAGCGGGAGATCCAAACCCGGTGCTTGCCGGCGGCGTACTTCATGCCGTCCATCAACAGCCCAATCAGCATCTTCTTATCCATGGCGGGGAACCCTCCTTTAAGGTAAGCATAGCACATTCCTCCATTTTTGTCAAGTATATTTTATTGTTTTTGTAAGTCCCTTCCATTGTTGAGTTTTTTGACTTGAAAAACCTTCGATTTCTATGGTATCTTTAAGGTGCCATGGAAATCGGACAGCGGATCCGGGCGCTCCGGAAGGGGAAGAAACTGTCGCTGGAGGAAGTCTCGAAAAGATCGGGGGTGGCCCTGGCCACTTTGAGCCGGCTCGAAAACGGCAAGGGAAGCGGCACCTTCCGCACCCATCAGAAAATCGCCGACGCCCTGGGAGTGGCGTTGCCTGATCTGTACCGGGGGCTGGAGAACTCCCAGGAGGAAGCGGTCCTGGTCAAGCCGGAGCAGGAAGGGGCCGAGACATTCACCTACGATGAGAAGGCCTCCGCCATCCTGCTGACCAGTCAGGCCTCCACCAAGCGGATGATGCCGCAGCTGATCGTGCTTCAGCCGGGGGGCCGGACCGCGCTGGAGGAATATCCCCACGGCACGGAGCGGTGGCTCTTCGGGCTGGAGGGGGCGCCGAAGGTGACGGTGGGGGAGAAGGAGTACAGAATCCTCAAGGGATCCACCCTCTACTTCAGGGCTTCCCTGCCCCACCGGCTTTTTAACACGGAACGCTCGGCGGCTCGGGTGATCTCGGTGATGAGCCCAGTCGTGCTATAATTGACCGCGATGGAGAAAGACCGTATCTTAGTTTGTGACGACGAGCAGGGGGTCCGGGATTCGCTGAAACTGATCCTGGAGCCGGAGTACGACCTTTCCTACGTGACCAACGGGGAAGAAGCGATCGAGCGCCTGAAGGCCGACAACCCCGCCCTGCTGATCCTGGACGTCAAGATGCCGCGGATGGGAGGAGTGGAGGCGCTTCAGACGGTCAAACGGCTCCGGCCCGGCATCAAGGTCCTGATGATCACCGGCTACGAGTCACACGACGTGGCGGCCCAGGCGACCAAACTGGGGGCCGACGACTACCTCACCAAGCCGTTCGAGGCGAAGAAGGTCCTCTCCAAGGTCCAGGCGCTGCTCTCCTCTTAAAACGTGTAGCTGGCGCGGGCGGTGACGGCCAGCTCGTCGAAGAATCGCCCCTCAACAGAGAACGCCCAGCGGGAGGGCTCCGTCCAACGCAGCCCCAGGAAGAGGCCGAGCCGATCCTTCGCGTCTGCCTGACCGGCGATGACGACACCCCCTTCGGGGACGGTGTAAGCGAGATCCTGATCTATTCCTAAGTCAAAGCCGGAATAACGTCCACCGAGGTAAGGAGTCAGCTTGTACTCCCCCCAGATCAGGAATTCCTTCCCCGCATAGACCGCGGTATGCCACTGGTCCGTGGAAATCTCCCCACCGATGGATGACCCCCGATTCCCCGCGTGGGTGACGCTGTCCAAATCGTGATCGCTGTGGACCCATTGGGCGTCGTACCCGAGAAACCATCCCTCTCCCAGGGAACGGTTTCCGGCCAGCCCCCCTCCCCACACCGCGCCCACGTCATATTCGAGCGAAACGTGGCGACGACCGATCCCCGCAATGTTGACGTTCTCCAGCTGCTCCTCGTAACTGGCGATGCCTGCGCTGACATAAGGCGTCAGCCAGGGCTGGACGACCCAGCCGATCCGAACGCCAAACTGGTCTCCCGCGCTGATCTCATCCTTTTCCTCCGAGCCGGCTTCCAAGTCTCGGCTGAAGAGGCGGCTGTACTCCGCCGAGAGATCCAGCCGATTCTCGACGGTCGCGGCCGGGATTTCCACACTGGCGGCCCAGACGGGTGAGACGATTCCAAGAACGACGAAACCGACGAGAAACCTGACGGAAAACCTCATCTCTTTTTTCTCCTTAACTCAAAACGTGTAGGAGGCCTGGGCCGAGACGGCCGACTCGTCGAAGAAGCGGCCCTCGACGCCGACCGACCAGCGGGAGGGGTGGGTCCACCGGGCGCCGAGGAAGAGACCGGCCCGGTCCTCGGAACGGCTCTTGCCGGTCAAAAGGATCGTTCCGTCGTTGGCCGTGGTGTAGTTGAGGTCCCTGTCGATGTTTCGCTCGAAAAAGGAGTAGCGGCCGCCCACGTAGAGGGCCATCTTGGAGTCCCCCATCTCCACCTCCTGCCCCAGATAACCGGCCCCGTGCCACTCGTCCACGGAGATCTGGCCTCCGATCAGTGTCCCTTGCTGGCTGTCCTGGACGACCCGGTCCAGGTCGTTCTCCGCATGGATCCATTGGAGGTCGTAGCCGACGAACCATCCCTCCCCGAAGGAGTGAAGACCGCAGGCCCCCCCGCCCCAGGAGGGGCCGAATTCGTACTCGAAATGGATGTTGCGCCGCCCCACCCCGCCGATGTTGAAGCCGGTCAAGTCCTCCTCGAAACGGGCGATGCCCCCTTTCCCATAGAGCTGCAGCCAGGGGAATAAAGTCCAGCCGAGCCGGCCGTGCGCCTGGTCGCTGGAGTTGATCTTCGCCTTCTCGTCGGGAGGGGCGCTTAAGTCCCGGTCGAAGACGTGGGTGACCTGCGCCGTGAACTCCAGCCGGTTCTCCGAGCTGCCGGCCGGAAGCCCCACCGAAGCGGAAAATGCGGCCTGGGTGACCCCGAGGATCAGAGCAAAGGCGACAAGTGAAATCGGCGCGGCGCAAGGGTGCATCCGTATTCCTCCTTGTTGATCGTGTGTTGGAAAATTATAACACAGGCCTGATGGCGCAGGACACCCCTGCTTCGAGGGCCCCGGCCTGCGTCGTGCACCCCTTGGATCAGAAATATTCTTCGAGGAGGCGCCGGCCCCGCTCCACCCAGCGCAGGAGGCCGGGAGCGGGCAAGGACCGATGGGAACCGCCGCGCTGGGCGGTGGCCTGCTTCAAGAGTCCGATCGCGGCGACCTGATCCGCCCGGAGAGTCACCTGAGGATTCACCTCCAGATCTTTCGCCGTGCCGATCCCCTGCAGAACCCCCATCCGGACCGGCACGTTCAACAGGGATTCGGCCAACTCGAGGAACCCCTCCCACCGGGCCAAGGGACCGACCACGACGATTCCGGCGGCCGATTCCCGGAAATATTCCGTCTCCTGGAGACGCTTCCTCAGCCGGTTCAGGAACTCCTTGACCCGGGCCCCGACCGCCTGGATCACCTGCTCGGCGGGGACGCTGCGGACCACCGAACCGGTCTGGACCCGAAGCGGAAGGGTGAGCCCGCCGTTCCCACCGCTGGGGGAGGGCTCCAACCGCTGGACCTGCTCCAGGAGCTGCTCCGCCGTCGCCAAGGGGAGTTTCAAGGAGCGGCTCAAGCCGTCGGCCAACGGATCGGCGCCCCAGGGGATGAGCAGCGTCTCCCGAATCGATCCGTCGGTGAACAGCAGCGCTTCCGTCCGGAAATCTCCGATCCAGATCAGCGTCACCCCCAGCTCCTTATCCAGCGGCGGGAGGACCGCCTCCGCCACCGCCACTCCCGGAATCAGAAGCTGCTCCACCTCCAACCCCGCCCGATTGAGGACCCGGGTCAGGTTCTGGATCCCGAGGTTGAGGGCCGTCACCAGGTGAAGCTCGACCGACAGCTTGGTCCCGAACAGGCCCACCGGATCCTTGATGCCGCCCTGGCCGTCGACGGAGAAGCCCCGAGGGAACGAGTGGAGGATCTGCCGGTCGTAGTCGAGCGAGAGGGTCCGGCAGGTGTTGACAACCCGCTCCGCATCCCGGGGAGAGACGCCGACATTCGGGTCCGGGATCGGGATGGAGGCGGCGGCGTTGAAGCTGCGACAATGGTTGCCCAGGAGGGTGGCGTAAACGGAAGGGATATGCCCCGAGATCGATTTCTCCGCCTGGCGGACTAGGCGGGCGACGGCGTCGGAGAACTCGATCGGATCGCTTAGCCCGCCCCGCTGGATCCCCTGCGCAGGGATCGATTCCACCGCCCGGATCACCAGCCGCTTCGACTCCGGCAGCTCCCCGACGGCCAAGGTGAAGATTTTTGCGCTCAAATCCAATCCGGCGATCCGGGGCAGGGTCACCGGTTGCCCCCAATCGCGGGGTTGTCGAACCGAAGGTCGACGTACCGGGCGGAGTCGAAAATCTCCCGGCGCTGGGCGGCCAGCTCCATCAGATGCTGCCAGCCCGGCTCCAGCCGGTTGCGGGAGAAGCGAATCTCGACGCTGGAATCCAGATAAAGGAAAAGGTCGCTCCCCTTGGTCTTCAGGGCGCTCACCCCATGGCCGGCGATCCCTCCCTGCCGACGGGCCGCCGCCAGCAGCTCGCAGATCGGCTCAAAGGCGGAATGCCGGACCGTCTGTCCCGGTTTCCATGGGCCCTTCAATCCCTCCAGGAAAAGGATCGGAAGATGGGGCCACGGGGTCGGTTTTCCCCCGCTCAAAAGCAGCCCCTCCTCCGCCACCGGATAGTAAAGGTCGGCTTTGATCTGCGCCATCGGCCGCCTCAACCGAAGCCGGGCCACAAGGCGGTTGGGAAGGATGCGGCGGATCATCTCCACCTCGGCCGCCGGATGCCGATGCTGAAGGGCGGAAGCGACGGCGTTCAAGTCCAGAAGGAAGACCGAATTCGGGGGATTCAATCGATAGCGGGAGCTGGAGGAACCGGTTCCCTTGGGCCACTGGACCTCGATCTCCTTCACCTGGAAGACCGGGGCGGAAAGAATCGACTTGACCGTCGCCTGAGCCGCGAACAGGAAGGCGGCCCCGGAGAGGATGCTGACGCTCAAGATCGTGGTGCGCCGACCTGGGGCCTTCTTCGAGCTCATGGGACGTTCACCCTTCGACTCCGTTCATCCTGAGCAAGGTCGAAGGACGAACGTCGCTCAGGGCGACCGGGCCCGTGCGCCGAGCCGAGCATCCGGCGGCACAGCTCCGGGAAGCCGATCCCGACGGCGGCCGCCGCCTTGGGGAGCAGGGAGGTGGCCGTCATCCCAGGGATCACGTTGATCTCCAGCAGGACCGGCCCCCGGTCGGCCGTCAGGATGAGATCGGCCCGGGAGAAGGAGCGGCAGCCGAGCGCCTCGTGCGCGGCCAGGGCCAGATGCTGAACCTTCCTGCGAACCGGGTCGGGCAGCGGGGCCGGCACCCGGTATTCGGTCATCCCGGGGGTGTACTTGGCTTGAAAATCGTAGAAGCGCCGCTTGGGTGCCACCTGGATGACCGGCAGCGGCCGATCCTCCAGAATCCCGACCGTCAGCTCCGGGCCCGGAAGGTACTCCTCGATCAGGATCTGCTCCCCGTATCGGCCCGCCTCCTCCACCGCCTGAGGGAGCTGCTCCTCCCGATCGACGATCGACATCCCGAGGGAGGAGCCCTGGGCGGTCGGCTTGACCACCCAAGGGTACGGCATCTGCCCCTTCTGCGCCCGGGCGGCGGCGTTGATCGGTTCCGCCACGATCCCGCGGGGAACCGGAAACCCGGCCGCCATCCAACGCTTGCGGGCGGAAACCTTGTCCATCGCGTAGCGGCAGGCCTCGACGCGGGAGCCGGTGTAAGGGATCTCCAACTGCTCCAGGAGCGCCTGGATCGTGCCGTCCTCTCCGAAGGCCCCATGCAGCGCGATGAAGGCGATGCCGATCCCGGAGGACTTGAGCTCTCCCGGGATTCGCCGGCGCTCCTGCGACAGCTCCAGCAGAAGAGAAGGCAGCCGCTCGGAGGAGAGGGCCTCCTGGATCGCGCGACCGCTGCGCAGCGAGATCTCCCGCTCCGCGGATGGACCCCCGCAGAGGACTCCGATCGGCCCGTTCATCCTTCGACGGGCTCCCCGGCCCGCCGAGGAGCCTTCGAGCCGGGGCGGGCAGGACGAACGGTTGGCAGCACCTGAACTTCCAGTTCCAGGTCGATTCCAAACTGCTTCTGAACGCGGGCGCGGGCCTCCTCGACCAGGGCCAACACATCGCGGGCCCGGGCGTCGCCCAGATTCAAGATGAAGTTGGCGTGCACCGGCGAGATGATCGCGCCCCCGACCCGGAATCCTTTTAACCCGGCCTGGTCGATGAGCCAGCCGGCGGAGTGGGGGGGGCGCGGGTTCTTGAAGATGCAGCCGACGCTCGGAGCCGACCAGTCCTGGACGCTGCGCTTGAAGGCCCAGTTCCGCTCGACCCGGGCGGCGATCGCCTGGGGATCATCCGGGGTCAGGGCCAGGAGCGCCTCCACGGCAATCCGGTCTCCCAAGCCGGTCGACCGATAGGAGAAACCGATCTCCCCGTTGGAGAGGACCCGGCGCCGGCCCGATGGATCGAGAACGGCCACTTCCTTTATCACGTCTCCCATCGAATGATTTTCGCCCCGCTCATCGTGGGTGCCGGCGTTCATCCGGACCGCGCCCCCCACCCGGCCCGGAACCCCGGCCAGGAACTCGACACCGCTTAACCCCGCCTCCTGCGCCCGGCGGATCAACCATTCCAGTGGAAGTCCTGCCCCCACCCGCCACCCGTCGTCGCTGCGTTCAAATCTTTGAAACCCGGGCGCCGCCAGATGGACCACGAGCCCCGGGATCCCCTCGTCCCGAACGAGGAGATTTGCCCCTCCCCCCACCACTGTGACCGGGAGCCGCTCCTCCTGAGCGATTCTCAGGAGTCCCTCCATCTCCCGGATCTCCTGCGGCTCCACCCAGATTTCCGCCGGCCCACCGATATGAAAGGTGGTGTGTCTTCCCATCGGCTCGTTGAACTTCACGCGGCCTCGGGTGACCGACGCAAAGGTGTCACACAGAACTGCGCTGGGAGGCATTCTCCCTCCTTCGCACCTCATTCCAGCGGCGGGCCAACTGGCCTACCGACCCGGCCCCCAGGAAAAGGATCAGGTCTCCCGGACGCGCATCCGCGGCCAACCGCTCAAGGGCTCGCTCCGGAGATTCCACCCGGACGTTCTCCTTCCCCGCGGCCCGGATCGCCGCCGCCAGCGTTTCGCTCGACACCCCGTCGATCGGATCCTCCGACGCCGCGTAGATCGGAAGCAGAATCACCTCGTCCGCCAGGGCGAAGCAGGAGGCGAACCGACGCAGGAGGAACCGGGTGCGTGAGTACCGATGCGGCTGGAAGAGGCAGCGGATCCGCCGATCGGGCCAGCCCCGGGCCGCCTGAAGGGTGGCCTCGATCTCCGTCGGATGATGGGCATAATCCTCCACCACCAGGATCCCCTCCTCCTGCGCCTGGATCTGGAAACGACGCCGGGCCCCCCGATACGATTCCAGCGCCTGGGCCGTCGTCCGAAAATCGATCCCCAGAACCTGGGCCACCGCGACGACGGCTAAGCTGTTGACCACGTTGTGGACCCCAGGAATCTGAAGCCGAACCGAGCCCAACGGCTTTTCCTCCCGGAGAACCCGGAACCGGCTTTGGCCCGCCCCTACCTGGATCCGGTCGGCGGTCAAGGAATCCTGCCCTGAGCCATGTCGAAGGGCCGCCTCCGACAAGCCGTAGCCGATCTTCCGCCGGTCGACGGCAGAAAAAAGCCGGCGCACGTTCGGATCGTCGACACAGCCGACCAAGGTCCCCCCGGCGGGAATCCGCTCGATGAAAGAGGCGTAGCATTCCAGGATCTCGCCCGGATTGCGGAAGAAGTCCAGGTGCTCCTCATCCAGGTTGGTGATCACCGCCACCGCCGGGGAGAACCAGAGGAAGGAGCCGTCCGACTCGTCCGCCTCCACCACCGCGAAGAGGCCCTTCCCGAAACGGGCGTTTCCCCCGATCTCCTCCAGCTCCGCGCCCAGCGCCACCATCGGATCGAGCCCCGCCCGAACCAGGGCCAGCGCCATCATCCCGGTGGTGGTGCTCTTGCCGTGGGCGCCGGTCACGGCGATCGTTCGCTTCTGGCTCACCAACCGGGCCAGCATCTGGCCCCGGTGCAGCACCGAGATCGCCCGATTCCGGGCGGCGACCAGCTCCGGATTGTCCGGCCAGATCGAAGAGGAGTAGACGACCCGGTCCGGATGGTTGAGATTCTCCGCCGCGTGTCCGACCCGAACCTCTCCCCCCATCCGTCGGATCGGATCCAGATCCGATCCCTCCACCCGGTCCGATCCGCAGACCGATTCCCCCCGCGTGAGCAGGACCTTGGCCAGGGCGCTCATCCCGATTCCGCCGATTCCAATGAAATGTGTCTTCACCCCGCCACCCGACTCACCAGGTTTCCCAACCGATCGGCCGCCGATCCATCCGCGCATCTGCCCAAGGCCGCCCGCATCCGACCCAAATGCCGCGGGTCCCCCCACAGGGACTCTACCGCCTCCCGGAGCCCCTGGCAAGAGATCTTCTCCTCCGGAATCACCATCGCCCCCCCCTGCCGCTGCATCCAAAGGGCATTCTGCTCCTGATGGGCCTTCGCGTACGGGTAAGGAATCAGAAGCGCCGGAAGCCGGTACTCCACCAGCTCGGCGATCGTCGTGGCCCCGGCCCGGCTGACTGCCAAGCGGGAGGCGGTGTAGGCAAACGGCATCTCCCTAAAGAAGGGGAAGACCCGCGCCGCCATCCCCAGCCGCCGGTAGGCCGTCTCCACTTCGGAATAGCCCTGAAGTCCCGCCAGGTGGAGCACCTGGACCTGCGATCGCTTGGAGGCCGGCTGCTCCTCCCAGATCCGGATCGCCCACCGATTGATCGGGCCAGATCCCTGGCTTCCTCCCATCACCAGCAGGACCGGGCGCTCGCCGTCAAACCCGAAATGCTGCTGGGCGCGAACCGGATCGATCGGTTGCCTTGGGGGGATCGGATTCCCCGTCACCTCGACTCTGGCCCGTCGGGAAAGATGCCGCTTCGTCTCGGGGAAAGAGACCGCCACCGCCTGGACGAAAGGGGCCAGCCACCGGTTCGCCTCCCCCGGCAAGACGTTCTGCTCATGGATCACCACCGGAATGCCGACCCGCCGGGCCAAGGGGACACTCAAGGCGCTCAAGTAGCCGCCGAATCCGACCAGGACATCCGGCTGAACCACCGAGAGGGTACGCTCGATCTGCCGCAGCGCCTTGAGCTGCCGGAAGGTATACGACGGGGAAAGCCAGCGCCACAGAGGCCTGATCTGCTGAAGATCGACGGTGGTCCAGCGAAAAGAAGCCTCATCGGCCACCAGCCGGTCAATGGCACGGGAACTGCTCAGAACCGAACAGGTCGCTTGCTGCGCTTTCTTCAGATGCTCCGCCAGCGTGAGCGCCGGGATCAGGTGCCCGGCGCTTCCCCCCGCCACCAGAAGAACCTTCACCCCGCCCCTCCGGTTCCAGCGCCGTCGCTTGGGGTCATCTCACGAGGCGGCTCGGGGGGGACGGCTTAAGTTGAGCAGCAGCGCCACGCTCACCAGATTCACGATCAAGGCGGTCCCCCCATAGCTGATGAAGGGAAACGGAAGCCCCTTCGTCGGGATCGCTCCCGATGTGACCCCGATGTGCACCAACGCCTCCAGCGCCAGAAGCAGCGCGATCCCAATCCCTGTGAAGACCCCGAACGGCTCGGGGCAGCAAAGCGCGATCCGAACCGCGTACCAGAGGAGAAGCCCCAGCAGGATCAGGACCACGCTGACCCCCACGAAACCCAGCTCTTCTCCGATCACGGCGAAGATGAAATCGGTATGAGCCGCCGGCAGATAAAACAGTTTCTGCCTCGATTCTCCCAGCCCTAAACCGAACAGGCCGCCGGACCCCAAAGCCACCAGCGACTGGATCAACTGAAATCCGGCCCCCTCCGGGTCGGCCCATGGATTGAGGTAGGCCAGGACCCGCCGGACCCGGTACGGCTTGACCAGGATCAACCCAATCACCGCCGGGATCGCCGCCAGCCCAATCCCCGCCACGACCTGAGGCCGCATGCCGGCGATGAACAGCAGGATCAGCGCCACAATGCCCAACGCCACCGCCGTCCCCAGATCCGGCTCCACCAGGATCAGCCCCAGGGTCGCCCCCAGAACGATCAGAGGGGGCAGCACCCCGTTGATCCAATTTCGCAACTGACCCCGCTTGCGCGTCAACAGATCGGCCAGATAGACGATCATGGCCAGCTGGGCCACTTCCGAGGGCTGGATACTCAGCCACCCGACCCGGAACCAGCGGCGGGCTCCGGAGACCTTGTGCCCGATCCCCGGAATCAGGACCAGCGCCAGCCCCAGAAGCGCCAACCCCAGAAGCGGCTTGGCCCACCGGCGGATCTGCTGGGGGGTCAGCCCCAACACCCAGCCGGAGAGGATCAACCCCACCCCCAGATAGATCAGGTGGCGCTTCAGAAAATAGGAGGCGTCCCCGTACTTCTCCTGAGCGTAGACGGCGCTGGTGGAGTAGATCATCACCACCCCGATCAGCACCAGGAGCGCCGTCACCAACAGCAAGCCCCGTCTAAGGGATCGCATCCAGCCCCTGGACCGCCTCCATAAACCGCTCCCCCCGTTCCTCAAAGTCCCGGAACATGTCGAAGCTGGTGCACATCGGAGAAAGGAGCACCCACTCCCCCCGTCGGGCGATCCCAAAAGCGGTAAAGACCGCCTCCCTCAGATCCTTCGCCTTGTGGAGGGGAACCGCCCCCTTGAGAGAGGAGGCGATCTTCGAGCCATCCTCCCCAATCAAGACCGCCCCTTTGAGTTTCCTTCGCAAACCCCTCAAGGGCCGGAAATCGGATCCCTTGTCCCTTCCCCCGGCGATCAGGATCCCCTTGCCCGGCATCGCCTCAATCGCCCTTAAAGCCGCCGCCACGGTGGTGGCCTTCGAATCGTTCACAAAGGTAACCCCGCTCACCGTCGCCACCACCTGTTGCCGGTGCGGCAACCCGGGAAACGATCGAAGGACCGATCCGATCACCTCCGGAGAAACGCCCAGCAGCCCGGTCAGACAGGCGGCCGCCAGAGCGTTCTCCTCATGATGAATCCCGGGGCGGGACAGCTCCTCCCGTCGACAGATCGATCCGGTCAGGGAGGGGAGGTTCAGAGTCAGGTGATCCCCCTCGAGAATGGCGCCGATCCCTTTCCGGCTCCGGCTGAAGAAGGCCAGGCGGCCGCGCACGGCGGACCGGAGCCGGCGCGATTCCGGATCGTCGGCGTTTAAAACAGCCCAGGCGGAAGAGGATTGGAAGGAGAACAGCCGTGCCTTCGTCCGCCGGTATTCGTCGAACGATCGGTGACGGTCCAAGTGGTTGTCGGTCACGTTCAACAGACATCCGATCTGCGGGTGAAACGCCAAGGTCTGCTCCAACTGGAAAGAGCTGACCTCCAAGACGACGACGGCGTCCGGCCGGATCCGGGGAAGAACCCCGCAGATCGGCGGCCCGATGTTTCCGCAGACAACATGTTCTTTGCCGGCGGCCTTCAGGATCTCTCCCACCAGGGTGACGACTGTCGACTTCCCGTTGCTTCCGGTCACCGCCACGATGGGGTTTGCGCAGTACCAGCTCCCCAGCTCCAGTTCTCCGACGATCGGGATCCCCTCTTCCTGAGCCCATCGGATGGGGGGGGCCAAGGATGCCACTGCGGGTGAGACGACCACCAGATGGGAGCCCCGAATGAAGTCCCGGCTGTGGGTCCCCAACTCCACCACCGCCCCCGCCCGCCGCAGCGGCTCCGCCACCGCTTCCAGCTCCGGTGTCCGCCGCTGCTCCGTCACCCGCACGACGCAACCCAGCCGAAGAAGCCAATCGGCGGCCGCCGCTCCGCTCCTGGCCAGCCCCACGACTGTCACCAAGGCTCCCGGCCCAGGACGCCGAACCGGGACCGAAATTTCTCTCATCGAAGCTTTAAGGTACTCAAGGAAAGAAGCGCCAAGACCGCCCCCACGATCCAGAACCGGATCGTCACCTTCGACTCCGGCCACCCGACCAGTTGGAAATGATGGTGAAGCGGCGCCATCCGGAAGATTCTTTTCCCGGTCAGACGGAAGGAGGCGACCTGAAGGATCACCGACAGGGCCTCCAGGACAAAGATGCCCCCCACCAAAACCAGAAGAAGCTCCTTCTTGATCATCACCGCCACCGATCCAATCGCTCCACCCAACGCGAGCGACCCGGTGTCCCCCATGAAGACGTTGGCCGGATGGGCGTTATACCAGAGAAACCCCATGCTGGCCCCGACCAGGGCGGCGCAGAAGACGGTCAGCTCCCCCGCTCCGGCGATGAACGGGATGAACAGGTAGTCGGCCAACAGGCGATGGCCGGTCAAGTAACTCATCACCGTCAGGCATAGGGCGATCATCGTGGTGCAGCCGATCGCCAGCCCGTCCAGCCCGTCGGTCAGATTCACCGCGTTGGTGGTCCCCACCAACACCAGCACGACAAAGAGGACCGACCAAATCCCCAGGTCGATCGGCGGCTCCTTGAGGAACGGAACCTCCAGGAAGGTCGGATGCGACCGATCCTTCAGCAGAATCCCGATGAAACCCACCGCCACCGCCGCCTGGGCCAGGAGCCGAAGGCGCTTCGAAAGCCCCTGGGAGTCGCGGGCCTTCAGCTTGGCGAAATCGTCCATGAATCCGATCGCCCCCATCGCGACGGTGACCGCCATCGCCAGGATCACATTCCGGTTGCCCAGATCTCCCCACAGCAGAGTGGAACCGATCAAGCTCAGCAGGATCAGCAATCCCCCCATCGTCGGGGTTCCCCCTTTGTGGCGGTGCAGATCGTACAGCTCCCGGACCTCTTGGCTTCCGCGGATCGTCTGGCCGACCTTCAGACGGGTGAGCCACCGGATGACGGCCGGAGCGACAATCAACGTCAGGACGAACGCTGTGACACTGGCCATCGCCGTCCGGAAGGTGATGTACCGGAAGACGTTGAACCCGAACCACCAATCCCTTAACGGGTAAAAGAGCCCGTACAGCATTCCAGGACCTGTTCCATCCGCATCCCTCGGGACCCTTTGACCAGAATCGTGTCTCCGGGACGGAGCCGCTGCGCCAAAAATTCTCCCGCTTCCACCGCCGTCTCAAAGCCGAAGCCGGACTCCCGGCGAAGTCCATGCTCCCAGGCGGCGGAGAGCAGGCGCCGGCTTAAGGGCCCGACGGTGATCAGCCAATCGACCCGGGCCTCCACCACCATAGGACCTAACTCCGAATGGAAGGCCGCCGCCTGTTCTCCCAGCTCCAGCATATCCCCGATCACCGCGATCCGCCGGCCCGGAGTCGGAACCCCCTGCAGAACCTCCAGCGCCGCTCTCATTGAGCTGGGATTGGCGTTGTAAGAGTCGTCGATCACACGCCATCCCCCCACCTCAATCGGAAAGAGCCGACCGGGGATCGGCCCGATCGACCGGAGCCGTTCGATCCCCTGCTCCGGATCGATCCCCATCTCCCATGCGCAGGTCAGGGCCGCCAAGGCATTCATCAGATGATGCCTCCCCGGCATCGGCAGCTCCAGCTCCCATCGGCCGTTGATCCGGCAACGGGAGCGCCCAGGCTCGAGCTGGATGTCGGTGGCCCGGAGACCGGCTTGCGGATGGAAACCGAACCAGCGGATCTTCTGCCGCAGAGAAGGCCCCACCTCCCTCAGCAAGGGGTCGTCGCCGTTGAGAACCAGGGTCCCCCGAGGAGACATCCGCTCCCACAACTCCCCCTTGGCCCGGAGGACTCCGCGCAGATCCCCGAACGTCTCCAGATGGGCCGGCCCGATCTGAGTGATCAGACCGATCGTTGGAGAGGCGATCTCGGTCAGCCGACCGATCTCCCCCCACCGGTTGGTTCCCAGCTCCAACACCGCCGCCTTGTGCTGGGGTCCCAACCGAAGCAGCGCCATCGGCACCCCGATCAGGTTATTCTGCGTTCCCGGGGTGGCGAGAATCGGGCGGTCTGAAAGGAGGTGGGCCAGCATCCCTTTCGTTGTGGTCTTGCCCGAAGAGCCGGTGATCGCCGCCACCGGAAGATCGAAACGCTCTCGATGGAACCGGGCCAGATCCCCCAGGGCCTTCAAGGTGTCGGGCACGCGCCAGATCAAAACGGTGTCAGACACCCTTCGGGTGTCAGACACCAACGGCCAGCGCTCGACGATCGCTCCGGCCGCCCCTTTCTCAAACGCCTGGACCACGAAGTCGTGTCCGTCGAACCGGTTGCCCCGTATCGCCACGAACAGCTCCCCCGCCCGAATGGTCCGGGAATCGATGGAAACCCCCTTTAAATCGGCGCCCAACCGGGCTATTTCAGAATCGCCGGATGACATTCCGCCCGCTCGCTTAACCATTCCCTCACCACGGCCCGATCGTCGAACGGGACCACCTTATCCCGGAAGACTTGGGCCGCCTCATGCCCCTTGCCGGCGATCAGAACCAGCCCATTCCGATCGACCGATTCCAGGGCCCTGAAGATCGCCTCCCTCCGATCGAGGATCGTTTCACAGGGGGTGGAAGATCCTTTCATCCCCCCGACGATCTCCCGGGCGATCACCGCCGGATCCTCCGACCGGGGATTGTCCGAGGAGACGATCACCCGATCGGCCCACCTCGCCGCCACCCGTCCCATCCTGGGCCTCTTGGCCCGGTCCCGATCCCCCCCGCAGCCGAAGAGGACCAGGATCCGGTGAGAGGAAACCTTCCTCAGTTGTGTGAGAACCTGCTTCAGCGCCCCGTCGGTGTGGGCGTAATCGACGAAGACCGGACAGGGGCCCCCGTCATCCACCCGTTCCAACCGTCCCGGAACGCCGGGAAAGTCCCTGATCTTGAGAAGAATCTTCTTCAGCGGAACCCCCACCGCCATCACCGCCCCCACGGCGGCCAGCAGGTTCTGGACGTTATGGAGCCCGATCATCCTCCAGGAAACGCAAGCCGCCCCTTCCGGAGTTCTCAATTCGAAAGAGGTATTCTCCAAGGAGCAGACAATCTCCCCGGCCGAGAAATCGGCCGGCCCTTGAAGGCCGTACGTCCAGACCTTGGCGGCGGTGGCCCGGCGGACCCGGTCCGACACCGGATCGTCCCGGTTGATCACAGCGGCGGCCTTTTTCTCCAGCGTCTGGAACAACCGCAGCTTGGCCTTCAGATACCTCTGGACCGTCCCATGGTAATCGAGATGCTCGGAGCTCAAGTTGGTGAAGACCCCGCAGGCCCATTCGATCCCGTCGGCCCGATGCTGATCCAAGGCGTGGGAAGAAACCTCCATGGCGCAGCATTTCATCCTCTGGCTCACCATCTCGGAAAGCATCTTGCCCAAGGGAACCGCCCCCGGCGTGGTATTCCCCGAGGGCCGCTCGATCCGGCCGATCCGATTGCAGACGGTGCCGATCAGCCCGCAGGGAACCCTCGCCGCCTCCAGAAGGTGCTGGATGATCCAGCAAACGGTCGTCTTCCCGTTGGTTCCGGTGACGCCGATCACCTTCATTCTCTTCGAGGGGGATCCCTCGAAGGCATGCGCCAGCGGCCCCAACAGGGGCCGAGTGGAGGGCACCCGGATCTTGACCACCGAATCGGGAACAGAAACCTCCTCCTCCACCATCACGGCCCCCGCTCCCCGGCGGATCGCCTCCGCCAGATGCCGATGCCCATCCGCCCGCGCCCCCTTGACCGCCACAAACAGGAACTCCTCTTTGCAATGGCGGGAATCGTCCGTGACCCCTCGAATGACAAGGTCGGGAATCGGCCCAGCCCAAGGGATCCCGCTGGCGGAGATCAGCTCTCGCAGACGCCAGGGCCCGCTTAGGGACTGCCGTCTCGCCACGGTTCCCTCCTTGCCAATGTCTGGGTTTCGCTCTGCTGGAGATAGGCCACCGTCTCCGTCGCCACCTGGCGGAAGACCGGGGCGGAAACCACCCCTCCGGTATGCAGCGGCTGCGGCTCGTCCACCACGACAACAATCACCAGGCGAGGATCCTCCACCGGCAGGAATCCGATGAAAGAGGCCACATACCGGGATTCAGAATAGAGGCCGGTCGGCTCCACCTTCTGGGCGGTCCCGGTCTTGCCCCCTGCGCGAAGGCCGGGGACGTTCGCCGCCTTTCCGGATCCCCGCTCCACGACGGCGGCCAGGATCTCCTTCATTCGCTCGGCGATCTCGGAGGGGATCACCCGCCGGATCACCATCGGCTTGAACGACTTGACGGCAACCCCTGAAGGGTGACGGATCTCCCGCACCAGCCAGGGCCTCACCAGAAGGCCCCCGTTGGCCACGGCGCAGATCGCCTGGGCCAACTGCACGGCGGTCACCGTCACCTCCTGCCCGATCGGGATGGCGGTGATCGAGGGGCGGGACCATTGACTCGGCGGCTTGGCGGTGCCGCCCACCTCTCCTGGTAGTTCCACTCCCGTCGCCGTCCCGAACCCGAAGGCCCGCATCCCCTCGTAGATGGCGCTGGGACCCAGGCGCATCGCCACCTTCGCCGTCCCGATGTTGCTGGACTGGGCGATCACCTCCTGAAAGGTGAGCCACCCGTGAGGCCGATAGTCATGGAGGATCCGCCCGGCCACCGGAAAGGCCCCGTTCTCGCAATAGAAGGTCTCCTCCGGCTTCACCGCGTTCTTGGTCAGGGCCACGGCCGCCGTGACGATCTTGAAGACCGAGCCCGGCTCAAAGGTATCGGTGACAGCCCGGTTTCGGCGGGTCTCCGGAGCAACGTCAGCGAACTGGTTCGAGTCGAAGGTGGGTCGGTTCGCCATCGCCAGGATCTCCCCGGTGGCCGGCTCCATCACGATGATCGATCCCCCCTTGGCCCGCCACTTCTCCACCGCCTCTTCCAGCGCCCGCTCCGCGATGAACTGGATCGAGGTATCCAGGTTCAGGACCAGCTCCAGGCCGTCCCGGGGCGCAACCGACGGATGATCCCAGACCCCGACCGGCCGGCGTCTGGCATCCCGATTCATCCAGCGCCAGCCGGGCTCCCCCTTCAGAGCCCGGTCGTACACCAACTCCAGCCCTTCCAGCCCCTGAGCATCCGATCCGGCGAATCCGACCAGGTGGCTGGCCAGATACCCCAGCGGGTAAACCCGCTGCGGCTCCATGATCCAATCGACGCCGGCCAGGCGCAGGGCCCTGATCCTGGAGGCGGTCTGGTTCGGGATCCGGCGGGCCAGCCAGACAAACCCCCGATCCCGCTGGCTCAACTTCCCCTTGAGTTCCTCCACCGGCTGATCCAGCAGGGGGGCCAGCCGCCGAGCGACGGCGGAGGGATCCTTCACATGGCGCGGGTTGGCGAAGACGGAGGTCAGGCGGATCGAAACCGCCAGGGGCTTGAGGTTCCGGTCAAGGATCGCTCCCCGAACCGGGAGCAGCTCCAGAATTTGCAGATGCTGACGGCGGGCGATGGTGACCCAATGGTCGGGATGGAGAATTTGAAGCCACAGCAATCGCACCCACAGCACGGCGCCGATCATGAGAAAACCCATGATCACCCACGCAACGCGGGTCTTCTGCGCCGAGGTCAACACCCAAAGACGATAAAGCCCTTTTAAGAGCCGATTTCGAAGCCGGCTCTAAATTAAGAACTAAGAACTCGGTTGCGCCTGCGCCTGCCGGCCGCTCTCCAGCCAGCGCATCAGCCGTCCCCAGATCAGCGGCTGCCCTGAGGGCGGCACCTTTAAGGGCTGCACCGTCGCTGGAGCCGTCGGCTGGCTCACCCTCTGACGAGGCAACTGCTCCACCACGCGGGGCGGGGTCAGGGTCACCTCTCGACGGGCCAGTCGCCGGCTCAAGATCACTGGAGAGCGGAGCGTTAGAACATTGTATTGGAGTACCCGATGCTGGTCAAGGAGCTCCTCCCGGGTCCGCCGGAGGTTCTCCACCTCGTAGCCCAGACCCACCAAGGCGACCCGCTGCTGGACATAGCTCAAGGCGAGAACCGTCAACAGCCCCAAACCGAACAGGGTGGTCTTCACCCGGTCTTCTCGGCGATTCGAAGGCGGGCGGAACGGGCGCTCGGATTGCGGGCGACCTCCTCGGCCGAAGGCCGGATCGGCTTCCGGGTGAGGATCGTCAGCGCCCCCTCCCTCTGTTTCTCTCGGAAAAACTCCTTCACGATTCGATCCTCCAGGGAATGGTAGGCCAGCACCGCGATCCGACCCCCTCCCCGCAGGCGGGCGACCGCCTGCTCCAACCCCTGCGGCAGAAGATCCAGCTCCTGGTTGACCGCAATCCGAATCGCTTGGAAGGTGCGGGTCGCCGGATCGATCCTCCCGTGATGTCCCGCGGGAGGAACCGCCCTGCGAATCGCCTGCGCCAGTTCCGTCGTCGTTGGAAACGGCCGCCCCCGGACGATCGCCCGCCCGATCCGTCCCGCCCAGCGCTCCTGCCCGTACTCCCGAATGAGATCGGTCAGTTCCCTGGCGGAGATATGATTCACGATGTCGGCGGCGGTTTTCGAATCGGTCGGATCCATCCGCATGTCCAACGGCCCTTCGAGGAGAAAAGAGAAGCCCCGTTCCTTGCTCTTCAACTGCAAGGCCGAAACCCCCAGATCAAACAGCGCGGCGTCGACCCGCCCGATTCCGTGCTGGTCCAACCGCTGCGCCAATTCTCCGAAGTTCCCCTGGATCAACATCGCCCGATCTCCAAACCGCTCCAATCGCCTGCGGGCCATCTCCAACGCCTGAGGATCCCGATCGATCCCCACCAAGCGCCCCGCCGGCCCCAACTGCTCAAGAATTTGCTCCGCGTGTCCCCCCAACCCCACGGTCGCATCCAGGACCAGCGCCGCCTTCCCCAGCGCCAGCCCCCGGAGGACCTCCTCACGAAGAACCGGAGGATGCAGAATCCTCAGAGCCGGATCCTACAGCATGCTGTCGTTCGAGTACCGCTGGATCAACTCCTGATAGCTCCGGGAGGTCCGGGCCAGCCGGAGCGCGTGGGGAGGGGACTCCCCATGGATCATCTCCAATCGATCCTTCAGCCGGCAGGCCAACTGCCACCGGACCGCCCAAGCCGAGGGCGTTCCCCGCGGCACCACCGAGGTGTCGTCGGAATTATTCGGGGAGGAGCCGCTCGGCGATCTCTTCGTAAGATTCCTTGAATTGGCCATAGAATTTCCTCCACCCCTCCTTGTCCCAGATCTCCATCCGATTCGAGACTCCCACCATCACCACATCCCGTTTGATCCCGGCAAACTCCTTCAGGTATGGCGGGATCAGGATCCGCCCCTGCCGATCGCAGGTCAGCTCCACCGCGCCGGAGAAATAAAACCGATTGAATCGACGGGCCTCCTGCTTGGTGAAGGAAAGGGCGCGAAAGCGGGCCTCCTGAGCGCGCCACTCATCTTCCGGAAAGAGGAAGAGACACTTATCCAAGCCACGGGTGACGACCAACCGCTCGGTGTAATGCTCCTTCATCGCCTCCCGAAAACGGGAAGGAATGATCAAGCGGCCCTTCCGATCAATCGTATGCTCGTGCTCGCCGTAGAACATTCTCTAAAAAGCGGAAGGGGCAGCCGCTTGTCATTCTTCGGCTGCCCCTCCGCATTCAAGGGGTTGTGGATGCGCCTATAGAGCGCGAGCGGTTATCTCCCGCCACACTCCATTGCCTCTCCCCCGAAGGGGGCTCCCCGATAAAGGCAAACCCGACGGCATCCACAACCAAATCCTCCAACCTTCAAGCTCTCTACTTTCTTCCACTTTCCTCCACATCATGCCAGAGTTTATATGGCTCCCCTCCACTTGTCAAGAGGAAAAATGGGGAAATTTTCAAGCCACAAAATGTGGGGAGAAAGTGGGTGGGAAAGGGCTAGATGTAGTGGGAAGAGGGAGGGGAACAGAAACCTCCGACGCAGGACTAGGGACTAGAGAAAAAATCCCGGACGGCTAGGCCCGGCGCTTGGAGAAATCGCGAAGGAGTCGCTGAAGGGATCGCTGGAACTGTTGCTGCTGGGTCCGCAGGGAGAAAAATTCAGGCCCCACTCCCAAAGAGAAGGTGCCGGACCAGAGGACTTCCCGGGTGGCGGCATCGTGCAGGCGGACATGGACCACGGTTCCCTGAGAGTCGTCCACCGAACCGGAGAAAATTCCGTCCACCGCATAGGAACGGCTCACCTCCTCCAGAGAGGGCACCCCCCCGATCGGACTGGTTAGAGGGACTTCCACCACCTCCGTCATCCCGATCCGCCTCAACTCCTCCGAGAACAGTTGCGTGACCAATTGCCGGCGGGTCGGGTTCTCCGACGGGGTGGTAAAGGGCAGTACCGCCACCCGCTGGATCGACGTCCAAGGGGCCTCCGGCTTGGCGTAGCTCGTCAATCGGGACCCGCAGCCAGCCAGCAAGAGTCCACACATCACCAGGGTCATCTGTTTTTTCGCCATCGGTATTGCCATTCTATCACAAAAACGGTGCCAGGCACCCGCCACGAATCTTGGCGGGAGCCAGACACCTGAAAAGGCAGAGGAGGCCTATAAGCCGGATTCTGTTCCGCCAAAGTTCTGTGGCGGAGATGGTCATTCCTCTAAGGCCCCACCTTACGATGGGGCTCATGCGACCTACCCTCCCTGCCCCGGCCATTTGAAGGCCCCTTAAGGCGGACCACCTTTGCTGGGCAGGGTCTGCTTGGTCTTGCTCCGCGGTGAGATTGCCCCGTTTCACCCTTCGACAGGCTCAGGGCAGACTTCCCTGCCCCGGCAGCCGAAGACTCGTCTCTGTGGCTCTGATCCTCCCCTCGCGGGGGGTGGGTGTTACCCGCACCGCTGTCCTGTGGAGTCCGGACTTTCCTCCCGCCAAAGAACATCGGCGGGCGACCATCCGGTCTCCTCTGCCGCTGCTATTATACCTCGGCTTCACCCTACCAGAACGTTCGCTGCTTCAGGCTTTCGTTCACCGCCCGGTTGGCCAGCCGATCGGCCGCCCGATTCTCGGTTCTTGGGATGTGCCGAATCTCAAACCGATCGAAACCTTGGATCAGGTGCCGGATCAAGACATGCAGCCATTGGAGCCGTTTGTCCTTGACTCGGTAGGTGCCGTCCACCTGCCGGGCGAGAAGCTCGCTGTCGGTCGAAACCATCACCCGACGGGCGCCGAGATGGGTCGCCTCCTGCAGGGCAAGGACCAGAGCGCACGATTCCGCCACGTTGTTGGTCGTCTCCCCCAGATAGATCGCCAGCTCCTTCAGGAGCCGACCGGATCCGTCGCTCAGAACAACCCCGACTCCCGCAGGGCCTGGGTTCCCTCTCGACGCCCCGTCGATCTGAATCTTCAGGCGCGTCAGGTCAGGCGGGCGGGCGGATTTACGAGGCCGGTTCGATGTAGAGGATCCGGGTGCAGGACTCACAGCCGATCAGGCGCGTCCCCATCTGGATTTCATTGATCATTTGAGGGGGCAGGACCATGTGGCAGCCCCCGCAGGCGTCCTGTCGAACAGGGACCAGGGCCAGCCCCTCCTTGCGCTCCAGGATCCGCTCGTAGCGGCTTAAAACGGGAGGATCCACTTTGGGCGCGAGGGCGCTGCGCTGGCTCAGCAGTTCCTGGATCAAGGATTGGATCTGGCGGCTCTCCTGCTCCAAACGGGCCGTCTGAGCGGTGAACTCCGCCTCCTTGGTTTTCAGCGCCTCCCGCTCCGTGGCCAAACGGCCTTTCGCCCGGTCGATCTCCTCCATGAAGTTCAAGACCTCTTCCTCGAGGACCGATTTGTCGGCCTTGAACCCTTCGATCTCCTTCGTCATGGCGGTGTATTCCTTGTTCGTCTTGACCTGGAACAACTGGGTCTGGAGCTTCTTGATCTGGCCCTCCTTCTCACCGAGATCCATCTCCATCTGGTTGCGCTTGACCTCCAAGGTCCTGACCTGACCCTCCAGCTCTTGGACCTCCTTGAGAATCTTCTGAACCTGCTGCTTGGCTTCGGCAATCTCCTGCGGTTTGGCCTCCAGCTCCCTCTTGAGTTGCCAGAGCCGGGCATCCAATCCCTGGAGCTCCACCAGCGCCTTTAATTGATCAGCGATCGATACCGTTGCCATGTGAATAGGTTTCCACCGGTCGGTTCTCGTCCGAAGATATGTGGGCGCAACAGGACTCGAACCTGTGACCTCTACGATGTGAGCGTAGCGCTCTAACCGGCTGAGCTATGCGCCCTCCTTGAAGTTTCTGTCTAGGGAAGTCCCGCGAAGCGGGGCCTCCTCACCCGGCACGAAAATCTATTCTACGGGAAGAACGCATCGAATGGAATATAATATCCCTCACAAGGGAGGATCCGTCGATGATGCGAAGCCGCTCTCAGGGAAATGTCCGTGGAGTATTTCTAGCGGTGTTGCTGGCCGCCATGATCGCGGCGGGACTCTTCTTCCCCCACGCGGCCAGTTTCCTTGTCGCAGAGGATCCCTTTGATCACGCCGATCTGGCGCTGGTCCTCTCCGGTGATACGACGGTTCGAACCTTGGCCGCCCGAGACCTTTACAACCAGGGCCGTGTGGAGCGGATCCTGGTGATCCCCGAACCCTCTTCTCCCACCGAGGGAGAGCTGGTCCGGTTGGGTCTCCTCGACCCTTCCCTACCCCCCTGGCCGGAGCGGATCCTGATCGCTTCCGGGGTGCCGGCCTCCCAAATCGGCTTTCTTCCGGAACCGGCCGACGGCACCATCCAGGAGGCGCAGAAGGTCCGGAAATTCCTGAAGGGCCAGCCCCCAGGGAGTCTGGTGGTCGTCACCTCCAAATACGCCTCCCGGCGGGCCCGCTTCATCTTCCGCACCGTCTTGAAAAACACGAAGGTCGCCGTCCTGTCTTACCCGAGTCCCTACGACCCGTTTGAAGCCAGACGGTGGTGGCGCCAACCCCGAAACGCCCTGAAGGTGGTAATGGAGTATCTGAAGTTTCCTTCCAACGTCTTGACGTTGCTCTGGGCTACTGTCAGGGGCCCGTAGCTCAGCGGTGGCAACCTCTTAACTCGATAACTTCGTGAAGGTTGTGATTCTTTGGGATCCGCCCTGCTAACGTCCCGCTAACAAAACTTCTCCCTGGGGCCGTTCTTTAGCTGTTGCGGGGCCGAATATCTGCCGATCGAGTTTTCTGCCGGTATCCCGCCGCTCATTGGGGAAGAAA
>CAZRTR010000021.1:0-25192 GCA_964603095.1 uncultured Planctomycetia bacterium
GCGCTGGCTGTGGGGGTGGACCGGCAGAAGAGCGATCCAGGCGTTATTAGGGACGGCGGTTTCAAGTTCCTAGCGCAACAGGGACGTTGTGAAACGCCTCGCTCGGTGTTCGCCAGTTGAGCACCTTGCGAGGCCGACCATTCAAGAGGGCTTGGACATGCTTGATCTGACGACGCGAGACCCGCGAGAAGTCCGTCCCTTTCGGGAAGAACTGCCGGATCAGGCCGTTCGTGTTCTCATTCGTGCCCCGCTCCCACGGACTATGCGGGTGCGCGAAGTAGACCTGGATGCGGGTCTCCTGCGTGAACAACTCGTGCTCGGCCATCTCTTTGCCCTGGTCGTAGGTGAGAGACCGCGCCATCTGCTGCGGCAGCGTGCGCATCTCCCGGGCGAAGGCCTGCCGGACGCTCGTCGCATCCTTCGCCCGCAGGGGCACCAGGAGGGTGGTGCGGGTCGTCCGCTCCACGAGCGTGCCGAGCGCCGAGGCGTTCCGGCGCCCCACGATCAAATCCCCCTCCCAGTGGCCGGGGACGGTGCGAGCCGCCACCTCCGCGGGACGCTCCTCGATGCTCAACATCGCGGGGATGTTGCCGCGCCGCTCCGGGCTGCCGCGTCGCACCCGCCGGTGCCTCCGTCGGTGCCGGAGTGCGCGGAGCAACTCCCGTTTGAGCGCGCCGCGGGGCAGCACGTACAGGTACGTGTAGATCGTCTCATGCGACACACGCATCGTGAGGTCATCAGGATACTCCGCCTGCAGCCGCGTGGCAATCTGTTCCGGCGACCAGCGCTGCCTCAGCTGCGCGTGCACGTAGGCCTGGAGGCGCGGGTGTGTCACGAGCTTCCGCGGCCGCTGGGCCGCTCGTCTCGCGACGTGCTGGCCTCGCGTGGCCCGGTAGGTGCTCCGGGTTCGCTCCGCTCGGCGCAATTCCCGTCCGATGGTGCTGGGGGCGCGTCCGAGCTGCCGAGCAATCGCTCGCAGACGACTCCCTGCCGCCAGCTCGCGGCTGATCTCCTCGCGTTCGGCGAGGGTCAATCTCGTGTAACTGGGCATCTCGCGCAACTCCTTTCTCCTGGGTGGACCAGGATACCAGGTGTTGCGCTAGAGACTTGAACTCAAGTCTGATTAATCCGCGGCTGCGTGGAATACCGCTTCTTCTTCGGTTTCTTGGGGATGAGATCTGGGAAATCCGTCGGGTATCGGATGCGAGGATAAACGATCGGGAAGCTTTGCAGGGATTAAAGGAGATTCTTTTATCGGATCCCTCCACGGAAGAGGTTCGGAATCCTCCCATCGTTCGTCTTATTCGGAGGTTTCTAACAGGGGAAGGAAAACCCCTTGTTCTAGAGGGGGAAACCTTGCGACTTAGTCCCGACCGTTTCACCGCCGCCGGGTTGGAGGAGGGGGAAGAGCTGGGTATCGGGTCTCGGGTATCGGGTGTCGGGTTGGACCTGAAACCTGAAGCCCGAAGCCTGACGCCTGGTCTTTCACCCGCCGCCGGGTTGGAGGAGGTTCAGTCGGTGTTCGATCGGCTCGTGGCGGACACGGCCGTCCAGCAGCCCCTTTTAGAGAGGGGCTGGATCTCGCTGGAGCCCGGACAGGTAGGGGCCTTTGGCTACCAAGCCAGCCGGGGGGTGATCATCGCCGATTCTGCTCAGGTGACTGACGGAAGCCATATGGTGATTTCGGATGATCACCTTCGGAATCAGGCGGCGGAGCGGCTGCTGGCCTGGGTGAGGGTCGGACAGAACGTGCCTGAGGTGGTGCGCAGCGCTGCTCAAATGAGAATGGCTCGAGGGATCGGCAACGTCCTCCTTCTGGAGGCGGAGCCGGGTGTGACAAGGGAAGCGGTTGAGCAGTTGCTCGCGTCGCACGGTCTGGAGGGGCCGGATGCGGCTCAGGTGGTCATGGGCGACCAGGCGCGGATCGAGGCGCTTCCAGTTTTTGCCTTCGAGCTCTTTTCCAAGAAAGAGGGGTTGCCTCCGGTAGTCGTATTGAGCGTGGCTGTCCGCCTGAAGGATGAGCAGGGTAGGGAGTACACCCTGATCCTCATGGCGTAATCGCAAACCTTTTCTCTTACCTCTTCGCGCGTAATACCCCCCCACCACGGGACCGAGACCGTTGGACCAAGGCCGCCCAGGAGGAAAGATCCAGCCCCCAAGGAGAAGCTCCCCAATGGTATACTTACTCTAAGGTGATGAAACCATGTTGAGACGAGCGACAATCCGGACAAGCATCCCGGTAATCTACATGAAGGAGGGCGACGCCTTCATCTGTTACTCGCCGGCCTTTGATCTTACGGCCCACGGAGACTCGTTTGAAGACGCCGAGAAGTCTTTTGCCCAGACGCTCAAGCTTTTTGTTGAGCGGGTGAGCAAGAAGGGAACGTGGGAGGAGGTCTTGAAGGAATACGGTTGGGAGAAGGTCAAGAAGGAATGGAGCCCTCCCCGGGTGATCGGCCAGGAGAGTAAGGAGATCGAGATTCGAGTCCCCGCCTAGTCTCTGTGGCTGCTCTCCGTCCCATCCATTACAAGAAGTTCGAGAAGTTCCTCGAGAAAATCGGATGCCATCTGGTTCGTCAAGAGGGGGATCATCGAGTGTGGGATCGTTCAGACCTGATCCGGCCGGTCATCGTCCGAACGAAGAAAGATCTCCCTATCTTTGAAATCAAGAGCAACCTTCGTACCCTGCGCATTACCACTGAAGAATATCTGAACAGTCTCGATCAGCTGTAGCGGGTTGCCCTCACCAACCATGATGGAGGCCCTTTGCAGGGCCGCAATCTCCTTGACAGAACGGAGCGACGTTTGTACGATCTTTACGATACCATGACCCCGCCCCTCGGGTTCCTGCGCCATCACTTGGCGCAGCATGTGGAAAGAACTCGATGGCGCCTGTGCCTCCGGCACAGTGCCACCGCTCTTACTCATCTTTCGCTACCTGACGGTGCGGGGCGGTGGCAAGGAACCGGAGGGGCGGGGTGAAAGTCACCGAGCGGACGCACGCCGAACGGTTTCGTCGTCAGGGGCTAAGCTACTCCGAGATTCTCGAGAGGGTCCCGGTCTCCCAGAGCAGCTTGAGTCTCTGGCTGCGGCAGATCCCGCTGACCGAGGAGCAGAAGGCCCGGATCCATGGGAAGGACCTCGAGAGTCGCCGGCGATTCGTGGAGTACAATCAGCGCAAGCGCCAGGCGGCTCTGGCCCGTCACGAAGCGTGGCGAGAGGCGGCGAGGGCGGAGGCGGTTCCGATTTCCGGGGAGCTGCTCAAGTGGATCGGGGCTGCTCTCTACTGGGCGGAGGGATCGAAGGGCTCCTCTTCAGGGGGAGGAATGGTCAGTTTCGCGAACTCGGATCCAGGAATGGTTCAACTCATCATGCGTTGGTTCCGGGAGGTTTGCAAAGTGCCGGAGGAGAAGTTTCGTATAAAGGTGCAGCTCCATCCTGGACAGTCCGTAGAAGAGGCGGAGGCGTTTTGGGCGCAGGTGACGGGAATTCCTGAGGAGCAGTTTCATCGAGCGTATGTAAAGACCAGTCCCACCAGCCAGCGGAAGCGAGGGAATATCCTTCCCTTCGGTGTCGTGCAGGTAAGATTCGGGAGCGCCGAGCTTTTCCATCGGATTCTTGGGTGGATTGAAGGACTTAAGGCCCCATCGTATAGCGGTTTAGTACGCGGCGTTCTCAGCGCCGAAACACGGGTTCGACTCCCGTTGGGGTCACTGTAAGAACGGAGTGGGTGTGAGATGATCTGCATTTATTGTCAGAGGGAGTTTCAGCCGTCGAAGTACCGCCGCACCAAGCAGCGGGCCTGCGGCGATCCGGACTGCCAGAAGAAGCGGCAGATGGAAAACCTGTTCGCCTGGCAGGAGAGGAATCCCCTCTACTACCGGATCAAGCGGATGGATCCGATCTGGCGGGCCAAGGCGCGGGCGCGGGCGAAGCGCTGGCGGCTGGCCCACAAGGACCGGATCCGGGCCTACCGGGTCGCCACGATGGACCAGTACCGGGTCTACATGCGGGAGTATATGCGCCGCTACCGGGCCACTGAGAAGACGGCCGAAGTCGTGGGCAGCAAAGGATAATCTTGGAAGAACGGTTCCGACTGCTTAAAGTCTTCGGGCTGGTCTTCAAGGTTCTGGCCTGGGCCGCCCTGATTTTCGGCCTGGTGGGGGTGGTGGGAGTCCTGATTTCCGGGGGGACACCGGAGACCCCCCGAGCGATGGCGCTTCAGGTTTTCCTGAGCACCGGATTAAGCTTCGTGATCTTTTACACCGTTGCCGAGGTGATTAAACTCCTCCTGACGATCGAGGAGCAGACCAGAAAAAGCTAGGGGACGCTCCATTTGTGAAACGAATGGGACACTCCTTGAAGGAGTGTCCCAAAATGGAGCGTCCCCTGGTTACTTTGTTGACTTGTCTCGGGTATTCAAGTAACCTTTCTTAAGTGAGATACGGTTTGTGAGACGGTTCCAGGTCTACTTGCCCAGTATCGCCTGCGGGCTTCTCATCGCCTGTACCGTATCATTCCATCTCAGTTCCGCTGAAGAGTCGCCCGTGGCCCTGGAGTCGGTGGAGGTTAAGCCGACCGACGAGGGGGCGGTCATTGAGCTTAAAACCGATCGGCCGTTCGCCTTCGTCACCTACACCCTCTCCGATCCTCCGCGTCTGATCATCGATCCGGCGGAGAAGAATCTGGTTTCTTCCCTCCCGGAATCGACCCCGCTGAAGGGATGGCTGATCACCGAATGGAGAATGGCCGGGACCGATTTCCTGGAGTTTGATCTGGCCTATCCGTCGGAACATCGGGTCGAATCGACCGACCATAAGCTGGTGATCCAGGTCAGGCCGAAGGACCGGTCGGTAGTTCCACCTGCCGTTCGCCCTGAGCAAGCCGTTCATCCTTCGACTCAAGCTCAGGATGAACGGCGCGTCGAAGGGCCTCCAGCCCCTAGCTTCCGGTCTCCAGCTTCTGAACCGTCACCTCCTCTTCCTGTCCAGGCGCTGGCCCCGTCACCACTACCGGTCTCTGTTATCCCGGAGACCGGTCCTTGGACATTGGACGGAGTGCTGGAGTTCGGGCTTTCCCGCCACCGCCCGGTCCAGATCTCCCGGGAGGAGGTCGATCTGGCCCAGATGAAGCTTCGGGAGGCCCGGCGCGCCCTCTATCCCGGCGCCACGTTGAAGGGGAGCTGGACGGAGGGGACCGCCTCCAACGTCGATTTCGAAGAAGTCTCTGCGGGGCTGCAGCTGGAGCAGCCGATCTTCTACTCGGGGCGCCTCAGGGAGACGTATCGTCAGGCCCTGGTGAATCTGCAGGTGTCGGAGAAACGGTCGAACAAAGTCAAGGCCGACTTCTCTCAGGAGATCGCCCAGGCCTACTTCCAGCACATCGGAGCCAAGGCGGCCCTGTCGGCGCAGGAGGGGCTGTTGGGTCAGGTGGAGGATTTCCTGAAGAAGGCGCGGGCCCGTTACGACAAGGGGCTGCTGACCCGCCTGGAGCTGCTCAACGTCGAGGCGCAGGTGAACCAGGCCCGGTTTCAGCGGATGACGGCGGAGAACGACCTGGCCCTGGCCCGGATCAAGTTTTACCAGCGGCTGAACCTCTCCCCCGACGCCCAGGTGGAGGTTCCGTCGGAGTTCCCGCCGTATAGCCCCACCCCCGTGGATCTCGAGGAAGCGCTGGCGCTGGCCGCCCAGTATCGGCCGGACATCCAGGTGAATACCCTCCTGGTGGAGTTCAACGAGTATGAGGAGAGGATCGCCAAGGCGAAGGGGAAGCTGAAGGTCGATCTCTCCGGATTCATCGGCTCCTCCGGCTCCGCCTTCGAGACGGAGTCGCTCGATCTGGGGGACGACTACTTCGTCGGGATCAAGGCGACCCGGGCCTGGGGTCCCCACGGGGCGACCCTCTCCTCGACGACCACCAAGACCTCCCCGAAGCTGGGGCAGACGACCCGGACCGATTCGACCGTCACCTCCGGAGAGCTGGGAATCCTGAACCAGCTCCAGGGGCTTTCGGAAATCCAGCAGGCCCGGATCGGCCTGGAGAAGGCCCGGAACGACCTGGAGGAGACGAAGGGGACCGTCTTCCAGGAGGTGCAGGAGGCGGTGATCAGCGTGACGAAAGCGCGGACTCAGCTGGAGTACGCCAAGCAGAAGATCACCTTCCGGGAGGAGCAGGTGAAGATCCTCCAGGCCCAGGCATCCCTCAATGAGGTGCTCCCTTCCCAGGTTCTGGAGGCGATTATCAAGCTGACCGATGAGAGGGTGGCTTCCGTCCAGGCGCTGACCAATCTCCAGGTGGCCCTGGCCAAGTTGAACAAGGCGATCGGGCTGCCAGGGAGGTACAGGTGAAGGAGGGAAGATGAAACGATTACGGACGTTCATTGTTCTACTACTGATCGCTGTCGTTGGAATCGTCGTCGTGAAATGGTGGCTGCCGGCCCTGCTGCAAGGCCCGAAGGTGACCCGATTGCCGCCCGGGGCCCGGACCTCGGGCGCCCCCGGCATCCCGGAGGAGGATCTGCCGGTGGCGGTGAGGACTTTCAAGGCATCCCAGATCGACTTCACCGACACCCTCCCCACCCTGGGGACGGTCCGGGGGGAGTCGGAGGTGGAATTGAAGTTTGAGGTCAACGGCGTCGTCCGGGAGATCAAATTCCGGGAGGGGGACATCGTGAGCGAGGGCCAGGTCCTGGCCATGCTGGAGGATCGGGACGCCCGCCTGCGCAGGGAATACGCCGAGGGCAAGCTCCACTCAGCGGAGGCGCAGCTTTCGCTGGCGCGCAAGCGGCTGTCGATCAACGAGCAGCTCTACCGGCTGGGGGCGATCATCAAGCCGAAGCTGGAAGAGTCGCAGATCGAGGTGGAGCAGGCGGAGGCGCAGGTGGAGACGGCGCAGAAGGAGGCGGACCTGGCCGAAGCGGAGGTGGATAAGACGACGCTGCGGGCCCCCGTCGACGGGGTGATGGGGACGAAGGAGGCGGAGCCGGGGGAATACGTCACCCCTCAGGCGGTGGTGGCCACCCTGATGGTGGTCGATTCGGTCTTCGTCGAGCTGGGGATCATCGAGCGGGACATCGAACGGATCCGGATGGGGCAGAGGGTGAAGGTGTCGGTCGATTCCCTGCCCAACACCTCCTTCGACGGCACGATCGACAACCTGGCCCCGTTGATCGAAGGCAAGTCCCGCACCCTGACCGCCAAGGTGAAGGTCCTCAACACAAAGGGCCAGCTGCTGCCGGGAATGTTCGCCCGGGCCGAGATCGCCGTCTTCGAGAAACCGAACGCCCTGGTCATTCCCACCGCCGCTCTCAGGGATACCGATGGGGACGGGAAGGATGACTCCGTCTTTGTCGTCGAGAAAGAAACGGCGAAGTTGAAGCCGATCACCCTGGGGTATCTGACCACCGATTACGTGGAGATCGCCGGCGGCTTGACCGAAGGGGAGCAGGTGGTGACCGAGGCCCGAGGGGCGCTCAAGGAGGGCTCCAAGGTGGCCCTTCTGGAGACGGAGGAGGCCGGCGTGGAGCGGGCCGAGCCGGCCATGATGAAAGAGGAAGAGTGAAAGATCCGTTCGCCCTGAGCAAGCCGTTCGTCCTTCGACTAAGCTCAGGACGAACGGCGCGTCGAAGGGTGAGTCGCATCAGCTAACCCAATGTCCCTACCTCGTTTCTCCGTACGGCGGCCGGTCACGACCGTCATGATTTATGTCGGGGTCCTCCTCCTGGGAGTGATCGCCTGGACCCGCCTGCCTCAAGAGCTTTTTCCCCCGATCACCTACCCGCAGCTGACCGTCGTCACCCACTACCGGGACGCCGCCCCGGAGGAGATTGAGCTGCTGGTCACCAAGCCGATCGAGGAGGTGGTGGGGACGGTGGCGGGGCTTCGCCGGGTCAGCTCCATCTCGAAGGAGGAGCTCTCCCTCGTCATCGCGGAGTTCAACTGGGGGACGAACATGGACTTCGCGGGGCTGGGGGTCCGGGAAAAGATCGATCTCATCAAGGAGCGCCTCCCACGCGGGGCGGAGGACCCGGTCGTCATCAAGTTCAACCCGTTCGAGTTGCCGGTCCTGGTCCTGAACCTTTCCGGAGAGGCCTCCTCCCATGAGCTGCTCCGGATCGCCCGCAAGCAGATCAAGAATGAGATCGAGAAGGTGGAGGGGGTGGCGGTGGTCAACCTCTCCGGTGGCCTGGAGCGGGAGATCCTGATCGAAGTGGATCAGGGGCGTCTCCAGGCCTCTCAGCTTCCGATCTCGCAGGTGGTGGAAGCGGTTCAGCGGGCGAACCTGAATTATCCGGCCGGGACGATCAAGGAGGCCTTCTACGAGTATCTGATCCGGACGATCGGGGAGTTCGGGGTGGTGCTGGAGATCCCTCAGATCGCCGTCGGGGTGGAGGAGGAGAAGGGAAAGGTTCCCAAGCGGGAGTCGGAAGGGGCCGACAGACCGGGGCCGCTCAAGCGGGAGAAGGGGCTGGGTCCTCCCCAGAGGATGATCCTGCTCAGGGATATCGGGACGGTCAAGGACACCTTCCGGGAACGGAGCTCCGTCTCCCGGTTCAACGGAAAAGAAAACGTTTCCCTGAACGTCTTGAAGCAGGCCGGCGCCAACACCCTGCAGGTGGCCAACCGGGTGAAGGAGGCGATCGCCCGGCTGCAGTCGGCCCTGCCGCCCGGCGTTCGGCTCGACCTGGCCTATGATCAATCGGTCTTCATACGCAACTCGATCGCCGGCGTTCGGGACGCGGCCTTGCAAGGAGGGGTCCTGGCCTTCCTGGTGCTCCTCCTCTTCCTGGGGAATCCCTGGGCGGCGCTCAACGTTGCCTTCGCCATCCCGATCTCGATTTTGAGCACGGTTGGGCTGATGTACTTCAGCGGCATCACCATCAACGTGATCTCGCTGGGGGGGCTGGCCCTCGGGATCGGGCTTCTCGTCGATGCCGGGATCGTGGTGGTGGAGAACATCGACCGGCACCGGGCGATGGGGAAACCCTCTGCCGACGCAGCGATTGAAGGGACCCAGGAGGTTTCCAGCGCCATCGTCGGAACGGTCTTGACCACCGTGGTGGTCTTCCTGCCGATGATCTTCGTCGTCGGGATCGCCGGGCAACTGTTCAAGGAGCTGGCCTACACGGTGACCTTCTCCAACCTGGCCAGCTTGGCCGTGTCGCTGACACTGACCGCCCTGTTCGCCTCCAAGATCCGGCCTTCGGCCGGGCGTCCCCTCGTTGAGCCGGTGGTGGATGCGATGAGCCGGATCGGTCTCACGTTGGTCACCGGCTTCTTGCGGCATCGGATCCTGGGGACCGGCATCATGATCCTCCTTTTCGCCGGATCGGTCCTCAGCTTGGGAATGTTGGATCGGGAGATGCTGCCCCGGGTGGACCAGGGCCAGTTCATCCTCCGGGCGAACCTGCCGCCCGGGACCCGGCTGGAGGTGACCGACCGGGTGGCCCAGAGGATCGAGCGGGTTCTGCAGGCCACCCCCGAGGTCCGGGACCTGACCGTGACGATCGGCTCCTCCAAGGAGAAGCGGGCGGAGGAGCTGCTGGAGACGCTGGGTTCCCACCAGGCCCAGGTCCTGGTGAATTTGAAGGAGCGTCGTTTGCGCAGACGCTCCACCGCCGACATTGTCCAAGAATTGAAGGAGACGTTTGGAAGGGAACCGTTGGAGGGGGCCGACATCGAGTACCTTCTCCAGGAGTCGGTCTTCAAGTCGGCCTTCTTGGGTAGCACTCCGATTGTCGTGGAGGTCAAGGGAACCGATCTTCCTCGGATCGAGCGGCTGGCCGAGGAGGTGAAGAAGGGGCTGGAGGGGATCCCGGGCCTGTATGGGGTCAAGACCAGCCAGATCCCTCCCTCTCCGGAAACCAAGATCCGCGTGATGAAGGATCGGGCCGCCACCTACCACCTGTCGGTGAGCGACATCGCGCTGACCGCCCAGACAGCGCTCAAAGGATTTGTCGCCACCAAGTTCAAGGAGGAAGGCCAGGAGATCGATATCCGGGTCCGGCTCAGGAAACAGGATCGGCAGGACCTGAACAAGGTGCGACGGCTTCTGGTCCACTCTCCGCTGGAGTTGGATGTTCCGTTGGCGGAGGTTGCTTACTTTGCGGTGGGCAAGGGCCCCACCGAGATCCGGCACCTGGACCAGCAGCGGACGATCCTGGTCTCGGCGCAGCTGTTCCGCCGTCCTTTGAACGAGGCGCTGAAGGAGGTGGCCTATCTCCTCAAGGGGATGTCGGTCCCCAGCGCCACCACCGTCGCCTTGACCGGGGAAAACCAGCAGATGCAGGAGTCGTTCCGCTCGCTGGCCTTCGCCCTGATCCTGTCGGTGATCCTGGTCTACATGGTGATGGCCTCCGAGTTCGAGTCCCTCTGGCAGCCGTTCCTGATCATGGGAACGATCCCGATGGCGGCGATCGGCGTGGCGCTGGCCCTGATGATCACCGGGACACCGCTCAGCGTGATGGTGGCCTTAGGGTTCATCGTGCTGGGGGGGATTGTCGTCGACAACGGGATCGTGCTGATCGATTACGTCAACCTCCTTCGCAAAGAAGGGGTCCCGGTCGATGAGGCGGTGGTCCAGGCCTCCCAGACCCGCCTGCGGCCGATCCTGATGACCGCTGCTACCACGGTGCCGGGGCTTCTTCCCTTGGCGCTTGGTTTCGGGGAAGGGATCGAGCTCCAGGGTCCGATGGCGATCACCGTGATGGGAGGGCTGACCGTTTCGACCTTCCTCACCCTGATCTTGATGCCGGCCCTCTACGTGATGGGGGAGAATCTGTTTGGGCGTCCGGCCGAGGTGCCAGATCAGGGACAGTCCCCTTTGAAGCGCATCTCAGAGGGCGACAGGGCGGGGACAGTCCCTGGCGCTGGGGCGGGGACAGTCCCTGCGACAGTTCCTCCGGAGCTGCCGGAGATCCCGGCCGATTTCGGGCGGGAGGAGGGGGTCCTGGAGTACCCCGAGGGACAGTCCCCTTCAGAGCGCCTCTCAGAGGGCGCCGCTTCGGGGACAGTCCCTATGGGGACAGTCCCTGAGCCTCCCTCTCCGCCCACACTGGCGGAGCCCCTGTTCGAGGAGCCGCCGCCGTTTGAGGAGGAAGTTCCTCCGAAAGCAGAGCAGGGACAGTCCCCTTTGAACCGCATCTCAGAGGGCGACAGGGCGGGGACAGTCCCTGGCGCTGGGGCGGGGACAGTCCCTGCGGCAGTCCCTGGGCCGCTCAATCCTCGGCAGCAACAGCTTCTCGATTACCTGAAGCAGCACGGACGGATCACCCGGAAGGAATACGTCCAGTTGACCGGCGCTTCGATCCCGACGGCGGCGCGAGACTTGAAGGAGCTGGTCGATCGGGGTCTGATCCATGGAATGGGGCCCCTGGCCAAGGGCCGCTACTATGAACTTGCCTGATTTCTCCGTTCGCCGCCCGATCACGGTGGCGATGGTTTTCCTGGGGCTGATCCTGGTTGGGGCCATCGGCCTGACGAAGCTTCCGATTGAGCTTTACCCCAACTTCAGCTACGGCGACATCTCGATCATCATCAATATCCGGGGCGGCATGCCGCCGTCAGAGGTGGAGCAGCGGGTCACGAAACCGATCGAGGAGGTGGTCGGGGATGTCACCCACTTAAGAGACATCATCTCCATCTCCGAGGACGGCCGCTCCCGCGTGGTCCTGACCTTCGAGCCGGGCGCCGACATGGACTTCGCCGCCCTGGAGGTGCGGGAGAAGTTCTCCAAGATCCGGGCGAAGCTGCCGCCGGAGATCGAGAAGCCGATCATCGCCAAGTTCGAGCAGACCGACCAGCCGATCCTGATCGCGGCGGTCACCGCCTTGGGGTTCACCCCGGAGATGCTGCGGCGGCTGGTCGACGAGCAGATCAAGGATCAGATCATGCGCCTGCCCGGTGTCGCCAACGTGGAGGTGGGAGGGGGGCGGGAGCGGAAGATCCTGGTGGAGGTGGATCTGGAAAAGCTCCAGACCTTCCGGCTTCCGATCGATCGGGTCACCCGGTTGCTCAACGTCAGCAACCTGAACCTGCTGACGGGGGAGGTGACACTCGCCCGCAACAAATACCTGATCCGGGCGATGGGGGAGTTCCGGTCGATCGAGGAGATCGAGAATCTGGGGATCGCCGTCACCCCGACCCGCTCGATCATTCGCTTGAAGGACGTAGCGACGGTCAAGGATTCCTTCCTGGAGCCGACCAGCTTCGCCCGGGTCGACACCCTGCCGGTCGTCTCCCTCTACATCCAGAAGGAGACGACGGCCAACACGGTCAAGGTCTGCGGGCTGGTGGTCAAGCAGCTGGAGGAGATCCGGAAGGACCCGCGGTCCCCCAAGGCGCTGAAGTTCATCGTCACCTACAACCAGGCGGTCCAGATCGAGCGGGCGATCCAGGGGGTCGGATCGGCCCTGATCGCCGGCGGGGTGCTGGCGATCCTGGTGCTGGCCCCCTTTCTCTCCACCCATGGGCTTCCCCGGGTGGCGGCGGTTCCGGCGATCCTCGTCGTCACCGGCTTCTCGATCGCCGCCGCCCGGTACGGGATTCTTCCGGCGGTCACCGCCAACTGGGTGTTGGGAGTGGGGCTGTTTGGGCTTTTGGCTCTGGCCTCTGCCTGGAGACACCTGCGCCTGACGTTGATCGTGGCGGTGGCGATCCCGCTGGCGGTCTTCATCACCTTTGGGCTGATGTTCTTCCAGATGAGATTCTTTGAGGAGCTGACCCTCAACGTCATGACGTTGGGGGGGCTGGCGATGGGGATCGGGATGCTGGTGGATAACTCGATCGTCGTCCTGGACAACATCTTGAAACACCGGGCCCGCGGAGAATCTCCCCGTCCAGGAGCGGTGGACGGCGCCTCCCAGATGCTGCTGGCGATCACCGCCTCCACCCTGACCACGATCGTCGTGCTGCTGCCGATCGTCTTCATCAACAAGGAGATCCGGATCCTTTACACCGGCTTCGCCTTGACGATCAGCTACTCCCTGATCGCTTCTTTGTTCGTGGCTCTTACCGTGGTTCCTCTACTATGCTCGCGGCTTCCTTTCCCGGTGACGGTGGTCGCCCCCGCCCCCTCCCGGCTCCGGGCCGGCTATCGGCGGCTTCTCATCCGCTGTCTTCGCAATCGTTGGGCGATCCTTCTGACGGCCCTCTTTGTCTGCGCCGCCGGAAAGCTGGTGTACGATTCGATCCCGAAGGAGTTCTTTGGGACCGCCGAGGCGGAGGATTTCACCGCCTTCGTAGAGCTGCCCAGCGGAGCGAAGCTGGAGATCTCCGACCAGGCGGTCAAGAAGATCGAGGAGGTATTAAAGGATGTTCCGGAGGTGAAATCGGTCTCCGCCCGGGTGGAGCCCTGGTCCTCTAAGTTGTACGTCAAGCTGGTCCCCCTGTCGGAGCGGTCCCGCTCCACCAAGGATGTGATCGACTCGCTGCGCCCGCAGGTGCAGGAGGTGGAGCGCCAGTTCCGGGAGGCCTTCATCTACTTCGAGGAGCCGCACGAGGTGGAGACGAACGAGGTGATCCTGGAGATCTACGGGTGGGATTACAAGATCCTGAACCAGTTGGCGGTGGAGATGCTGAAAAGGATGCAGACGGTACCGGGGTTGACCGATCTCAAGATCCGCTGGAGGCGGGGGCGGCCGGAGTGGCTGGTCAAGGTGGACAAGGTGAAGGCGGCCCGGTATGGGTTGAGCGCCGAAGAGATCGCCAACGCCCTGCACGCGAAGATGCGGGGATTGAGAGCCACCCTGTACCACACCGAGTCCAGAGAGGTGGAGGTGGTGACCCGGCTGGAGGAGGCGGACCGGGCGACCCTGGAGAAGCTCAAGAGAATCACCTTCACGCTGCCGAACCGGGATCTGGTCTCGCTGGAGCAGGTGGCCACCCTGGAGCCGGGGCAGGGGCCCTCCAAGATCTGGAGGAAGAACCATGAGCGGATGATCCAGGTCTCCGCCAATCGGGGCCGCTACGCTTTTGGTGAAGCGGCGGCAAGGGTCCATGAGCAAATCAAGGAGATGCCGTTCCCGGACGATTATTACTGGCGGTTCGGGGAGAATTACTGGAAGCTTCTGCGCAACCAGAAGGAGCTGAACTTCGCCCGGCTCCTCTCCCTGGCCCTGGTCTACCTGGTTCTGGCCTCTTTGTTCGAGTCAACCCTTCAGCCGCTCATCATCCTGGTGACCGTCCCCCTGGCCTCGGTCGGGGCGGTGATCGCCTTAAAGCTGAGCCACCAGTCGGTCAACATCGGGGCCCTGATCGGGATCCTCCTGCTGGGAGGGGTGGTGGTGAACAACGCGATCGTCCTGGTGGATGAGGTCAACCGGTTCCACCGGTTCGGGTTGAGGATCAAGCGGGCCCTGGTGGCGGCCGCCATCAGCCGGATCAGGCCGATCGCCATGACTGCCCTGACCACCTTCCTGGGCCTGCTGCCCATGGCCCTAAGTCGAAGCGAGGAATCCAGTTTGTGGGCCCCGATGGCCCTGGTAGTTCTGGGTGGCCTAACCAGCTCAACGCTGATGATACCGTTCGTGGTGCCTGGATTCTACCTGGTTGTAGACGATATCAGAAGATTCCTACCACGCCTGATACCGTTCCTCCGACCCTCTGAATCCCATCAAGCCGTCTCATAACCGTCTCAAGCAGGCCATCCCCGTGGGTGGGGATTCGCGGACACGCGTCCACCGCCCCAGCGAGGCGGTGGCGCTCTCTCTCGCGCTCGCTCCTGGATGAAAGGTGCCAGGTTTTAACCTGGCACCTTTCCAAGGACTAAAGGAGGTATAAAAACCGTGCCACGCTCGCGCTGCGAGAAGGTCCGCTCACCCCATCCCCCGGGTCTGGCCCGTCCCTCTAGAACTGTTAGAGTTGCACTGATCTTGGTTAGAATCACGCTAAGATAGTTATGTACCTTGACAATTTGGCATCGGCATGGTATATTTCATAGTGGTGCAATCGGGTCGGGTTCAAGAGGGCTGGTGGTTCCAGCTCAATTTATTTTCCCAGTTTTATCAGGCAATTTCAAAAGGATTTTTCGCTTGATTTTTTATGCGGGACGTTGCTAATATCGAGGGCACCTGTTATTGTGGGTGAACTCCCCGATAAAGGCAAACCCGTCGCAAGGCGGGGACGCAAAGTCACGGGTCCAACATCAAAACGGTGTCAGGCACCGGCCTTCGGCCGGAGCCAGACACCCTGGTGGGGGACAGCCGGACTGCCGACAGGAGGGACAGGGATGAGTCGACAGTCCGGTGAGAGAAAATTTAGAATTAGAACGTAAAGAAGAAGGGGCGATCCTCCCCTGGACGACCCCAGCGCGTCGCCCGATTGTCCGGGCGATCGCGTCGATCACTTGTTTCGCTTTCATCGTCACCCAGATTCCAGCCATTCCTTCCGCCTTCGCTCAAGCCCCCCAGCATCCGGTCGATGTCGGCAACCTCTCCAACATGTCCAACTTCGCCAACCTGGCCACCTTTGAGAGGCGGGCCCAGACCCTCGAGGAAGAGCTGGCCCGCAAGCGCCGGGTGCAGCACGCCCTGGAAGTGCAGACGCTGACCGCCCGGTTCGGGGTGCAGCAGAATGTCCAGACCGCGACGGTGGAGGTGGCCCGGGGCGCGGAGTCGGTCCAATCGGTGGTCAATCAGGGGACCTCCCGGATCCAGGAGCTGGCCGGCGTCGTCGGCGGCGGGCAGGCCGGGATTCCGTTTAATTACCTTCCGGTCAAACAGCCCAACGCGCCGGGCGGCCGGCCGATGATTCTCTATTTCACCAACAGCCGGGTTTCCAAGGTCGATCATGAGTGGATCAATTCTCCGGGCGGAGGCCACTGGCGGGACACCTTCAACATGAAATACCACGGCAACCAGCTCCTCTCCTCCTATGAAGCGGAGGATTACCTGGAGGGGAAGGGGCTGGGGGGAGGCCGGCTGCTGCTGCGGACGATCCGGTGGGAGGGCAAATGGACGGCCGGTTCCAAGTTCTACGCCACGAAGGATACCAGCGCGGTCCGGCAGCTGCTGGAGGAGAAGATCACCACCACCCATTACACCACCTGGACGCAGGACGACATCGGACGTTTAACCGCCAAGATCGCGGAGATCGAGGGGAAGGCCGCCTCCGCCGCGGAGCTGGGATGGGCGGCGGCAATGAGGGAGGCGATCAACTCCGGCAAGATCGCGGTCGGCCTCACCACCCAGCGGACCGAGACGGTGGAGCGGTTCTACGAGAAGCATGACAAGAGCCGGCCGCTCGAGTGGAGGCAGATCGTCACCGACTCGACCGGGGTAACCAACTCCCACGTCAAGGTGACCTACGAGGGGGATTCGGACAAGAAGCTCAAGACCTACGAGGAGACCGGAAGCCGCCGCTCCAACCTGCTGGACGAGAAGAACCTCAACTTTTACAGGAACTGGATCGCCGAGACCCTGGCCAATTCCCTCAGTGCTGAGGATGTGGCGGCCGCGACGAGGATGCAGCAGATGATCGACGATGGGACCCTTGCCCAGCAGACGATCGACACCACCTTCACCGTCAAGCGGACCTACTTCGCACATAACGAGCAAGGGGAGCCGACCGAGTGGGAGGAGGAGACCACCTCTTCCGCCAGCCCGGTCACCACCCATCGGAAGGTGAAGGTGACCTACAACGATCAAAGCCAAGTGAGCCGTCAGGAGGAGGAGATCACCGAGACCGGGACTTACAGCGACGAGGATATCCGGATCCTGACGGAGATCGCCGAGGAGATCGAGGGACGGGGGCTGGGGGCGAAGGCGGCGGAGGTCCAGTGGGCGGTCGACCTGCGGGCCAAGATCGCCGCCGGTGAGATCGCGGCGGGTAAGGGATTCGTCCGCAGCTCCCGGGTGGTCCGGGACGGATATACCTACAACGATCTTCTCCAGCCGGTGGAGTGGAGCCAGGCCACCTCGGTGGGCGGAACCACCGTCAAGGAGCGGATCCTCTCTTACCACAAGGATCAGTTCGGGCGGGACAAGGACCTGCTGGTCTACGTCCAGGAAGAGACCCTGTTCACTCCGGAGGTGGAGCAGCAGCTTCGGGCCGAAGCGATGGCGATCCTGGCCGACCCGGATGTGACCGACGCGGCCAAGGAGGCGGCCCGAAAGATGCTGGACCAGCTTTCCGCCGGCGGAATCCCGACCGCCTTCCGACGGGGGTCGATCCGGTACCGGGGGAATATCGTTTACAACGCGGCCGGCCTGCCGATCAGTTACCGGGAGCTGTCGACCGACAACGCCACCCGGTTGCTGACAGGGACCCAGGTCAGCTCGATCGCCTACAACACCAGAGGCCAGGAGCTCATGTCGGTGGCCACGGTCCACCGGACAGGGATCGGAACCCGGCGGGGATACTTCTCCTCGGACGGGACCACGGAGCTGACCCCGGAGCTGCTCCGGACTTACCTGGCAGCCCACTCCTCCGATACCCACGTGGCCACGATCGACGAGCTGATCCGGCGTGGGGTGATTGTCGTCAGGGAGGGGCTCCCCACCGTTCTGGATGAGACCCGGACCGTCTACCGGCATGACATGACCTACAACCTTCGGAATCAATTGATCGGGTTCACGGAGGATACGCATGATCCGTCCGATGGGGCTCAGATCACCACCACCGTTTCCGGGATCCTGTACGACGAGCAGGGAAGGCAGGACGGCTCCCTGACGATTACCCAGCGGTATGGGCAGACGGTCCGGTCGGCCCTCTTCACCCAGCAGGGGGTGGAGCTGGATGAGTTCACCCTGCATCGGCTGATGGAGGAGACCGGGCTCTCGGTGGCGGAGTTGATAAATCAAGGGGTTCCGGGAACGGGAGAGAAGGTGCAGCTCTTGCCGGTGGAAGGGCCTCTCGATCAGTCGATCTTCACCTACCGGCAAGGTACCCGCTACTACGGAGAGTCGAATCTGGCGAAAGGGACGAGGGATGTCGTCAACACCGTCGGTTTCGGCCGGGACGGGATCACCGAGACCCAGACGACCTCTCTCAATTTGTACAACGATGCGGGTCAATTGGAGAGCCAGCTCATCACCTCCCACCAGGATGGGCTCGGCTTCCGGGAGTTGTACTACATGGACTTCGATCCAACCGATGGGATCGAGAGTAACATTGAGCTCGTAGATCTGATGACACGGTCGGACGATGAACAAGAGCAGCTATGGAACGCCTTAGTGGCTCAGTATAGGCAGGATCAAGGTCTCTCACCGACAGATTTAGACCCAAGCCTGGCAGACTTGATTCGGACTGGATATCTTTCCAAGGGGGTTCGGCCCCTGGACGTCAATATCACCACCCACACCTTCCGGCACGACATCCAGTACGATCCGGTGACCGGCTTCGAGACGAACCGGGTCGAGGAAAGCTCCGGGGATTTGAACCCCGGCAGCCAGTCGCTGGAGTTCAGGGACGCGGTTTACAGCGTGACCGGACAGCTGTTGAGCGCCCGGACGATCACCCGGACCGATCTGTTCGGGTATGAGGGAACGGTGACCGATCTGTTCACCCTCTACAGCCGGACGGAGGAAGGGCTGCTCCAATTCGCCGATGCGGCCGGGACGCAGGAGAGTTTCGATGTCTTTGGGAACCGGTCGATCAGCGCCTTAAGCCAGTATTTCCTTGGAATCGGGGGCCAAGCCCGGCTGGTGGCCAGCGCCTTGAAGGGGATAGCGACCGATGTCGACACCTCCCACTTCTCGATTGCTCAGACGACCACCTATCGGTACGATTCCAACGGGATCCTGTTGGGGGCCCACGGCTCCTCCAGCCGGGTGGGAACCAACATCTACCTCGATTACTCCGAGAAGTTCTTCCAAAACGCTTACGTGGTGATCAACGGGGAAGCAAGGGTTGAATATTCTCACTCGGTAGGAGGGCCTCCTTCGGTCGGGCCCTCGGAGTTCAGCCCCTGGGCGGACGGCGCCTCGGTCGGGGATCAGGCGGAACAGATCTTAGCCGGAACCGCCCCGGCCGATTTCCTGATCAACCCGGACGATTACACGGTGACCGAGGTTACGGTGGGCTCCGTCACGATCCGGAAATTCGAGAAGGACACCGATGGGGACGGAGATCTGGATCTGGCCGGGGTGGTGATCGATATTCCGGGATCGCCGATCGTGCTGACCAATGCAGCCAGTGTGGCGGTCGATTCGGCGACCGGTGATGTGACGGTCCAGGGAGGGACGGGGACAGGGCAGTTCCAGTACGTCGTCCGTCAGGCCGGAATCAACGTGGAGATCAACCGCTTCACCTGGGATGCGGCCACCTCCGCCTGGAAAGAGCAAGAGCGGATAGAGACGGCTCAGGGAACCGGCGGGGTCTTCATCACGACCTACCGGACGGTCTTCTTCACCGATCAAGACAGCGATCCGGCCACTCCGGATGTTCGGACGGAGCAGGTGAGCCGGGTCGTCTACGCCCTGGGATTGATGTCGGTGACCCAGAGCTATATGAACGGCCAGCCCAACGGGAATGTTTCGGTGAGCGGCGCCGGATACGGCACGTCGCTCGTCAATGTGACGAGCGTGGGGCCGGCCGACTGGACCGGGGATGGGATCGAGGATGGGATCCAGATCACGGCCGGCGGGGTGACGGTTCAGGTCACCCACGACGCCGCGGTTGGTTCCACCACCGTCACCAGGATCGATGCCTCCGACTCGACGCAGAACCAGTCGGTGACGGTGCAGCGGCTCACCCACACGGTCAATGGACAGACGGTCGAGACGCTGCTGACGATGGTGAGCGACGGGCAGGGCCGGGTCATCCGGGCCACTTACGTCGATGAGGCGACGGGGGCCGCGTGGCTGACGATCGCGGCCAGCTGGGACGACGCGGCCGGCGCCGCGCAGGTGGTGGTGAACGGCCCCGGCGGATTCACGATGAAGGTGCTGGATGGGGTCACCGGGATCACCTCAGGAGCCGGAGGGATTGTCCATCTCACGCAGCAAGTGATCGACTCGACCGGGGCCACGGTCACGCACGACTATCAGATCACTGCTCTGGATTCATCCGCCCGGACCGACGCGAACAGCATCGTCGTCCGGATCTCGGCCCCGACCGTTGGGGCGGGACTCACCATCGAAAGCTTCCGCTCCGCCACCGATGGGATCCTGACCACCATCGAGTCGGACGGGGCCAGCGTTCTCTGGACGACCCGGGTGGAGGAAGGGAGCTTCATCACCCACGTCCGGACCTACGTCGGGACGTACGACGGCCCGACCGACCAGATCGCGGTGGATGTGACCTATGGGTTCGGCTTCATCCGGATGGACGATTACCGCCGCAGCGACGGGACGGTGAGTGACCTGGTGACGCAGAGGACGATTCTTTACACCGACAGCGAAACGCAAGCCGCTTCCCAGATCTTCCGGATCACCTACGAGGCGTTCGACCCGACGATCGGGACTCCCACCGATGGGAAGGTCAAGCATGTCCGGATGGAGCGGTACAACGCCGACGGGATCGCCCTGATGGTGATGGAGATCGAGAAAGATGCCAACGGGGAACTGCTCTGGGCGATGCGGCAGGATTACGACCAGAGCGGCAACCGCCGGGTACTGCAGCTGACCGTCAACCCGGATGGCAGCCGGGCGATCGCCGCGATCGTGACCGACCCGATCGGGGCCCGGACCCGGATCCTCTGGATTCCGGATAACACCGTGATGGAAACGGTCGGCAGCAACACCTTCCCTCAGCGGTACATCACCGAGATCAACAACAGCGAGGGGCTTTCGCTTCTGGAGGTGGCGGTCGTCGGTGGGGACCCGAGCAATCTCCCGGATTTAAGCGCCCTCATCCTAACGGAGGATCAGTGGCACCAGCTGCTGACCGGGGCCGACGTCGCCGTAACCTTGAGCGACGGAACGACCCAGACGATACGGATGCCGCAGACCGGGGATGCGGCCCTGGTCACGTTGAATATCCCAGCACCCCTACCGATTCGGATGTCGGTCAATCTGATCTCCTACGCCGGATCCGGTACGACCGCGCCGGACATCTCCTCCTTGAACCTGATGCAGATGCTTTGGAACGGCACGATCACCCAGCAGCAGATGGACGACTTCCGGGCCGGGAGGGAGATCACCGTGCCCTGGGACACCGATGGGGACGGGACGCTGGATACGGTCACGATTCAACAGGGGATGCTGACACCGACTTCCCTCACCCAGGCGGAGCGGGATGCCCTTCTCCTGGGCCAGACGATCTTCCTTATACAGAGGAAGTTGGTCCAGGTGGTCAGCGCGGTGGATGAGAACGGCAATGCCGTGAGCCCCCCTTCCTTGGATCAGCTCACCCTGTCGGAAGCCGATCGGAACGCCCTGATGGCGGGGAACCAGATCACCGTCTCGTTTGATACGGATCGAGACGGTACGATTGAAGCAGGGGAGCAGGTGGTGCTGGCCAAGGTCGATTTGGCGGATCCGTTGACTGCGGCGGAGCAGGGCCGCCTGGATCGGGGAGATACCGTCACCGCGCAGGGGATGACCCTCTCCTATGTGCAGGTCGACCAGCCGTTCACCCAGGTGATCGGCAATTACTTCGGCAATCCTGCCGGGATCCAGGTGACCCAGGTGACCAACCCGGACGGATCGGTTGTCCTGACCTACACCTTCACCGATCCGAACGATTCGACCCGGACGATGACGGTGAATCTGACCTTGGCCGGGTTCGCCGACGCCTATCGCCAGGATTACCAGGGGACCTTGCGGATCGCCGACACCTTGGACATCGGTTTTACTCTGGCGATTGTAAGCTGGACCCAACCGGATGGCACCGCCGGCGCCGGCTTGCCTCCCAGCTTAGCGGCGGTGGCGCTGACCGAGCAACAGATCGCGGAGCTGAACGACCCGGCCGATGGGGAAACGGAGATCACCCTCTCCGATGGGAGCAAGGTGATCGTCCGAAGGGCCTCGGTCGATATCGCCACGTTGACGGTCCAGGAGCAGAAGGATCTTCGGGGCGGACGGTTCCTGGCGATCGGCGCGGAGACCCTGGCGGTCGTTTCGGTCGACAACGGGACCTTCATCGTCACCAACTCCCGAGGTGAGGAGGTCTACCGGATCCGGGTCGACTCCGCGACCGGGACGATCTCCGTCCAGGAGAAAGATGCCGGTGGAAACTGGGTCGACGCGCTCGACCTGGATCAGAAGGACTTGAAGGCGATCCGGGACGCGAAGGATCGGGTCACCCGATCCTTGACCGGCGGCGGGACAGCCGTGCCCACCAAGAGCAGCTCGCTGAAGCTGAGCGTGCCGCTCATCGCCAACGACCCGATCCTGGACGAGGGGGACCTGGACCGGGACGGAATCCGCAACGAGCCGCTTCGGCTTGCCCGGACGATCTCGATCTCCGTCTCCTCCGGGAACAGCCAATTCCCCCTGATCAATGGAAACCCGCTTCAGGATCAGATCGATCTAAGCGGTCTCCTGGACTTGAACGGCGGGACCCTCTCCGACAAGAACGGATTTGCCAGCCGCTTCCGGCACGATCCGACGCTGCCCGCCATCGCGGGTCTGGAGGGGGCCAACGCCGTTTCCTCAGTGGCCGGGGCGATCCTGGCCGAATCGCTGGCCGAGGTTTCTTCCACCGTGATTGCACCGGTTCCTTCGGCGCCCCCGAGCGCCGCCGATCTCCAGGAGGTGTCGCCGGAGATCGCCGAAGAGCAGACGGTGGATGAGCAGGAGGTCGATTCCCAGTTGGATCTGGCCTTCCGGGAGACGTTCGCGCAGCGGGTCTACGAGCGGCTGCGGGCGATGCTGACCAGCATGATGCTCCGGTTGAAGGGGATCGCCGCCGGTGCGTTGGGGGTCCTGACCGGGTCGAAGATCGCCCAGATCATCGATCGGCTGCGGGCCTCTTTCGGCGCCTTCATCGTCAACTGCGGCGCGGTGGCGCTGGCGGCGATGCTGAAGGCGCGGGGGCTCCTGCGGGGGCCGGACGAAGTGGAGGTGATGGCGGCCGGACTCCTGGTCCAGCAGTTGACCAAGCAGGGGGTGGAGAATCTCATCGCCTCCGGAACTTCCCTGACCGGGCCGGCCCTTTCGGCCTTCACGATTCGGCGGGTGGCGGCCGACCTGTTCGGGCTTCGCCTTCAGACGATGCGGATCGGGATCAGCGGCCGGGAGCTGTTCCTCTCCACCTTGAACGCCTCCGGCGGCCGGGCGATCATCCATTTCCTGAATCACTGGGTCACCTTCATCGGGTTTGAGGCGGGACCCAACGGCGAGAAACAGGTTCGGTTCCTCGATTCGGACAATCGGATCTACACTGTTTCGCAGGATCAGTTCCTCTCCCAGTGGCAGCAAGGGGGAGGGTACGCTTTGGTGGAAGGAGCTAAGCCGGCGGCGGTTGTACCGGACAGGAGGCCGGTTTCGGCTGCCGCCGGCTTAGGTCCCATGCCGGAGGCGCCGGTCACCCCGGCCCAGAACCTGCCGACAGCCACCAGGACTTCGGTCGGCGGAGCCGTCCAGCCGGAATCGGTTCCAACCGCCGAGTTGCCCCAGCCGGCGGCGTCCACTCTTCCGCCGCAGGTCGAGGGGCTCTCCGTGGTCCAAGTCGGCGAAGAGGGGGAGCAGCTCATTGTCGGCGCCAAGCCGATCCCTGAGATTGAGGAGGGCCACGATCATGACGACACGGAGTTCCTCTTCGACCGGCTGGATGCCGACGGGACCTTCTCACACACCGACAGCTTCGTGGAGTTTGAGTTCGACGCGGACGGCAAGCTGATCGGCGCCCGGGGCGGATCGAGGACCTTCGGGATCACCGCCTTTGGCGAGAAGTTCCTCGCCGAGCAGACCGATGAGTACATCGTGATCGCGGCTCTCGGCCAGGCCAAGGTGAGCAGATCGACCGCCGAGACGGCCACTCACCGGGTGGACGGCACCCACGTGACGACCACCACCGTCACCGAATTCTTCTACACCGACGGGTCGGAGGGGCCCGCCGATCTTCCTGGCTTCTACAAGAATCCGGACGGGACGATCAAGCCGGAGTTCATCGGGCCGGACGGCCGGGTGTTGCCCGGCTTGACCAAACAGGTGACCGGGTCGGTCAGCGGCAACGGGGAGACGGTCTTCGGGGAGACCTTCACCATCTCCACCACCCAGCTTTACGACATTCTCCTCGGAGGTCCCAAGGTGATCCATTCGGAGACGACCACCATCACCAACGGGATCGATGGCACGGTCAGCACCTCTACACAGATCGTCGATTCGACGTACGACCCGGTAACTGGGGTCCTCACCGGCGCGAGCGGCTCCACCCACACCACCGTGACCGATCCGTTCGGATTCTCCACCACGGTGACCGACGCCCAGGAGACCTACGCGATCTTGAACGGCCAGCCAAAGGTGGTCCAGTCCCTCAGCCGGACCCGCACCACCACGCTGGCCGGCGATGTCACCGATTCGGTCGCTCTGATCGTCAACGAGTACACCAAAGGTAACGAAGACCCGGCCACCTTGCCGCCTGACTACAGCCGGCCTGCCCCGGATGGGACGCCGCCACCTCCACCCAACAGGGTCTGGGTTGGGCTGCTGAAGCGGGTCTCAGAGGGGGTGGTCGATTACCAGGATCTGGACGGCAACCCGCAGACCTTCCAGGGGACCGTCACCACCTCGGTCGATTCCTTCGGTTTCACCCGAACCCAGTCCCTGGCGCAGAACGACTATCGATTGTTCGGCGGGATTCCTAAGGCAGTCTCCGCCTTAACCCGGACCGAGCAGAGAGGGGCCGACGGCAGCGGGGCCACCTCGATCAATCTCATCCGCTCCGACTACACCGACGGCACCGAGGACGACTCCACCCTCCCTCCCGATTACAGCAAGTCGATCGGAGATGCGATTCCACTACCCGGCAAAGTCTGGAAGGGGCTCCTCAAGAATGTCCAGGAGGAAGAGGTCGGCTTTGATAATCCTTTGACCGGCGCCACCGAAACCTTCGTCGGCACCGCCACCGTCGCCCACGACGCCTTCGGCTTCACCACCTCCGTTTCCAAGGCGGCCAACGCCTACACCTTGATCAAAGGGCTCGCCCGCGTCACCCAGACGGTGACCCATACCGTCAACCAATCGGTGGACTCCTCCGGCTCCGTGGCCGACTCGACCTTGACTTACACCTACGACAACGTGGCCCGTTTAACGGGTGCGACTGCTGGGGTGACTCACGTGGTGGGCCACGACGCCTTCTCCTTTAATACC
>CAZRTR010000022.1:0-9139 GCA_964603095.1 uncultured Planctomycetia bacterium
GCCGGGTAGGGCCTCCCGTGTTCCGCATCCCTCTGTCGAAGCGTGCCGCCGCCTCTCAACCCCGGGGAGGTCCAGCACCCGCTCCGGTCTGTCCGGGCGCTGTCTGTTGCCTTCGCCGTGACATGAGCGGCTCGGCCCTCCCAAACACCTTTCGGTTGATAATCTGTCGAGGCTACGGCGTTCATCTGGTTGCGGCCCGCTCCTTCGCCCCCTCCTTCGAGGCTTTTGTCGCTCCGCTTAGAGGCAAGAATCTCTTCCGGCCCCCGGAGCCAGCTACCGGGCGCTCCGGCGCTTACCCGGACGGGACTTTCACCCGCAAGAGTGATACAGCTTTCACGGCGCACCATTGTCCGGCAATTATAGCAAAGTCTCCGAAGCTTGACAGCCCAGGGGAAAACCGGTAGGGTACAGCCACGATGGTGCCGCAGCGAATCCAAAATCTCCTCAACGACACGATCCGATTCCTGAAGGGCAAAGGGGTCGATTACGCCGACATCCGGTGGGTGGAGCAGCTCCACGAGGAGCTGGTGGTCCAGAACATGCAGCTCCAGCACGTCAGCCACTCCACCACCGAGGGATGCTCGATCCGGGTGCTGACGCGAGGGTGCTGGGGATACGCCGCCTCCAGCCGGCTGGACGCCCCCGGTTTAAAGCACACCGCTTCCCAGGCGATCGAGATGGCCCGCGCAATCGCCCAGGATTCCCAGGAAAAGGTGAAGATCCACCCGGTGGAGCCGGTCCGGGCCCGCTACCAGACGCCGCTGGAGGTGGACCCGTTCCAGGTGGAGCTTCAGAAGAAGCTGGACTACCTGATCTGGGCGGTCCAGGTGCTGAAGGACCATCCCAACATCAAGACCGCCACCGGGACGCTGGAGTTTTACCGGACCACCAAGCTGTTCTGCTCCACCGAAGGGTCGCTGATCGAGCAGCAGATCTTCGAATCGGGTGGGCTGCTGGAGGCGACCGCCATCCTGGATAACGAGGTGCAGCGCCGCTCCTACCCGACCGCCAACTCCTCATCCCTCGCCCAGGCCGGCTACGAGTACGTGAAGTCGCTCGACTTCGTTGGCCAAGCGGCCCGGGTCCGGCGGGAGGCGGTCTCTCTGCTGCGGGCGAAGGAGTGCCCCTCCGACATCACCCCCGTGATCCTGATGCCGGATCAGCTGATCCTCCAGATCCATGAGTCGTGCGGGCATCCGGTGGAGCTGGACCGGGCGCTGGGGATGGAGCTCTCCTTCGCCGGCGGGAGCTTCCTGACGCCGGAGCTCCTCGGAGCATTCCGCTACGGCTCGAGGATGGTCAACATCACCGCCGACGCCACGACCCCCCTGGGCTGCGGGACCTTCGGCTACGACGACGAGGGGGTTCCGGCCCAGCGGGTTCCGATCATCCGGGAGGGGCTGTTCGTCGGCTACTTGAGCTCCCGGGAAACGGCCCCCCGGATTCAGCGGACCTCTTCCGGCGCCATGCGGGCCGACGGCTGGAACGCGGTTCCGATCATCCGGATGACCAACGTGAACCTGGAACCGGGCGTGGGCACGCTGCAGGACCTGATCCGGGACACGAAGCGGGGAATCTTGATGGCCACCAACAAGAGCTGGTCGATCGACGACCGGCGGCTCAACTTCCAGTTCGGGACCGAGATCGGCTGGGAGATCCGCAACGGCCAGATCGGCCAGGTGCTGAAAAACCCGATGTACACCGGGATCACCCCGGAGTTCTGGGGCTCCTGCAGCGGGATCGCCGGCAAAGGGGAGTGGCAGCTGTACGGCGTTCCCAACTGCGCCAAGGGGGAGCCGGTCCAGCTGATGCACGTGGGGCACGGTGGCTCCCCCGCCCGTTTCGAGAAAGTGCAGGTCGGCCGTGCTGCTCGGTGAATCCCGGATCGTCACGGCGCTGAAGAAAGCGGTGAAGGCCTCCCCGGCCGACGAGACCCTGATCGCCGCTCAGCGGGGCGGCCGGACCACGCTCCGGTTCGCCGGCGGCCGAATCCACCAGAACTTCCACGAGGAGGAGGTTTCGGTCTGGGTCAAGGTGGCCTGCGACGGGCGGATGGGGGTGGCCACCACCTGTTCTTTAAGCCGCGAGGCGCTCGCCAAGGCGATCGAAATCGCCGTGACGATCGCCCGGATCAACGCCAAACAGGCGGAGCCGGCCTTCAGCGCCGCCCCGCCGAAGATCCCGACCCCGAAGATCACCACCTACTTCCCCGCCACCGTGCATCGGCCTTTGGCGGAAACGGTCCAGCGGATCCGGAGGATCTGGAACCAGTCCCAGGCCCAAGGGATGGAGTTGGCCGGCTCCTTCGTGGGGGGAGAGGATGAGCTGGCGGTGGTCGGGTCGAGGGGGCTCATCCAGTACCAGCCGTTCACCGTGGCCGGCTTGCGCCTCGTCGCCACCGAAGGGAAGGCCTCCGGTTTCTCGGGGCAGACGGTTCGGGACCTGGAAACGCTGAACTGGCAGGGGTGCGCCGAGCGGGCATGGGAGATCTGCCGGAAGAACAAAGATCCAAAGCCGATCCCGTTGGGGAAGTACGACGTCCTCCTGGAGCCGGAGGCGGTGGCGGAGATCCTGGAGTGGCTCGGTTACATCGGCTTCGGGGCCAAACAGGTGGTGGAGCGGACCAGCTTCATGGCCGGCCGGATCGGAGAGAAGATCATGGGCAAGCAGATCACCATCCTGGACGACGGCTCCGATCCCGGCGGGATGTCTGTTCCGTTCGACTACGAGGGGGTCCCGAAACAGCGGGTCCTCCTCGTCGACCAGGGCAAGGCGAACGAAATCGTCTACGACAGCCATTACGCCAGGATCCATCGGCGCCAGTCGACCGGCCATGCCCTGGCTTACGACGAGTTTGAGGGGCCTCTGGCCTCAAACTTATTTCTGTCGGGCGGGAACACCCCCACGAAGGAGATCTTAAGCCGGATGGAGGAGGGCCTCTGGATCTGCCGATTCCACTATGTGAGCGGGCTGTTGAAGACGCAGGAGGCCCTGATGACCGGCCTGACGAGGGACGGGACCTTCCTGATCCGCAAGGGGAAGGTGGCGGGGGCGGTGAAGAATCTGCGTTTTACCCAGTCGATCCTGGAGGCCTTCTCGAAGGTGGCGGCGGTCTCTCAGGAAAGGCGCCTGGTGGCCGATCCGGGCCAGGGACTCTCCGCCGCCGTCTGCCCCGCCCTGCTGATCAAAAACTTCACCTTCACCGGGCAGACGAAATAGCTTCCGGAAGCAGGCGGGCCATCGTCCGGCCGATCACCGCCGGATTCTCGGCGATCGTGACGCCGGCATTCTCAAGGGCTTTGATCTTCGAGGCGTGGGTCCCCTGCCCCTGCGCGATCATCGCTCCGGCATGGCCCATCCGCTTCTCCTTGGGCGCGGTCGCACCCGCCACGAAAGCGACCACCGGCTTAGTCACATGCTCCCGAATAAAGGCGGCCGCCTCCTCCTCGGCGGTGCCGCCGATCTCCCCGATCAGGACGATCCCTTTCGTCTCCGGGTCCTGCTCGAAACGCTCCAGGATCTCGACGAACCCGGTGCCGGGCACCGAATCCCCGCCGATGCCTAAGCAGGTCGATTGTCCCAGGCCCAGATGCGTCAGCTGCCAGACCGCCTCATAGGTTAAGGTCCCGGATCGGGAGACGACCCCGACGGAGCCCCGTTTGTGGATGTAGCCCGGCATGATCCCGATCTTGCACTCCCCCGGCGTGATGATTCCCGGCCCGTTGGGCCCGATCAGGGTGGGGACTGTCCCCACCCCAGCGCCAGGGACTGTCCCCGCCTCGCTACCAGCAGGCAGCTCCAAAGGGGACTGTCCCTGCTTTAAAGCCGCCTTTACCTTCACCATATCCAGCGCCGGGATCCCCTCGGTGATCACGACGATCAGGGACAGTCCCGCCTCCGCCGCCTCCAGGATCGCGTCGGCCCCGAAAGGGGCCGGCACGAAGATGCAGGTGGCGTTCGCTCCTGTCTCGGCCACCGCTTCGGCCACCGTGTTGAAGATCGGGAGATTCTCCCAGCGGCCTCCCCCTCGGCCGGGGGTGACGCCCCCCACCACCTGTGTTGCGTACTCCTTCATCTGAGCGGCATGGAAGGAGCCGGCCTTGCCGGTGATCCCTTGCACAATCACCCGCGTATTCTTGTCAACAAGTATAGACATGAAGACTGTTCGTGGTTCGTGGTTCGTGGTTCGTAGACACTACGAACTCCTCACTACGAACTCGTTTTTCTCGATGCGGCCCCTACCACTTTTTGGGCGGCGTCGTCCATGTCGGTGGCGGCGATCAGCCCCATCCTCGACTCTTTCAGCATCCTGCGCCCCAGCTCCACGTTGGTCCCCTCCAGCCGGACCACGAGCGGGACCTTCAGCTTCACCGCCCGGGTCGCCTCGATCACCCCCTGGGCGATCACGTCGCACTTCATGATGCCGCCGAAGATGTTGACCAGCACGGCTTTGACCCGCCGGTCGCTGACAATCAGCTTGAACGCCTCCTTCACCTGGTTCACGTCGGCCCCGCCCCCCACATCCAGAAAGTTGGCCGGCTCCCCCCCATGCAGCTTGATCGAATCCATCGTGGCCATCGCCAGGCCCGCTCCGTTGACCATGCAGCCGATCGACCCGGAAAGCCCCACGTAACTGATGCCGATCCGACGGGAAGCGGCCTCGGCCGGTGAATCGGCGTCGGCCGTCTTCAAGGCCGACATCTCCGGATGGCGGAACAGTCCGTTGTCGTCCAACGTCACCTTGGCGTCCAGCGCCACCAGCCCCTTCTCTTGGGTCAAGGCCCAGGGATTGATCTCCACCAACGAGCCGTCCTGCTCAAAGAAACCGCGGGCCATCTTCAGCAACTGCCGGACCGCCGAATCCCGGTGCTGTTCCGGTATGGAGAGCCAGCCGACGACCTTGCGCGCCTGAAACGGCATCAGCCCCAGAAGCGGGCCGAAAGGGGTGGTGAGGATCGCCTTCGGGTTCTTTTGGGCCAGCTCCTCGATCGCCATCCCCCCCTCCTTCGAGCTGACGACGATCGGCAATCCTTTCGACCGGTCCAGGAGAATGCTCAGGTAATACTCCTTCAGGATCGACAGCCCTTCTTCGACGAGCAACGCCTTCACCGGCACCCCTTCGGGCCCGGTCTGGGGGGTGACCAGCCGCTTGGATAGAAGCTGTGTTGCGGTCCACCGGGCCTGCGAAAGGTTGCCTACCTTCACGATTCCACCCCCCTTCCCCCGGCCGCCGGCATAGACCTGCGCCTTCAGAATCAGGGGGAATGGGCCGACCTTCTTGATGCAAGCGCTGGAAATTTGAGTTGGGCGGGAGATCACCGTCCCTTTCGGGACCGGGATCTCCCAACGGGCGAGCAGTTTCTTAGCTTGGTGTTCGAGAAGTCTCATGAATCGCAACCGTTCGTGCTGAGCCTGTCGAAGCACGAACCGTTCGCCCTTCGACAAGCTCAGGGCGGACGGGGGGCCCCGGGCGGGAGGGCCTCGAGCGCGTCCAACACCAGAAGGACCCCCTGGGCCGAGGCCTGAAGGGCGGCCGTCTCTTCCGAAGTCAAGGAGACCTCGATGATCTCCTCCACCCCTTTCTCCCCCAGCCGGATCGGGACTCCGCAGAAGATATCCTTCAATCCGAACTGGCCGCTCAGATAGGCGCAAGCAGGCAGGATCCGATGTTCATCCTTGAGGATCGCCTGCGCCATGTCTGCCGCCGAGCTGGCCGGCGCGTAGAAGGCCGATCCGCTCTTGAGCATCCTCACCACCTCCGCCCCACCCTCGCGGGTCCGCTGGATGAGTTGCTGGATGTCGGCAGGGGAAAAGATATCGGTGATCGGAACGCCGCCGACGGTGGTGTAGCGAGGAAGCGGAACCATGCTGTCCCCATGCCCCCCCAGAACCAGGGCCTGCACCTCCTTGACCGACACCTTCAGCCGCTGCGCCACGAAGTAACGCAGGCGGGCAGAATCCAGGACACCGGCCATCCCCATCACCCGCTCCTTCGGGAAACGGCTCAACCGCCAGCATAGATGGGTCATCGCATCCAACGGGTTGGTCACCACGATCAGGATCGCCTGGGGGGCCTGGGCAACGACGGAAGGGACGATCGACTGGAGGATCTTGGCATTGGCTTCCAGCAGGTCGCTGCGGGACATCCCCGGTTTGCGGGCGAGCCCCGCGGTCACCACCACCACCTGGGCGCCCCGAATCACCTCGTAGCCGGTGGAGCCGGTGATCTGGCCGTCGTGCCCTTCCAGCGGGGCGGCCTGCGCCAGATCGAGCGCCTTGCCGGCCGCCAGCCCCTCGGCGATGTCGACCAGCGCCACGTCGGCCAGCCGCCGTTCCAGGATCCGCTGGGCGCAGGTGGCACCCACGTTCCCAGCGCCGATGACGGCAACCTTCGGACGCATCGAATCAGCTTCGCTGGGCCAGAGGGACGTACTTCCGCTCGGTCGGGCCGGTGTAGATCTGCCGGGGCCGGCCGATCCGGAATCCAGGGGACTCCAGCATCTCCTTCCAGTGAGCCAGCCACCCGGCCAAACGCCCGATGGCGAAGATCACGGTGAACTGGTCGGTCGGGATGCCGATCGCCCTGAGGATGATGCCGCTGTAGAAGTCGACGTTCGGGTACAGCTTGCGGGAGATGAAGTAGTCGTCCCTCAGGGCCACCTCCTCCAGCCGTTTGGCCAGATCCAAGAGCGGATCCTGGACGCCCAACCGGCCCAGCACCTTGTCGCAGGCGCCTTTAAGGATCTTGGCTCGGGGATCGAAGCTCCTGTAAACCCGGTGCCCGAATCCCATCAGCCGGAAACCAGAGGTCTTGTCCTTCGCCATCCCGATGTACTTGGCGAAGTCTCCTCCGTTGCGGTGGATCTCCTCCAGCATTTCGATCACCGCCTGGTTCGCCCCTCCGTGCAGCGGCCCCCAGAGAGCCCCCATCCCGGCGGAGATCGCCACGAAGGCGTTGGATCGGGAGGAGCCGACCAGGCGGACGCTGGAGGTGGAGCAGTTCTGTTCATGGTCGGCGTGCAGGATCAGGATTTGCCGCAGCGCCTTGACCACCACCTCATCCGGCTGCGATTGGCCGCCGGGAGATCCAAACAGCATGTGGAGGAAATTGGCCACCAGCGACAGATCCCTCCGGGGTGGAATGAGCGGCAGCCCGTGCTGGCGCCGGTAGCCGTAAGCGGCGATCGGCGGAACCTGCGCCAACAGCGTCAGGATGATCGCGTCGATCTCCTCCCGGGTTGGGCCCGGGTGGGTCAAGTCAGGGTAATAGCCGGAGAGGGCCGCCGTCATCGAGGAGAGGACCGCCATCGGATGGGTCGTCTTGGGGAACAGGTCGAAGAACCGCTCCATCCCTTCCGGCAGGGCGAACCGCTCCGAGATCCGGTTCGTGAACTGCTCCAGCTCCCGCGGGCTGGGCAGATGCCCGTAGATCAGGAGATAGGCCGTCTCCGAGTAGGTGGCGTACTCGGCCTGCTGCTCGATCGGGATCCCCCGGTAGCGGAGGATCCCTTTCTCTCCGTCGAGGAAGGTGATGGCGCTTAAGGTGGAGGCGGTGTTCCCGAAGCCGGGGTCCAGGGTGACCGCGCCGGTCTCCTCCCGAAGCCGGGAGATATCGATCCCCTTCTCCTGCTCCGATCCGACGATGACGGAAAACTCCAGCGTCTTGCCGCCTAAGGCGATGCTGGCCTTCTCCGGATTGGTCGTCGAGGATCCCATCGAGGTCGGCTCTTGGTTATTCTCCGAAAGGTGAACCCGCTCGTCCTTCTTCATAGAAAAATGGACTTAAGAGGGGCTATTGTATCACAAAAAATCGGAGGGCAACTTGAGATTTGAACCGCTCAGCGGGCAACCAGGAGTTAGTCGAGGCGAATAACGGTCATCCGAGGCTGGAAGGCAATCGCAGTCATCGTAGAGTCAGAACTGTTATCCTCTTGACTCACATACATCTCGATGACGTCCCCTGAATTTAATGCCAAGACATCGGTTACAACGGCATATCCCGGCCGGTTATTAAAGGGAATATCGACGCTCTCTCCTCCAGCAACTATGGCAGCCCCATTCCTGTAAATGTAAGCGTAGATATCATCCCCCGCGGCTGCAGCGCACCACCAACTGCCTGTCACTAGATAAACCCCTGTCTGCTGAATCACAAAGCGGCTGTTGGAAGGATCCCCCATTCCTCCCGTATCGAAGTCCTCCGTATCAAAGTTGATCTTTACGATTGCATCACTGCCGGGAATAGTCTGGAAAGTGTTTCTCCTCAATTTAGCCATCGCCTTCGCTCCGCCCAACTGGCTTGCCCATCGGCCTAGTCCGCCGTTGGCCGCCCGAATCCAAGCGTCGTTGGCGTCCAGGTTCCCTGGCAGACCGCTCGGATGCAGGGTGGGCGTGGTCGTTCCGATCCCAACGTTGCCAGCCGTATTGATGAGCATTCGGGTGGGGTACGCAGTGCCGGGATTAACCGAGGGAGCCTGGCTGGGAGTGATATCCAGCGTATCGGTGACAAAGAGTAATCTCCCGGGGGAGGCCCTTAAGACCACGTCCCCGGGCTGGGCATCCCGCGACCACTGCCCACTCGCGCTGGAGGAGGTCCCCAAGGCCCCCCGGAGCCGGCCCTGGTCGTTGAAGAACTGGATTCCCGGGCTGTCGTTGGAGTTGGGCACGGCGCCAATGATCGGACCGGTGGCGAAGCTATACGCCCAGCGGGGGACCTCCATGTGGAGTCCCGAGAGAGGGGTCACCGTCCCAATCCCGACGTTGCCGGTGGTGTCAATGAGGAATCTGTTCCCGCTGCCCACCTGGTTGATGCCGAATTTTCCGGCCCCCTCCTGAGAGGCGCTCCCGAAAACGTTGAAGGTCCACTGCTGTCCCGCTCCGGTATCCTGAAGCCGGATCTGGGCCCGATCCTGGCCAGCAATCGTCGACTCGTTACCGGCGATGTGCAGCTTGGAAGTGGGGTTCGGAGCGACCGTCCCGGTTCCAATCCGAACCGTTCCTGAAACCGACAATGTGCCGTCCAAGAGGTCCGTGTCCGCTGTGCCTTTGTAGCCCAATCCGACGGTACCTCGGTTCATGTTGATCCGGTCGAAATCGGAGATCGCGGAGGGATAGTAGGTGACCAGCTCCATCGTCTCGGCCC
>CAZRTR010000022.1:9239-24971 GCA_964603095.1 uncultured Planctomycetia bacterium
GGTTCATCTTCCCCCGGGTCGTTGGTATCTCCATCTCCATTGAGATCGGTCGCCGGCGTAAACTTCCTTCCTCGGGGTGGATTGTTAGGATCGTTACAAGGACTCTCCGTCCGAGTCTTGTGGTCCTCTACGTAATACCTCCAGCGGATCTGATAACGAGTAATCGCCGCCGAAGATCCTAAAGGCGAAGGCAAAACAGAGTGAAGGGTTGCCCCGCACGGATTATTCGGACCCTGGCTACCCGAGGTATTCGGGTCGTAATCTGCATTTGGATCGTAGTAAATCCCCGGCTCCAACCCTAACCCAGGACTGCCGGGTGGAACGGAAACGACCTTGCGAAGATCATCGGCCAGTTGCTGAATATAGCCCTGCACTGCCAGCTCCCCTTCCGAACGGTAGCTGACCTGCCGGCTGAAGACGAAGGCGGTGAAGATCCCGGCGGTGACGAGCCCCAGGATCAGCATCGCCAGGAGGATCTCCAGCAGAGTAACGCCGCTATCAGAAACCTTCCTGAGCCGTCGCATAGTCGCAAGTAGCCCGGATCTTGAATTCGGGCACCGCCCCTGTTCCCCGATACAGAATGTAGACGGTGACGTGCCTGCCCCCCATCTGGAGGGTCGAGTCAACCAGGTCGGGATTGGAAACATTGGGGTCGCCGGAGGTGACGATGTATTCCCGTTGGCTGCCGCTCGCATCTTTCGCCGCCTTGACCACATTGGAAAATCCGGTCACTCCTGGGAAATTTCCATCCGTGTACGAGGTGTCCACACCCAGCCGCGCACGGGCATATAGGACTCCCGCCTCCGCGGCCCGAAAGGCCTCGCCGCTTCCGGAGCCAAACTTCGACAGGTGGAACCGCTGGTAGGTCAGTTTCAGCACGATCGCCGCCGTGAGAGACACCAGCAGGGCCGCGATCAGCGCGGTGAGCATCGCAACGCCTCGACTCGATGGACGGCTCATCAAGGGCTAGAGGGGCTAGGGACCCCCCGTAGCGTGACCGTCGTGTTCAACTCGAACGGCGTAGGGAGCGTGGGCTGCCCGGGAAGATTGGTTTGCTGGACCTGGAGTGTGATCTTCACCTGGGCCTTGTTGGGATGGCCAAAGGTAAGCCCAACGACATGGCGGGCGATCGGCTCCCATGCTGCACCGATATTTGATTGAAACTCCAATAGGGTGTTGTCGGCTGGATTCAACTGATAGCTAGAGGTGGCGTTCGACGTTAAGGTGGGCTGCCATGTAAATTGTATCGAGCTACTCGAATTCCCTACGGTGGGATTCAACACACCCGTCGCACGCAGGAGGTGGCGGCGCATATGCTCCATCGCGAAGCCGGCCTCCCCCTGATTCGTTGCGAACTCGCTGCTCTGGAGCAGGTACCGATTCGCGGCCGGGTAGAGCGCGACGAAGGCAAGCCCCACGATTCCCACCAGCGCCGCCGCCAGCACGACTTCCAGCAAAGTCAATCCGCGCCGGTTGGAGAAGTATCTGAGTAACTGAGTATCTGAGTGACTGAGTGAAAAAATTGTCACGGGAGTGAGCGGATCAGCCCGCTAAGCATCTGAGATAGCTCTAACGATTCTCGATATGCTCTCTGCCACTGGGTGTCGTCGAGATACTTCTCATGGAAAGCCACTTCCAGGAGGGCCACACACTCAAAAATCGAGGCCCGAGAAGTTCGATAGAACTGCCGACGTTCATTCGAGGAATATCGACCGGATCCCTCTGCAATGTTAGCTGGGATCGACACTGCCGCTCTGCGCAGTTGAGCCATCATCCCAAACTGCTCGTGTTGTGGAAATGCTCTGGCAAGTTCGTACATCATTTTCACATACCGAATTGCTCGCTGGTACACATCCAGCCGCTGAAAATCAAACCCCTCCCTCTTTCCCATACCGAGCGACCCGAACTCTCAGATACTCACAAACTCAGATACTCAGAAACTCACATGCTCCACATATACAAGTATAGTCGACCTATAGGTCGGTCAACTTGGCTTCGTGAAGGGCGCGGAGGAGCTCCCCCACCGACCAGGCCTGGGAAGGGCCGCCGCGCGGCGCGTGGGGTGGATCCCCGTCGAAGATCTCGCAGACGCTGCCCAGCGTTCCCTCTTCAAGATGGGAGACAAACGGTTCCAGTTGCCGGCGAATATGCTGCTGAGTCGCGGAGGTCAGGCGCCGGACCTTGGCCACGGTGCTGACGTAGGGCCCGAGCAGCCAGGCCCAGCCCGTCCCCTGGTGGTAGGCCTGGGCTCGATCCTTGAGATCGCCGGCGTAGCGGCCCCGATACCGGGGATCCTGCGGGCTCAAGGAACGAACGCCGAGGGGAGTGAGCAGCTCCTTCTCCACTACATCGAGGATCCGGGCGGCATGCATCTTGGGAACCGGGCTAAACGGCAAGCCGGCGGCGATCAGCATGTTCGGCCGGATCGAAAAATCCTCTTGGCCGTGGCCAATCCGGTCGACCAGAAATCCCTGCGGGTTGGAGAAGTTCTTCACAAAGTTCTGCTGCACCAGACGGCTTAACCGAACGTAGGTGCTGGTGCGCTTCAAGCCCAGCCGTTCCCCGATGACCGCCATGATATTCAAGGCGCAGTACCAGAGGGCGTTGACCTCCACCGGTTTCCCGGAGCGGGGGGTGACCGCCTTGCCCGGAACCTGAGCGTTGGCGCTGGGCAGCCGGGCATCCATCCAGGTCAGCGGCAGTTCCTCATCCGGAAGCAGGATCAGCCCATCCTCGTCCATCCCGATCCCGAACAGGGTTCCTTCCAGGTAATGCTCCAGGATCTCCCGCATCGGATCGAGCAGTTTCTTGGCGATAAATTTAATGTCCCGGGTCGCCTTCCAATAGTGCCAGACCGCCCAGAAAAACCAGAGGGAGGTGTCGGCCGAGTCGTACTCGGGAAGGCCGTCCTCCTCTCCCACCCGGACCGGAATCAGGCCGTCCTTCACCTGCCGGGCCAGGGTCTCCAGGATCTCCCGGGCCAGGTCGAACCGCTTGGGAACGAGCGTCAGGCCCGGCAGAGCGATCAACGCGTCCCTCCCCCAGGGGGCAAACCAGGGAAACCCGGCGACCAGGAATGTTCCTCTCTCAGGGGCCGGAGCGTGAGCGATAAAGCTGTCGGCTGTCCAGCCAAGACGGGCGGCGAGCGGCCCATCGCCGGGGGGTCTGGTGGTCTGGGCCTGGACCGTCTGTGTGTTCTCCACCCGCCTCTGATGAAACGCCAGCTCCGCCATCCCCTTGCGCCCGGTGGAAGCGACCAGGGCGCAGGATTCCCCCACTCTCAGAAGGTATCGCAAAAGTCCCGGCGACCAGAGATCCTCCCGAGCCCGTGTCCCGTTCGTTCTCTCCTCCTGGAGGTACTCGAAGCTCCTGTACCAGCAAGGGGAGACCTCCACCAACTCCGCCGTGTGATGGATCACCAAGGGCGGCAGCGCCTCGTAGGGGCGCACCGTGATCGATCCGGATCCCTGCTCCACCTTCCCCTTGAAGGTGTCGTTCTCCTCGGAGACCCACCGGAAATCCCGCATCGCCACCAGGGGCCGGACCGCCAACTCGACCGGACCCGGCCCCGCATGCAGGCGATAGCCGACGACGACGGCATTCTCGCCGGGCAGGAGGAAGACCGACTTCTCCAGTAGGAGCTCCCCGATCTGGTACAGGAAAGTCGGCCAGGGATCGAGGCGGAACTCCACCAGGTAACGGTATCCTTCCGGATGGACGACCCCCCCATATTGGTTGGTGGAAAGTTCATGCCGCGCGGACGGCGTGGCGAGGGTCTCCTCCACCTTGGACAAGGTGACGATCCGCCCTACCGGCGGGCGCAACGCCGCCACCAAAAGCCCGTGGTAGCGGCGGGTGTTCATCCCTGAGATGGTGGAGGAGGCGTACCCTCCGATCCCGTTCACAATCACCCATTCCCTCGCCGAGCCCCGGGCGAAATCCCGGCAGATCTCCTTGGCCGCCCGGATCGGCTTTAACCCTGGAAGCGGCAATGGCGGAATCGGTACGGAGGTCTGAGGGGTAAGTGTAGCTGTCGGCTTCTTGTTCATCGTGTTAAGCCGTCCGCTTTACAGCTCCGGTTCGAGAGCCAGTCCGATCACTAAGGTGTTCAACGCCGTCGACAAGCTGGCCACCTCCAGCAGCTCCGCGATCTCCTCGTCGGTCGCCCCCAATCGCTTCAAGGCAGCCCCGTGGATGTTGATGAAATAGGGACACCGCTGCGCCGCGGCGACCCCCAACGCGGCCAGCACCTTCGTCTTGACGTCGAGGGCTCCGGACCCGAACAGCCCCTTCACCTGGGTCCAGATCGCCTCCAGCTGCTCCGGCTTGTGCCCCAAGGCCCGGAACAGCTGGGGGACGAACGGAACCCCCAAGGTCTCCTTGATTTGGTCGAAGACCTCCTTCACCTTGCCCTGCGCCTCCCCCTCTTCCATGAGTCGAATGATCGCCATGGCCCCTCCGTGCTAGAATGGATCCATCTTCGGAGTATACATGACTAAAGATGAGCACACCAAATTTAATCCTTACCCCTTAATTCTTATCGCTGTCTTTCTATCGGGGTGCGCGCCGGTTCTCCTGGCCACCGCCGGGGCGGTGGCCGGCTACGCGGTCAGCCGCGACTCGGTGACGATCGACCTGGATCGGTCCCGGCAGGAGGTCTGGGCCGCCTGCTTGGAGGAGACGAAAAGCCAAGGCCGCCTCAAGAAGCAGGACTCTGGCTCCGGTCGGATCGACGCCCGGATCCGGGAGGCGGATGTGGTGGTGACGCTGGAGGAGCTGACCGGATCGACGGTTCGGCTGGTGATCCGGGCGAGGAGACACCTGCTTCCGAAGGTGGATGTCGCCCAGCGTCTAGGGATCGAAATCGCGAAACGGTTGGAGTAGTTACTCTTGAGTGGGGGGAGGAGGGATCCCTTCTTCCGGGCCGGGCTTTCCTTCCTCCAGCCCCTTGAAGAAATCCTCCGGCTTTAAACCCTGCAGGTCCTTCTTGAACTTGTCCACCTCGTCCTCGGAGATCGGCTTCATGATGACGGGACATTTCTTGAGGACCTTCTCATCCACGTAGATGGGGCTGGCCGTTCTCACCGCCAGGGCCATGGCGTCCGACGGGCGGGAATCGACCTCGTACCGGCGGGAGCCGTTGGCCAGCACGACCATCGCGTAGTAGGTGCCGTCCTTCAGATCGGTCACCACCACCTTCTCCACCTTCACGTTCAGGATCTCCAGCATGTTGGACAAAAGGTCGTGGGTCATGGGGCGAGGGAGCTGCTCCCCCTGCAATTTAAGCCCGATGGCGTTGCCTTCGTTGACCCCGATCCAGATCGGGATCAGCCGCTGGCCTCCGAGCTCCTCCAGGGTCACCACGTACTGACCCAGGAGGGGGATCAGGACCAGCGAGAAGATCTTCGCCTCTTTGAGATTCCCGTCCTGTTTCATGGCACCTCTCTTTAGTATAGCAGCTTTTTTTAGCGGCGCAGGGTGACGAGGACCTCCACATGGGTGGTGTGCGGAAAGAAGTCAAACAGCTCCACCGCCTCCACCCGATAGCCGGGGTCCCGTTCCAAGAGGATCTTCAAGTCCCGGGCCAAGCTCACCGGGTTGCAGGACAGGTACATCAGAACCGGCGCCTGGGCGCTCAGGAGAGGAGCGTAGACCTCCTTGTGCAACCCGGCTCGGGGAGGATCCACCACAATCCGATCCGGCCGCGGCCCGGCCTTGAACAAGGCCCGGCCGCGCAGGAGATCCTCCACCTTCCCGCAGAGGAAGGAGGCGTTGGTCAGCCCATTCAAGCGGGCGTTCTGGTCCGCCTGGGCCACATTCTCCGGTTCCGATTCCACGCCGTAGACGGCTTGGCACCCGTGGGCCAGAAACAGGGCGATCAGCCCGATTCCGCAGTACAGGTCGTAGACCACCTCGTTCCCGGTCAACTGAGCCCGCTTCTGGATCGACCGGTAGATCTGGGAGGCCAGGATCAGGTTCGGTTGGACGAAGTTGGTCGGCCGGATGACAAACCGAAGATCCCCGATCCGATCCTCCAGCATCTCCTGTCCCCAGATGAAGGAGAGCCGCTCGGCCAAAGCCACGTCCGAAACCCGGGTGGAAACCCCCCAGTAAAGACTCTTCAGGGTGGGGACCCGCTTGGGCAGTTCAACGGCGAGGGCGTCGATCGGCTCCCGGGAACCCTCGTTGGTCACCACCAGCAGCATTAACTCTCCGGCGTGGCGGCTGGACCGGACCACGGCGTAGCGCCAGAATCCCTGGTGGATTTTCGGATTGTACGACTTCAAAGGAAAGCGGCCGGCCGTCTCTCTCATCGCGCCCAGCAGTTCCGACACCGTTGGGGGCGCGATGTGGCAGGTGGTGATATCGACAATCCGCTGGAAGCTGCCCCGCTGGTGCAGCCCCAGAGTGATCCGGTCCCCCTCCTGCCCGAAGCTGAATTCCATCTTGCTCCGGTAACCCCAGGGATCTTCCATCGGGACCACCTCGATCGGCGGGATCGACCGCAAGCCCCCTTCTTGGGCCAGGACCGCCTCCAGGTTCTCCAGCTTCCACTGAACTTGCTGCGGGTAGTCCATGTGCTGCAGATCGCAGCCCCCGCACGGCCCGAAATGCGCGCACCGAGGCGTCACCCTCGCCGGGGAAGGCCTCTGGATCTCCAGGATTTGGGCCTCGATCCCGTAAGGCCGCACCTTCGTCAATCGGGCTTGGAGCTGATCGCCGGGAAGGCCCTGACGGACGAGGATCTCTTGGCCCCCAAAGGAGGAAACCCCCTGCCCCTTGGCGGAGAGCCGCTCCACCTCCAGGGGGAGGATCTGCCCCACTTTAAGCCGCGGCTTGGCGGAAACAGGATACGTCACGTCTGCAGATAAAAAACCGGGGACCGGAGTTGGGGCCCCCTTACTCCAGCCCCCGGCGGTATCTATGACTTGTTAACCAGCGGTTGGAGTGGACTCCCCGATCGCGATCGACTGGGCGGTCCGCTTGCCGGTCGTCACGTCGTAGGTGTACTCCACCGTCACCTTGTCCCCGACCTTCAGATCCGCCAGGGATTTCGGACTAGCTCCCTGCGCGATCTTCGCCTCCGCGGGGAGGGAGATTTCCTTCTTCACTCCGTATCGATCCTGCACGGTGATGCCGGCCGGTGTGGCGCCGGAATTCACCGCGGTCAGGTCGCCGCTGAAGGTGATCACAATCGGCTTCAAAGCCGGCGGAGCGGCCGGAGTCGGCGTCGCCGGTGCGGGTGCCGGCACGGGGGTTGCCTCCGGAGCCGGTATCGCCGCCGATGCGGTCACATCCCCGGCGGCCGGAGTCGTCTCCACCTGCTCCTGGGTCATATCCGAAGGAGCCGTTGTTTCGCCGGCATGCTCCTGCCCTCCATGTTCCGCGGCCTGACTCCCCACCGGCATAAGGGAAAGGGACACCATAAGAACTCCCACCATCCACCACAAGCGATACATTTTCCTCACTCCTCCTTCTCTATTCAAATCCGACTCATCGTTTAGCCGCAGCGCCTCGACCGAAGCCGCCGCTCAGCCCACGCCAAACCAACGACCAGACCCCAACCAATCCCTGCCCCTGCAATCAGGTCGCTTGGCCAGTGCATTCCCACCCCGATGCGCGACAAAGCCACCAACGTGGCCAAGCCGATCCAAACGACACGAGCCCGGGGCCATCGAACCGTCAAGCATCCGGCCAGCGCAAAGGCCAACGTGGCATGGCCGGAAGGGAACGAACGCCCCGGATCCACCACTGCCCACCCCAGCTCAGGGTAAACCTCCAGGGGTCGGGGCCTGCCGACCAGCTCCTTCAACTCGCCGGTCAGCTGGCCCGCTATCCCTACCCCGAGCCAAGGGAGGAAAAACAGTTTTTTCTTTTCTTCGACCCGCTTGGAAACCCGGAACCAACGGATGGTCGTTTCCAGGAGCCCCAAGACCGTCAGCGGGATCATGACCCTGGGGTCCCCCAGGCGGGTCACCCATCCCCACGTTCCACCCCAACAAGCGGGGTGAAGCAGACGATAGAACAGGTGAAAGAGCTGGGGGTCCAATATGGAGTCATTATAGCCCTCCGGTTCCCTTTGTCAAGATAGGGGGGCGCGTTGACAGGCGGGAGCCGCCGATGGTATGGTGGCCCCCATGACCCCACCACCTGATTTCATCCCACCCCAAAAGGGTGGGATCGGCCCCGGAGGGGCCGGTTTGCCCATGGCAAACAAATCAGGTGGCGGGGTCATGCAAGATCTCATTCTCGGAATCCGATCCCTCCTGTTACCCAGGGTCTGCCTGGGATGCAAAGCCCCCCTGAACCTGGAGCCGGCAGAGCCGATATGCCCTCCCTGCCTTCAAGGACTGCCCCGGCTTTCCCCTCCCTTCTTCAGCGGGCGTGGCTGTCTCCCGGTCATCAGCCCCTTCCGCTACGAGGGCCTGATCCGGGATCTGATCCTGGCGTTCAAGTACCAGGGCCGTCTTTCACTGGCCTCTTTCCTCGCGGAGTCGATGGCCCAGGCGGTGACCAGCCGCTTGGGGGTCGATCCGGCCGATGCGGTCGTGCCGGTTCCTCTCCATCCGACCCGCCTGAGGGAAAGGAGTTTCAACCAGGCCCAGATCCTGGCCCGGAAACTGGGGGATCGACTGGGTCTGCCGCTCCTGTGCGGCCTTCTGGAACGTCGCAAGCCGACCCTCCCGCAGGCGGAGCTGTCCCGCTCCCAGCGTCTGAAGAACATGCGGGGCGCCTTTGAGCTCCGGTGTCCGGCGGTCCGGGGCCTCCGGCTCCTCCTGGTCGATGATGTGGTTACCACCGGGGCCACTGTCGACGCCTGCGCCCGCCTGCTCAAGCGGTCCGGCGCGGCTTGTGTCACCGCGGCGACGGTAGCCCGTGGCTGAAATCCGGTGAAGATCCTCCGGACATACCTCCTCAAAGAACTCATCCAGCCGATGGTAATGGCGCTGGTGCTGTTCACTTTCATCCTCCTGGTCGGAAACCTGGTGAAGCTGGCCGACCTTCTGATCAACAAGGGGGTGCCGGTCTTCTCCATCTTCCAGATGTTTGGGCTCCTGGTTCCGACGTTGCTCTCCCACACCGTTCCGATGGCCGCCCTGACCGGAACGCTGCTGGCCTTCGGGCGACTCTCCAGCGACCGGGAGATCCTGGCGATGCGAACCTCCGGCGTGAGCTTGATCGCGCTGGCGATTCCTGTGCTGACGGTGGGGGGGATCCTCTCGCTGGGGCTGATTCCGATCAACGATCGGATCGTCCCTTGGAGCCACTACGCCACCCGGCAACTCCTGGCCGAGATCGGGATCCGGAATCCGACCGCCTTCCTGGAGCCGGGCACCTTCATCAAGGAGTTTAAGCCGTACATCCTGTTCATCTACGGTGTCGAAGGAAACAAGCTCTCCAAGATCCGGATCTACGAGCCCCGGGAGGGGTACCCCACCCGGACGATCGTGGCGGAGCGGGGGGAGTTCATCCCGATGCCGGCGGAGCGTCGGGTGGTCTTAAAGCTGTACGAGGGCTCGGCCGATGAGCCGGACCCCGGCGATCCCTCCAAGTTCTACAAGCTGGAGTTCGCCAGCTACTCGATGAACCTGACCCTGAAGGAGGGCCAGGACCCGAAGAATCTGGCCAGGAAACCGAAGGACATGAGCCAAGACCAACTGGAGCAGGAGCAGGAGCGCCTGCGATCCCAGGGGATCGACCCGACCCCTCTCAAGATCGAGCAGCACCGCCGGATCGCCATGGCCTTCTCCCCTTTCGCCTTCATGCTGATCGGGTTCCCCTTGGGAATCACCACCCGGCGGGCCCAGCGGTCGGTCGGGTTAGGATTGTCGGTCTTGGTCTTCCTCGGATATTATCTGTTCCTGGTCGCCGGCCAGGGCCTGGCCCAGAAAGGGTGGCTTCCGCCGGCGGCGGCCCTGTGGCTGGGCAACGGAGTCCTTTTCGTCCTCGGAGCGCTTCTGCTGTGGCGCGCCTCTAAAAGGTGAAGATCCTCGAGCGCTACACCTTACGGGCCTACTTGGGACCCCTGGCCTGGTGCTTGGGGATCTTCGTCGGCATGTACCTGGCGCTGGATCTGCTGGGGCACCTGGACGAGATCCTCCGCAACCGGATCCCGCCGGACCAACTGGCCCACTATTACCTGACGATGATTCCTCTCATCTTCGTGCAGGTGGCCCCTTTCGCCTGCCTCATGGCGACCCTCTACACGCTGGGAAACTTCAACCGCCATCAGGAGCTGATGGCGATGCGGGCCTCCGGTGTCGGCCCCTTCGGGATCGTGCGGCCGCTGCTCTGGATGGGGCTGCTCACCTCCGCCCTGGTGCTGGTTTTAAACGAGGCGGTGGTGCCGGAAGCGGCGCTGGTGACCGATTCGTTCAAATCCAACCGGCTGGAGCGGCCCTCGGCCGACTCCGAAAAATCGGCCAAACCGGATAACCCGAAGTCCGCCAAAGAACTTGGCGGATCCGCCAAGCTTGGTGGCGGAAAACCGCACCGGGTCTTGAAGACGATCCAGCATCTGGCCGCCTACGGCCTGGGCCATACCCTCCTTTATGCCCGGACCTTCGATCCGGTGGACAAGACGATGGAGGGGATCGTGATCCTCCAGCATGGGCCCAACCTGCGCTTGCAGCGCAAGATCACCGCTCAATCGGCGGTCTGGACCGGATCCCAGTGGCGGTTCTTGAACGGGACGATCCTCCAATTCGATTCCCACGGGCGGGCCGTGGGCCGCCCGGTCCCATTCGAGCATAAGATCATCCAGGCGGGGGACCGCCCTGAGGTTCTGGCCAAGGCGGAATCGCAGGCGATCTTCATGAACACGCGGGACCTGGCTCGTTACATCGAGCGGCTGGAGGCGGCCGGCGGGGCCACCATCCGGAAACTGAGAGTCGATCTTTACGCCAAGCCGGCGGCCGCCTTCGCCTGCTTCGTCCTGACCCTCGTCGGGATTCCGTTCGCCATCCAGCCGGTCCGGGGCGGGACGGCCCTGGGTTTAAGTCTCGGGCTCGGGGTAGGCCTGGCCTTCTACGGGATGAATGCGCTGGCGATCGCCTTGGGGAAAGGGGGCTGGCTGCCTCCCCTCCTCGCCGCCTGGGCGGTGCCGATCACCTTCTCCATCATCGGCCTGCGCCTCACCTGGCGCCGCCTCGCGTAAACTCCCGACTGAAAGCCGCCTAAAGCTACACCTGGCCGCGCAGGGCCGCTACGTCGTCCAGGAACCGACCGAAATCTTCCCGCGCAGCGACCGCGGCCTCCTCCAAACCAGCAGCTTCTGAGACAACCGTTAGGAAAAACGGGGTGAACTCTTGACTTCCAGGAGTCACCACGCGGGTCACCGTGATCCCGGCCCGATCCGCGATCGGGATCAGCCGTCCCGCCTGCTCCTCCAGCCCGGCAAAGACGATCTGACGAGCATCCCAGGCGATGAGCGTGGCCACGTCCTCGACCGGATCGCCGCGGCTCAGAAGAACGGGGGCTGTCTTCACGCTCGCAAAGACCTTGAGTTCCGGATAACGTTCTTCCAATCCTGCTCCGATCACAACCGGCGTCAATCCCCTCGGCGCCTCCACCGCCATCGCCCGGAAGAAATCGGCCACTCTGCTCAAAGCTGCCTCCTCCAAGCCGCTGGGGTCGACCAACTTACCTTCCTTGACACGGAAAGTCTTCCCCAAAATCGCCTGGACCTTCGCCGCATCAAGGCGAGTAGTGTCAATTCGAACTGTTCCAGCAAGGGAGCCGGTGAACCCAAGTACCCGCGTCACCGCAGGCCAGAGTGTCAGCCCAAACCCTTCCCGATCCGGCAAGGATCCTAAGATAGCCACCACGTCTTTCGTTGACAGTTCCCGCTCCACGGCTGGAACCGACTCCCAATAAAGCTCCCGCAACGGATCCTCGAAAAGCGGAACTATCCGGGGAGAATAGGAGAGGTCGATAAGAAAGCGCTCTCCCTGGGATGTCACCACTTCATTCCATGTGTGCCTGCGCGCGTCTACCTCTCCTCTCCGGGGCAACACGATAAGGCCCGCGGCTTTCCCCAGGTCACGGAACAGAAGCGCCCGATGCCGACAAACGCCGCAGCCTTCTTTCAGGAAAATTCCCAGGGCGACTTTCTGACCGAAGTATCGGGTAGCCAGTTCCTCAGTTCTCTCCACTATTCTCCAGCTTTCTGTCTCATGCAGTTGAGTCCGTTCATAGGCCTTGCCTACAGCTTCTCCCAATACCTTTAGATCCTCATCCGTCAAATACGACAACGCCTCGTTGGTCATCAACCCGAAAACCAGATCCACCCCTCCGAAGATCCGCTCGATCCGCTCTTTCTCCAAGATGCCTTGCAGCCCGGAGGCCCAAGCGATCATCTCCTTAAGCGGTTCATTGCCAGGAACCGATGGGTCGAGATCCAAAAGCTCCCTCGGTCCAGCGCCCCGCTCCAACTGTTTGGCCAGCCCAGGCAAAGGCAGTACCCAAGGTTCGTTAAAACCCAGACGCAGATCTTGAAGGTCCAAAGAGAGTGTCGCCCGTCCCTCTTCTAACTGAGGAGAGAAGGTAAACGTCCCGGTCGGGCCTGTATAAGAGAGTATACGGACTCTGCTTCCTATGAGCTCCTCCACAATCTGGGGATCCCCGACAAGCGGTTCTGGAGGGGGCTTAACGGAAGGTTTGGGAGCTGGCTCGATCGGAGGAGCAGTAGGAGGCCTGCGCTGGGCCGCTCGTCTCGCGACGTGCTGGCCTCGCGTGGCCCGGTAGGTGCTCCGGGTTCGCTCCGCTCGGCGCAATTCCCGTCCGATGGTGCTGGGGGCGCGTCCGAGCTGCCGAGCAATCGCTCGCAGACGACTCCCTGCCGCCAGCTCGCGGCTGATCTCCTCGCGTTCGGCGAGGGTCAATCTCGTGTAACTGGGCATCTCGCGCAACTCCTTTCTCCTGGGTGGACCAGGATACCAGGTGTTGCGCTAGAGACTTGAACTCAAGATGCATTTGGTCTTCGTACTCTTTCCCTAAGACATGGGCCATGTAGTGGATCACGGTTTTATGTTTCCCCCGGATGTCGGGGCGGACACCGGAAACCGCCATATAAGCTAGGCCCACGTGCAACATGCAATTATAGATGAGGGCGTAGGCCTCTTCCGGATCGGAAGGGCCGATCACCCGAGCAGAGTCCAGATCCTTCCGGCCCCGCTTCAACAGGTTCCCGGCCGCATGAAAATCAACGGGGCAAGGTTTTAAGCTCGCCCTAAGTTCTTCGGGAACGCCCGGCTCGATAGTCATGGAGGTCCCCCTTGAGGACCCGATACGGCTCCTTGAGAAGATGCGCCACAAAGCCGTCTTTCTGCGTGAGCTTCTTCTTGAATTCCTGGGAAGAGTAGATGGTGGGATTGATTTCCCGTCCAAAAAAGGACTCCAGGTGGGAAATCTCTTTGTAAAAACGACCGGTTTCCTGGTCGGCGACCAGGAGGAGATCGATATCACTCTCCCCCTTTTCCGCATCCTTTGCGAAGGAGCCATAAAGGATGGCCAGTTGAATTTCGGGCTTTCCGTTCACCAGTTCTCTGAGCCGGGCTTCAACCCCTGAGGTCTTGAGAATAAGGGACCGAAGCTCCGGGTAAAGGGCGTGGCTCGGATTCACGGGGTAAAGAGTAAGGTTTCCCCTCTTTTCCCTACGAATCAGCCGGTCTCGGATAAAAGGGATGAGTTCCCTCTGGACGTTTCCGGGAGACGTCCCGATCAATCGGGCCAACTCTGAAAGATAATAGGTCTTCTTAGGACTGGAAAAGAGCAGCCCGAACAGTCTCCGGCGGACTTTGGATTTCGTCAGGTAAATGGCTTCTAGCATAGTTACTCTGTATAGAGTACGATCTTACTCAGAACAGAGTAATCTGTCAACCGAAAAACGGTGGCTTAGGTGCCCGCTTCCCAGGAGGTGAGGTACTTTTCCTGCTCGGGGGTGAGGCGATCGATGGAGACCCCCATGCTCTTGAGCTTGAGCATCGCGATCTGGCGGTCGATCTCCTCGGGGAGCTTGTAAACCTGGGGGGCCAGTTTTCCCTTCGACTGGACGAGCCACTCGGCCGAAAGGGCCTGGTTGGCGAAGCTCATGTCCATCACCGCGGCCGGGTGTCCCTCGGCGCAGGCCAGGTTGACCAGCCGCCCCTCGCTAAGAACAAGGATCCGCTTGCCGTCAACCCCCTTCCGACTGGAGTTGAGCATATACTCGGCCACCTGCGGTTTGACCTGCCGGACCTTGCGGCTCATCCTCTTGAGGGACGCCAGGTCCACTTCCACGTTGAAGTGGCCGCTGTTGGCCACGATGGCACCATCCTTCATCCTTCTAAAGGCCGCTTCGGTGATCACGTTGATGTCTCCGGTCACGGTGATGAACAGGCCCCCTTTTGAGGCGGCGCTTAAGATCGGCATCACCTCGTAGCCATCCATCACCGCCTCCAGCGCCCGGACCGGATTGACCTCGCAGACGATCACGTGGGCCCCTAACCCTTTGGCTCGCATCGCCACCCCCCGCCCGCACCAGCCGTAGCCGCAGATGACCACGGGCAGACCCGAGATGAGCAGGTTCGTGGCCCGGATGATCCCGTCCAGGGTCGATTGGCCCGTCCCGTACCGGTTGTCGAACAGGAACTTGGTCTGGGAGTCGTTGACCGCCACCACCGGGAAAAGGAGTTTCCCCTGGTGGCCTAAGGCCTTCAGGCGAATCACCCCCGTGGTCGTCTCCTCGGTGGAGCCGATCATCTGGGGAGCCATACCTCGAAACTTCTGGTGGATCGTGGAAACCAGGTCGGCTCCGTCATCCATCGTGATCTGGGGCCGGGTCTTCAGGATCGAAAGGATATGGCTGTAGTAGGTCTTTCGATCCTCTCCTCGTCGGGCATAGACCGAGAAGCCCTCCGCCGCCAGCGCCGCCGCCACGTCGTCCTGGGTGGAGAGGGGATTGGAGGCGCAGATCGAAACGGATGCTCCGCCGGCCCGGAGGGCATGGGCCAACTGGGCCGTTTCGGTGGTGACATGCAGGCAGCAGCCGATCCGAAGCCCTTTGAGCGGTTTCTGCCTCTCGAACCGCCGGCGGATCTGGTCCAGGACCGGCATGAAGCGGCCGGCCCATTCGACGCGGGCCCGGCCGGCCCGGGCGAGGGATCGGTTGGATACGTCGCTGGCGGAGCTCATTCCCCTACCGAGTCGGAGGGACGGAAGGTCGGACGGTGGAAATGACCCTGCCGCTGCCGTTCTCAGAGAAGAGCCCTTGTCCCTGCCCTCGAGCCGGCCTGCGCCGGCTGATTGGGCCCCTCCTCTTGGAGCCGGACCGGGAACCGGTTCGAAAGACCTCCTTCTTGAACAGGTCCACCTTATCCAGCTCCTCCCAGGTGAAGCCGTTCTCGTTGCGGCCGAAGTGGCCGTAAGCGGCGGTGTTGCGGTAGATGGGACGCCTCAGCTTCAGGTCCCGGATGATCCCGGCCGGGGTCAGATCGAACGCCTGCCGGATCGCCTTCTCCAGCTTCTCCTCCGGAACCTTTCCGGTGCCGAAGGTGTTGACCATGATGGAGACCGGGTCCTTCACCCCGATCACGTAGGCCAGCTGCAGCTCGCACCGGTCGGCCAGTTTCGCCGCCACGATCGTCTTGGCGATATAGCGGGCCATGTAGCTGGCGGAGCGGTCCACCTTGGTCGGATCCTTGCCGCTGAAGGCCCCGCCCCCGTGCCGGCCGAACCCGCCGTAGGTGTCCA
>CAZRTR010000023.1:0-23963 GCA_964603095.1 uncultured Planctomycetia bacterium
TTGTCAGTTTCGAAGCCGAACTCGGGTCGTCAGCGAGCCCTGGCTCTGGAAACCGCCCTGGGCCCTCTGGACCGTCATCCCGATCTCCACCACCTGCGGGTTGGCTAAGGTCCTGCGAAACTGGAGCGTCTGCACTCCATTGGCCAGCACGCGGGTAGAAGCCCCCTTAGTCCGGACTACCTGACTCCCGACCAACGAATAAGTGATCGTATCGGCGGACCATTCCAACGCGCCGGTGGAGTCCAACACCGTTCCGTTCTGATCCAGGTCAGCCGGGGTTCGAAAGGTGAGCGTGCCGTACCAGTTCCCATCCGCCGCAATATTCACCTGATCGGAACGAGTGGAGCATATCTCCCGGCTCATATGCTCCACCCCCCGCCGCAGCTCATAAGAGGCGGCCATCTTCGCCTCCCCCGAATACCAGGAGTTCTGCCCCGACTTGAAAGCGGCGATCAAGACCCCTCCCATCACCGCGGCGATCGCGGAGGCCACCAGCATCTCCGTCAACGTAAACCCGCGAGCCCTCACCCTCTCTTTCCCCTCCTTCCCCTCTTTCCCCTGTTCCCCCTGTCTCCCCTGTTTCCCCTCTTTCCCCTGTCTCCCCTCTTTCACCTTCGTGTCACCAAGGTATTGACCATTGCCGAACGATTCCTACCCCTCTCCTGCCAATCGACCCGCACGATCACCGGCAACGGGTCGGCGCCGGGCTGCTCCGGATCCCCCCAGACGCTGGTGTACTGGACCTGAATCGCCTCGGCCGGCAAAGGAGATGGATTCGTCCGGGTCAAAGGGTCGGTCAGGTTCCCTCCCGCGGAGCTGGCCACCCAGGCGGCCCAGTCGGTGCCGGTCACCGCCGCCAACCCGCCCCCGGCGGAGGTGTCCCGGATCTGCTCCATGACGACCCGGGCGTCGTTCAGGGCCTGGGTCAGGTTCCGGTTGGACCAGGTCAGAGAGGCGAATCCGGCGTAGATCCCCACCAGCACTGTCATCGCCAGCGCGAAGATCAGCAGACTGATCGCCACCTCCGGTAGAGTGAATCCTTTCTTTTTCTCTGTTGTCATCGCCTTCATCCAATCGGGGGATCGGCGGCCGACGCCGCCCCCAGGGCATTGGCTCGAATGACGCCGGTCCGATCGACAAAGAACCCCCGCGTTCCGGTCACCCCAGCTGAAACCGGCGTGACCACCATCGTATAGTCTTCATAGCCGTTGGCCGGATCCCCGTCCGTGTCGACGGCTGTGTAGGTGAATTGATACCCCTGTTTGGTCCCCGTCTGAAGAACCGGGTCCACGTAGGGAGGGATGGCGCCAGCCAACGTCGCCCAATCGGGCGGATAGGTGGCCGGCTGCACAGAGGTGTCTCGGAAAGACTCCAAGGCCACCACCGCGACGTGGAGATTTCCAACCGCCGCCCCTTCGTTGGCGTTGTGCCGCGCCCGCAGATGATTCGGGATCCCCATCGCCGCCAGCAAGGCGATCACCGTAACCGCGATCAGAATCTCCACCAGCGTAAACCCGTTTCTCAATAGACCATCACCCCCTCCCGTTCCATCCGCTCCTGCTCCTGGGCTGAAGGGTACAAACCCGGGGCCGTCTCCATCACGGGAGAAGTCTCATCGACCGACCGGGCCGGCGGGCCGCCTGAAGAAACGGAAACCTCCGTCTCCGGCGACAGCGTCCCTTCCCCTACTTCCGGAGCGGCGGGTCGGACCAGCATCTCCCCTTCCCATGGCCGGGGAACCGGGGGCGCTGACGGGGGGGCCGTGGGAAGGCTCAGGGAAAACAGGAGCGCCACGACACCCAATCCTCCCAAGAGACCCAGAATGCCCGGGCGCATTCCTTAATCCTCCCCCTGCCAGACCAACGTCACGTAATCGCCGGTCGTCGGAAAGAAAGGGGGCGTCAGGTTGAGCAGCCGCTGATCGTAATGGTAATCCTTGGTGTAGCCCGATTTCTTGGTCCCGCTCTGGGCGTTGAAGGTCCCCACCGGCCCCCGCCTTTCCTGAATCAGCCCTCCCAAAACGCCCAAGGTCCCCTTGGGCGGGCCGATCCAGTAATTCTGCACCATGAAGGAGGTGTTGAGGGCCATCATGACCGCGTCGATCTGAACATCGTACGGAGCCGAAGAAGTGACCAGGATGTTGTCTCCGGCCACAATCCCCAGCAGATCGTCCGAGGCCGGATTGACAGCCGGGTCATCGCTGTAAACAATCGAGTTGGTCACGTTGACGGTCCGATCGGTCCCGATGGTGAGCTGGCCGTTCACGCATCCGCTCAAATTCACATTCCCTCCCCCCACGTAAAGGACCCCGTTGCCGGGAAGTGGAAGGGCGGTGTTGTTGTAGCCGGCGGCGGCGTTGGTGACCCGCATCGTCCCGCTGCAGTCGAGCGAGACGGTCGTGTTCCCGCTCAAGGCCATCCCTCCGCTGCTGGCGGCATTCACGAGGGCAGAGGGAAAGGTGGATGGAAAGGGCTTGGGCTGAACCCCCAACTGAAGCCCCGCGTTGAAGACCGGATTGTTGCCGCCGGCAGGAGGGGGATTGAAGTAGTTGATGCTGGTGGCCACCGAGCTGACCGGCCCGTCAAAGACCGGGTTTCCATACATGCTGAACCGCCCGTTGGTGTGGGTCGGCCCCTCGATCCGGTCGCCGGTGATGAACCAGACGGTGGCCCCGGAAGGGGATCGCTCGTTGTCGGTGAAGTAGGCGTACCGGGCGAAGCTCTCGGTCTGGACCGTCAGGACCGTCTGCCGCTGCGCCGTTGGACTGGCCACCGACCCGCTGACCCCCCACCCTTCAATTCGGAATCGATCCAAGAAGTTGACCGGATTGCCGGCATCCGGGACCACACTCACCCCATAGGAACCGATCCGATTCCCCTGCAGGTCGAACAGATCCTGCCCCGTTGCCCCCAACGGGAACTGGGTGCTGGTGGGCGGGCCCGGCTGCGCCCGCAGCCACCGAAGTGCTTGGTCCACCGCCGACTCCGAGAGATAAAAGGCCTGGGTCGCCTCCTGATTCCGAACGGCATACCGATGCTCATAGACCCCCAAGTGGGCGAAGGCGCCGGCCAACAGACTGATCGTCAAGACGGAAGTCAGAACCAAGATCATCACCACCCCCCGGTCACTCTTCATCATCGGATTCATCCCCCTCCTCATCAGAAATCCTCCGGAGGACCCGGGTCCCCATCCCCCACATTGAGCTGCAGGTTGCGCAGTTTCACCCGGGTAGCCGCCGTTCGCGAAACGACCCGTCCTCCCTCTTGAGTCGTGGCGGTCAGCTCCACCTCCACCACATCGGGGGTGGCGACTTGCCTTCGGAACCGAATGTTGGAGATATTCCCCGCCAGCGTCTGGGTGGTCACCGCCGGAACAGTGCTTAGATTCCGCAGCAGCGTGTTCCCCGCCCCTAAGAGGTACCGGGTCCAGGTAGACCACTCCACAACGCTGCCGTTGGGATCCAAGACATTCTGGTCGCCATCCTGATCCTGCGGATACCGGAACAGGACCGTGGTGTCCCAGTTCCCATCGGCCGCCGGTTCCACGATCTGATTGACGGAGCTGTCTTCCAGCTCCCGGATCATTTCGTTTAAGGTCTTCCGCAACTGTCCGTTCAAATAGGCCTGGCCGGAACCCTCCCCCCAGGTCCTCCGCGCAGAGAGCAAGACGGTCAAGACAGCCGTCGCCAACACCCCCAGCAGCCCGGCTACCAGAAGGATTTCTATCATTGTGAATCCTCGGTTTTTCATCACCGTCTCGTCAGCAGCGCCGTAAAGGTTGCCGATTTCGCCCTGGCCTTCTCCTGCCAGTCGATCCGGACCGTCGCCCGGAACGGATCATCCGCCGGGAGATTGACCGGCCCTCCATTCAAATCGGTCAAAGTCACTGCAATCGTCTCTCCTTTCAAAGGAGGGGGATTGATTCGGGTCGCAGTATTGGTCAGGTTTCCCCCGTTGGCGCTGGCCACCCAGTTGGCCCAGTTGGTTCCGGTCACCGTGGCTAAGCCTGTTCCCGCCTGCCTTCGCATCTCCTCGAAAACGACCCGGGCGTCGGCCGCCGCCTGGGATCGGCTCCGGCTGGCTTCCACCAGAAGCAGCCCCGACAGCAGAGCCCCCCAGAGGGCCACGATCCCGATCGTCATCAGCATGAACCCGATCGTCAGCTCGATCAACGTGAACCCCTTGGTCAGTGCCCGTTCGTGCTGAGCCCGTCGAAGCACGAACACGAGAGGATTCGCTTCACCCTTCGACAGGCTCAGGGTGAACGGCGCTGTATCCATCCTTCCTTTCATTTCCTTCCTTCTCTTATTAAGGAACGTGGGCGGCGACCTTCGAAGGCCACCGCCCACGTGGAATCCCAAAACCGCCTCTTTACCCGATCGGAGGATCGCTGACGGAGGCGCTTCCCGAAGCGCTGGCCCGGATAACCCCGGAAGAATCCCCAAAGAAGCCCCGGGTTCCAGTGACATTGGCTGTCACCGGATCCGCGTTCAAGGTAAAGTCCTCGTACTCACCGTCGCCGTTGGCGTCAATCCCGGCATAGGTGAAGGTATACCCCTGCTTGGTTCCGGTCTGAAGCACCGGATCGAGATAGGGCGGAGTGGGAGCATTCAACCCAGCCAAGTCGACCGGATAGCTCGGTGGAGACGTTGCCGCCCGGAACGACTCAACGGCCCCCATGAAGGTATGCATGTTGCCGATCGCCGCCCCTTCATTCGCGTTGTGCCGAGCCCGGAGGAGATTCGGGATCGCGATGGCGGCAATCAAGGCGATGATCGCCACCACGATCATAATCTCCACGAGCGTGAAACCTTTTCTATTATGGAGTCCCATTTTGATTCCTCCTTTTCCCCTAGTTTTTCCTTTTTCCTTTTAACTTCTCACTTATAAACGAAGCCACACGCCTCCAGTAAGAAGTAAGCCATGGGATCGCCCAAAATTCAATAGGTCGACCCAAACTTCAAAAGTGCAAATTACACACTGATCATCTGGGTGATCTTGAAGATCGGCAGGAAGATCGAGATCACGATTCCCCCGACCACCACCCCCAGAACCCCGATGATCACCGGCTCGATGGCGCTGGTCAGCCCCGCCACCGACGTCTCCACCTGCTCCTCGTAAAACTCGGCGATCTTGGTCAGCATGTCGTCCAGCCGCCCCGTCTGCTCCCCCACCGCGATCATCCGGACCACCAAGGGGGGGAAGACCCCGCTGGCAGCAAGGGGATCGGAGATATTCTCCCCCTCCCGGATCGAGTTCCGGACCTTGAGCAAGGCATCCGCCACCACCCGGTTGCCGGCAGCCGTGGAGACGATCTCCAGGGCCGACAGGATCTGGACCCCGCTTTTGACCAGGGTGCACAGGGTCCGGGAGAACCTAGCGATCGCCACCTTCCGGACCAAAGGGCCGATGATCCCAACCTTCAGGATCGACCGGTCGAACCAGAGCCGGCCCTGCTTCGTCCGAAGGGAGACCTGGAACAGGACAAAGGCCAACACCAACAGGCAGACCCCGAGAAGGAAATTCCGCCGCATCAGATCGCTCGTGGCGATCAGGATCTGGGTGGGTAGGGGCAACGCGCCCCCCAAGGTCTGGAAGATATCCTTGAAGGCCGGGATCACCTTGAGCATCAAGAGGGACGTAATCCCCATCGCCATCAGGGCCACGATGACCGGGTAGACCAGGGCCGACCGGATCTTCCGCTGCAGGGTGGCGCTCTTCTCCAGATAGGTGGCCAACCGGTCCAGGACCTCATCCAGGTGGCCGCTGGCCTCTCCCGCCCGGACCATGCTGACGAACAGGGGAGAAAAGACGGCGCTCTGCTTGGCGATCGCCTCGGTCAGGTTGGTCCCCTGCTCCACCGCGGTCTTGACCTTCATCACCACCGCCCGAAGGGCCGGGTTCTCCAGCTGCTCCGCCACCGCCTCCAATCCTCCGACGATCGGGATGCCGGCGTCCACCAGGGTGGCCATCTGCCGCGAGAAGATCGCCAGGTCGTCCAGCCGAATCCCTCCAAAAAGTAATGAGGAGCGGACGATCCTTTTCTTGATCTGGATGACGACCAGCCCCTTTCGATGAAGGGCCTGGAGCACCGCCTCCTGGGTGTCGGCCTCCAGGAGGCCGCTCACCTTTCGTCCATCCTCTACCTTAGCGACATACGCGAATGTAGCCATTCGCTCACCTTATTCATCACCGGTTACTCGCAGGACCTCATCCAACGTGGTGCGGCCGGCCAGCAGATGTTCCAGTCCCTCCTGGCGCAGGGTCCGCATCCCATGGGCCAAAGCGTAATGCTTGAGCTCATCCGGCGGGCGCTTGGTCACGATCATCTCTCGCAGGGAATCATCGATCGTCAATCCCTCCAGGATGGCGAAGCGCCCTCGAAAGCCGGTCTTTCGGCAGGCGGCGCATCCGATCCCCCGGCAAAGGACCGTGCCGTCGCGGAGGGTAATCCCCAGAGAGGAGAGCCGTTGCGGCTGAACCGGATCCGGATGCTTGCACTGGGAACAGATCTGCCGGCACAGACGCTGGGCCGCCACGAAGACGAGCGAGGAGGCCAGCAGGAACGGATCGGCCCCCATGTCGATCAGGCGGGAGACGGCCGAGGGGGCGTCGTTGGTGTGAAGGGTGGCCAGCACGATCTGTCCGGTCAGGGAGGCCTTGATCGCGATGTCGGCCGTCTCCCCGTCCCGGATCTCCCCCACCAGCACCACATCCGGGGCCTGCCGGAGGAAGGCCCTCAGGGCGCTGGCGAAGGTGAGCCCGATCTCCGGGTTCACCTGAACCTGGGTCACCCCATCCAGCTGGTACTCCACCGGATCCTCCACCGTCAGGATGTTCCGGCCCGGTTCGTTCAGCTGATTCAAGACCGAGTAAAGGGTGGTCGACTTGCCCGAACCAGTGGGACCGGTCACCAGGATCAGGCCATAGGGGCGGCTCACCGCCTTGCGGAACTGCTCCAGGGAGTCGGGCAGGAACCCGAGTTGATCCAACCCCACGGAAAGGTTGCTCTTATCCAGAAGCCGCATCACCACCTTATTGCCGAAGCTGATCGGAAGGACGGAGACGCGAAAATCGATCTCCTGATGGTCAAACCGGACCTTGAATCGCCCGTCCTGGGGAAGCCGATTCTCCGTGATGTCGAGGCGGGCCATGATCTTCAGCCGCGTCACGATCGCGTTCTGGTTCTTCTTGGGCAATTGAAAGGCCTCCACCAGATTCCCATCGATCCGGTACCGGACACGGACCCCCTTCTCATACGGCTCCAGATGGATGTCGCTGGCCCGGGCCTTCAACGCGTCGGTGATCATCATGTCGACCACCTTCATGATCGGCGCCCGTTTAAAGGCCATCCCGAAGGCGGTCAGATCGACCACCTCCTCCTCCGCCTCCGTCGATAAGGAGCCCGGTTCCCCCTCCGCGACCTCCGCGAGTTGCTCCGGGTTCTCCACCGGTCCCCGATAGAGCTGGCGGATCACCTCGTCGATCGCCTTCTCATCGGCGATCAAGGGGCTGACCTCCAGGGAGGTCAGGCGGGTGATGTCATCCAGCGCCAACACGTTGAGCGGGTCGGCCATGGCGACCGACAGGCGATTCCCGATCTTGGAAACTGGGACCATCTTGTACTGCCGGGCCAGGTGCTCCGGCACGAACTGAGCGAGGGCCGGATCGACCGAATAGCGGCTTAAGTTGATGGGGGGCATCTCCAATCCCTTGGCCAGGGCGGCCAGCAGATCCTGCTGGGTGATCAACCCCTCCTCCACGAGCAGCTTCCCTATGCTGAAGGCCCCCTCTTCCTGGAGAATCTGCTCCAAGTTACGCCCTCGAGCCCGAGGAGATTTCAAGACCATGGAAAGGTGCTCCTGATCCAGCCACCCTTTCTGCGCCAGAAGATCCGCCACTCGTTGCCACAAGATCTCAGTCATGTCGGTTCACGCTTCCTGGACACAAATAAAGGGCCACGACCGTTGAACGTACAGCAGAGGCCTGGAGCTGGGAAGATGACCTGAGCAGTGGAGACTTACGATGAATGGACGACTTCAGTGGCCCGTTCATTCCTGATAGCCCACCGTGGCCCGAGCCACTTCCTCCAGCGGCATCACCCCGGCCGCCGCCTTGGCCACCGCGTAATCCCGAAGGGAGAGGAATCCGGCGGCCCGGGCCGCCTCCCGGAGCCGGACCGCGGAGCAACCTTCCGCCACCAGGCGGCGCAGCTCCGGGGTAAAGGAGATCGCCTCCAGCAGACCGACCCTTCCGTTCAAGCCGGTCTGGCGACAGGCGGAACAGCCGGTCCCCTTCCAATAGGTCCCTTCGGAAGGAACCCCCAGACGCTGCAACACCTCTTTGGAAGGATGAGCCGGTTGTCGGCACGCGGAACAGACCCTCCTCGGAAGCCGTTGCGCCCCGACCAGCAAGACGGAGGAGGCGATCAGGTACGGCTCGATCCCCATATTCTCCAGGCGGGCCACCGCCCCGACGGCGTCGTTGGTATGCAGGGTGGAGAGAACCAGATGCCCGGTCAGGGCCGCCTTCACCGCGATGTCGGCCGTCTCCTCATCCCGGATCTCCCCCACCATGATCACGTTCGGATCCTGACGGAGGATGGAACGCAAGCCGGCCGCGAAGGTCAGCCCAATGTCGGGATGGACCGCCACCTGGTTGATCCCGGGCAGGTCGAACTCCACCGGATCCTCGACCGTCACCAGATTTCTTTCCGGCCGGTCCACCAGCTTCAAGAGGGCGTACATGGTGGTCGTCTTGCCCGAACCGGTGGGCCCGGTGACCAGGACCATCCCATGGGGGCGGCAGACCGCGCTTTTCAAGGATTGAAGCGGCTCCGGATCGAACCCCAGCCGATCGATCTCCAGCATCACCTGGCCCTTGTCCAGAACCCGCAGGCAGACCTTCTCCCCATAGTAAGAGGGAATCACCGACACCCGGAAATCGACATCCCGCCCTCCGACGGAGAATTTGATCCTTCCATCCTGCGGAAGCCGATGCTCCGCGATGTTGAGGTTGGACATCACCTTGATCCGGGAGACGATTCCGCTGTGCGTGGCGGGGGGCAGGGATTTCCCCTCCCGGAAGATCCCATCGACCCGGTACCGGATCCGGAGCCGCTTCTCGAACGGCTCCACCAGGATGTCGCTCGCCTTCAACTGGACCGCCTCGGTCAAGACCGCCTTGGTCAGCCGCACCACCGGCCCTTCCTGGGTCAGCCGGATCAAGCTCTCCAGCGGCTCCGTTTCCGGCTGCTTCGTCTCGGCCAACACCTGGAGCATCTCGCTCCCGGGACCGACGGAGCCGTCCTCCCCCTTCAATTCTTCCAACGTGTCGGCCATCTCCCCGCCGTACAACCGGGTCAACGCCTCCCGGACCTCCTCCGCCGTGGCGATGAACGGCGTCAGGGTCAACCCGGTCACCTCCGTCAGATGGTCCGTCGCCAGGACGTTCAAGGGGTCGGCCATCGCCACGGTCAGCTGTCGACCCAGAAGGGAGACCGGAACGATCTGGTAATGGACCGCCAGCTTCCTCGGAACCGTCTTGGCCAGGGCCGGCTCCAGCTCCATCTTGGAGAGACGGATCGTCGGAATCTGAAGGGTCTGGCTCAAAGCGGAGGCGAGCTGCTTCGACTCCACCATCCCCAGATCGACCAGAAGGCGGCTCAAGGAGCCGCCCCGCTCTTTCTGCAACCCCAAGGCCCGCTCCAGGTCTTCCCTCTTTAAGATCCTGCGCTCAACCAGGGCATCCACCAGGCGCTGGCCCGTGTTAATCATGGTTGCCCCCGTAGTGCCGATGGATCGATTCGATCACGTCGCTCATCGTGGCCACAAAAACCTGGACCGAACAGCGGCTCAACAGCTCGATGTCCTCCACCGCCTTGGCGTTGAGCGGATCGGCCATCGCGACGGTGAGGGTGTCCCCTATCCGATCCACCGGAACGAGACAGTACTGGCGGGCCACATTCTCAGGAACCAGGTGGAGGATCTCTCCGTCGATCTGATAGTTCTTCAGCGGCAGATAGGGGAAGCCGTACTGGGCGGTCAGGGCCTGGGCCACTTGCTCCTCCGTGGCGAACCCCAGGTTCATCAGGATCTGGCCCAGGAGCCCTCCTTTGGCCTGCTGGATCTGGAGGGCCTTCTGGAGCTGCTCCGGGGTGATGACCTTCCGCTCCACCAGGAGTTCTCCCAGCTGCTTTGCGATTACACGCCGGGGAAGCGCCATCTGGACTCCTCTTTTCTATCGCTGAATGAGTCGGAGGAGCTCTTCCGCGTCGTGGGAGCGGGCGATCGCCTCATCCTCGGTGATCTCTTTCTTCAAGTACAGCTCCGCCAATGACAGGTTCATCGTCCGCATCCCTTCCCGCTGGCTGGTCTGGATCACCGAGTAGATCTGATGCGCCTTGGCCTCTCGGATGAGGGCCCGGACGGCCGGGCTGGCAATCAGGGTCTCCACCGCCAGGACCCGTCCGGTCCCACTGGCCTTGGGGATCAGCTGTTGCGTCAGGACCGCCAGCAGCACAAAGGAAAGCTGCACCCGGACCTGCTGCTGCTGGTGGGAGGGGAAGACGTCGATGATCCGGTTGATCGTCTGGACCGCGTCGGAGGTGTGGAGGGTCGCCAGGACCAGGTGCCCCGTCTCGGCGATGTTCAGGGCCGACTCGATCGTCTCCAGGTCCCGCATCTCTCCGATCAGGATCACGTTCGGATCCTGCCGCAGGACGTGTTTCAAGGAGGCCTGGAAGGAGAGGGTGTCGGCCCCGATCTCCCGCTGGTCGATGATCGCCTTCTTGTTCACATGGACGTACTCGATCGGATCCTCGATGGTGACGATATGGCACTGGCGCTGCTGGTTGATCCACTCCACCATGGAGGCCATCGTGGTCGACTTCCCGCATCCGGTGGCCCCGGTGATCAAGATCAATCCTTTCTTGCGCTTGCACATCTCCTCCATGTGGGCGCGGGGCAGCCCGCACTCCTCGAAGCTGCGGATCTGGTGCGGGAGAAGCCGGATCGCCGCGCTGACCGAGCCCCTCTGGAGGAAGACGTTCATCCGGAAACGGCCTAGACCATCCCGCCCGAACGACATGTCCAGCTCCCGCTCCCGCTCGAACGTGGCGATCTGGTCCGGCGTGAGCAGGCTGTACGACAACACCCTCGTGTCGTTGTTGCTCAGGACCGCTCCATCCAGCGGCGTCAGATCCTCGTCGATCCGCATGAACGGAGGAGACCCCGAGGTCAGGTGCAGGTCCGAGGCCCTCCGGGTCACCATCTCCTTGAGCAGCTGCTCCATCTTCTCCTTCATCCCCTTGACCTCCACCGGCTCCTTCACCTCGACACTCATGGATGCTCTCCTCCCGCGGGTGTCGATGCCACGACCCGGTTCTTCCCCTGTACCTGAGCCCTCCGTGCCGCCTCTCCCGCCTTTTCCCACAGGTCCTCGCCCGTGGCTCCATCCAGCGGGTTCTCGCTCACCCCGCCGGAAATCGTCAGGGTGCGGGTCAATGGCGTGACGCCGTTCATGAATCGATACTCCTCCACCCGATGCCGGACCGTTTCGGCCAGGTCGATCGCCTCCCGTTTGTTCTTCTCCGGCAGGATCACGGCAAACTCCCCCGGCCCCAGCCGCCCCAATCGATCCACCTCACTGACCTGCCCCTTCAGGATCTCCGCCACCTGGCGCACCACCCCTTCGGCCGTCAAGCCCCCGTACAGATCCTGGAACTCCCGGAAATCATCCAGACGGAAGACCGCCACCGAGCAGGGGCGGTGGTAGCGGGCCGCGCGCCGGATCTCCTCTTCCAGACGGCTCTTCATGTAGCCGGCGTTGTACAGCCCGGTCAGCTCGTCAATCACCTTCAGCTCCTCCGCCCGCTTCGTCAGCAGGTCGTTCTCCATCGCCAGGCCCAGCTGCCGGGCGAAGACCTTAAGCAGGTCCAAGACGTCCTCATTGAAGGCGAATCCCTCCTTCCGGTTGGCGGAGACGAGGATCCCGATCCCCTGCCCCATCGAGGTCAAGGGCTGGCAGACGGCGTTGGACATCCCGAACATCTGTTGGAGGAACTCCGACTCATGCGAAGCGCCGGTCTGACCGTCAAGCACCAGGATCCGATTCTCCCGAAGGACCCGTTGAAGCCAGGGGGCCACCACCCGGGAATGGAGCAACGCCTGGGCCTGGGATGAATCGACCCCCATCGCCGCCCGGATGACGAACTGGTTCTCCTTGCCGGAGGGCTCCAGGACGCAGTTGAGTTCCGCCTCCTCCATCTGGCTCAGTTTCTCAAGGATGAAGGCCCGCACCTCCTCGATCTTGGCCGACTGTGAGATCAGGTTGCTCACCTGCAGCAGATGGGAAAAGGCCAGGATCCTGCGGTTGATCTCCAGGTTCAGATGCTTGGTCTGCTCCCCGTACACCCGAAGCTGGGCCATGTTCTCCCGCACCCTCTGGGTGATCTGGTTTAAGGCCACCCCCAGCGTTCGAACCTCCTCGGGCGACTGGATGTGGTCCACCTGTTTTCCCAGATCTCCCGCGGCGATCTCCTGGATCTGAGAAGCGATCTTGATCACCGGGAAGATCATCCCTCTGGCAACGCCGAATCCCAACAAGGCCATCCAGAGGGCCAGCCCCACCACCAGGGAGAGATCCCAGATCCGATCCAGATGAGGGAAGACGTAGTTCGTCACCACATACCCCAACACCAGAAGAGGCATGATCGACATCAAAGCGAAAGCCACCATCAGCCGTTCCCTGAGACCCCGAGGCATGAATTGGACCTTCGGCCGACTCACCGGTTGTTTTGCCTGCGATACTGCTGTCGCATCCATTGGTCAATCTCCTCTCTTAAAAACCGCCACTGCCGGCCGATCTTCGTGGCAGGAATGGAATGACCCTTGGCCAGCCGATAGACGGTGAATCGACTCACCCGCATGTAGGAAGCCACGTCATCAATGGTCATCAGTTGATCCATATCACTCACCATTGGCAAGTATGGCCGACTGCTGCTTCATTCTTCAAGGGCTTGTCCCCTCTTGCCGTTTGGCCAATGTGCCAAAGGGGATACCCCATGAGCATGAAACGGGGGCCCCCATGCGCTGTGTATTTTTTGTCTGGACCGTGGTATACTCCGTTCAGACAAGGAGGCAGACGATCGATGCCGAAACGAGCCGTGCTGATTGCCGAGGATGACGCCTCCGTCCGGGCGACCTTAAAGAAATTCCTCAAGTCGCTGGGGGTGGAGGAGATCCTCGAGGCGGTCAACGGGGAGGAGGCGGTCAAGCAGGTCAAAGCGACGCCCCACCTGAAGCTGATCCTCCTGGACTTGAAGATGCCGGTCAAGGATGGGCTCAAGGCCCTGGAAGAGATCCGCACCTTCAACCCCCACGTCAAGGTGGCTATCCTGACCGGCTACCCCTTCTATGGGGAGGCGGAACAGGCGGTGAAGAAGTGGGGGACGATCGATTTCATGGTCAAGCCGGTTGACCTGGACTACCTGGAGCGAATCGTCATGATCGCCCTCGAAGAGCAACCTCAGAGCCACCCTCCAAAAAAATAACGTAACATATTATAAATAATCAAGTTACGATATACCCTTCCCCTTGATACTTTCCAACCGGTTCAGGTATTCTTAGAGCAGAGACAAGGATGCCCTAGACAGACACCTTCGGTATCAGGGCAAACCCCGCGTAAGCGGGGGACGCAAAACTAGAGGGTCCGTCAGAGAACGTTGGCGGATAGCCAGTTGCCGGAGAGGGAGGGAAGATGAGGACAAAGCCGTTCGATAGAAGCTGGATTCAAAAGAACGGCTCTTTTTGTCTCTTCTTGTCCGCTGCCCTTGTGTCCCTCCTTCTGATCGCACCGATCGCCGTAGCCGAAGACGGCGCCACCGAAGCGTTGGAGTTACGCTACTACGCGGAGGTGGCGATCGCCCAGGAGGAGGCCCGCGGAAACAAGGAGATGGCCGGAGCGATGCGGGAGTCGCTCGGTGGACTCCTTCAGGAGTACCTGGCCACCCGGGACGGAACGATCGCTCTGGATACGGTGGATGCCGCCTTTGTGGATGAGCAGTTCAAGGTGGCCCGAGCGATGGAGGAGCCGGGGGTGGCCCTGGCGATGGATGTCTTCTCCGGCCCCGGCACCGGTTTTGAGCACGGACTTCGAACCTCCATCGCGAATCTGGCCGACTTCAATGAGAGAAAGGTCGACCGGGTTTCGGAGAAAGCGATCGAGGCCCACGAGCGGATCATCGAGCATCACCTGGCCAAGATCGAGGAGCATCAGGACAAACTGGATGCCAAACTGCAGGCCGCCACCGATCGGGCCGCCCGAAAGGCGGAGAGGACGGCTGAGAAAGCGGCTCGAAAAGCCGAAAAGGACGCCGAGAAGGCCGTCAAAGAAGCCGACAAGGAAGAAAAGAAAGCCGACGACGATACGGGAGGTGGTGGAGGTGGAGGTGGCGGCGGCGGAGGTGGCGGCGGCGGAGGTGGCGGCGGCAAGAAAGCCAAAGATCCAAAAGGCGGTTAAAATTCCCTTCGTCGATTAAAAATCGACCGAAAGTCCCACCTGATAGATCCAGTCGGTAAAATCCAACCGGGGATCGTTGGAGTCCTGATAACGATAGGTCAAGGAGAGATTCAGCGAACCCCATGAATTCCAGGAATAAATCAGCGATCCGGCCGCCGTGTAAAGGTTGTCCCTCTCCGCCACGTTGATGTCCGGCACCGATCGCCTGGCGTAATTCTTCCGCTCAGCGACAGCGATCAAGGTCCCCAGCCACCGGTCACTCAAGACCCGAGTCAGAACCCCTCGAAGCATCCTGCTCTCCCAGTCGTAAAACTCCTGGAAAATCTCATTGGAGAAATTCCGGTACCCCTCCGCTCCGAGCCGGGCCGACGTCTTGGGGAAACGAAATTGCATCTCGTACTGGGCCACCTGCCGGTGGTCCTCCCGGTTGAGGCCCGCCACGTCGTTCTGGTCGGAGTCCCGCACCAATCGGGTGTCGTATTCCCTCCCCTGGGTGGTCCAGCCGATCTTGTGGGTGAGCCACGGCGTATGGGCCAGGAAAAGGTGGGCCTTCAAGCGCTGATCGAAGAAGCTGTTGTCCGACTCGAACGGGAAGTTCAGGATCCCGACCTCGGCTCCTAAATCCAGCCGGACTACCGAATGGGGCTGGATCTGGACCCCCGCTTTCCATGTGTTCGACCAAAGGTCGCTGTCAGTCATCTCCTGGAAGTGGGTGTTGGACAGATCGTAGCCGAAATCTCCCTTCAGCCACGAAGCCAGCCGGGGGCGGTACAGAACCGATGCGCTCTCCTCGGTGAAGTAATCCCCCTTCCTCGCCCCATCCAGGTTGACGTTGCTCTCGTACCCCTCAGAGATCCCTCCCGAAAAATTCCAGACCGGCGGGGGGGGCGCCTGGTGCTCCTCCAGGACCCTTTGGGCCCGCCGCTTCAGGAGAGCCACGAACATCCTGGCCCGCTCCTCCATCTCCGGCTCCCTCTGGGCCGGAGGTTGGGCAAGCGCCGCTGAAGGGTGAAGGGTGAAAAGTGCAAGGATAAGGAAAAGGGAAAGTACCTTCCAAACCGTTCGTGCTGAGCCTGTCGAAGCACGAACGCAAGGCGCTTGCTCCGTTCGCCCTTCGGCATGCTCAGGGCGAACGGCCGCCTTCACCCTTCCACCTCTTTACCGCTTGAGGCGCTGCCCCACATCGCTCTCCAGGGTGGTCTCGTGGCGCTGTTGCCGTGACTTCATCTGCCGCTCCAGGGGCACCTCCGGCTCGGAGCGGACCGAGGGGGCTGGAGGGCCCACTGCCTGCTCCAGCTCCTTCAACAGCTGCTCCTGTTTGGACTGCAGCTCCTGGATCCGATCCTGGATCCGCCGGCGCTCTTGGGCCGTGGGGGTTGCCTTAAGCTGCTTTGTCGCCTCCGCCAGCTCCCGGTCCACCTGCTCCACCTCATCGATCTTCCGCTGCATATCGGAACCCTGGGCCGGTAGATCCTCCGCCATCGCAATCGCGCAATTTCCAAAAAACACCACTGTGAGGACGGATAGGAACAGACGATGCATCATGGCGTCGATTCTATCACAGGAAAGGGTGCCAGGTTAAAACCTGGCACCCTTTCAGTCACATGATACAATTGGCTCAACATGCGCCTGGGGATGCGCGCCAAGCTGCTGGGAGTCACTCTGGGGCTGTTGGGAGCCCTGACGGCCGGCGCCCTGCTGACCGTTCGACACCACTTCGGCCAACAGCTCCAGCAACAAGCGTCGAAAGAGCTCCAGATCGGCGGCCATGTCCTGATGTCGATCCTGGAGCGCTCCGGAAGCCAGCTCCAGGGGCGGGCCCAGATCCTCAGGGACCTTCCCAGTCTCCGGGCCGCCCTGACCAAAGAACCCAACACGCTGGAGCCCCTCCTGCTGGAGATCAAAGCGGTCCGGGCGGCCAACCTGATCTGGGCGACCGACCCGAAAGGGATCGTGATCAGCTCCACCGGAGAATCCCCGGCCGTGGGTAAGGATCTCCATCAGGAGCCGCTCATCGCCGCCGCGCTGAGCGGGCAGGAAACCCTGGGGTTTGATCTGTTTGGCGGAGAATGGTGGCTGATCTATTCCCTGCCGGTCATCGGAACCGTTTCCAAAGAACAGCCCCGGCTTCTGGGAACCGTCACGCTGGCCCTTCTGATCGGGGAGGCCTACATGAACCGCTTGGAGGAGCTGATGAAATGCTCCCTCGGATTCGTCTGGGGGGAGCACCAGCTCTGGTCCAAGGGTTGGCCTTCCGGAGTCCGGCAGCGGATCGCGGGTGTCGCCGCGCGGGGCATGACGGGGCCCCCTCGGGAAATCTCCCTCCTGAAGGAAGGCCATTACCTGTGGACGAGCCGCGCCGTGACCGGAGGGGAGCCGCCGATCGCCTCCGGACCGATCGCCGTCTTGGGGGCTCCGATCGACGAGTCGGTCATCCGGCGCACGACCCAGCGGATCGGCTGGATCGCCCTCTCCACCATGGGAATCGGGGCCCTGCTGCTGATCGGGGCGATCCGCTCCATCACCCAGCCGTTGAAAGTGCTGGTGAAGGATGCCCAGCGGATCGAGGTGGGAGATTTCTCCCACCGAAGCGAAGTCCAGGGAGACGATGAGATCGCCGAGATGGCCGATTCCTTCAACCGGATGGTGGACCGTCTGGAGGACTCTTACCGGGAGATGGAAAAGCTCAACCGGACCCTGGAGGAACGGGTCAAGGAACGGACCCGGGAACTGGAGGAGGCGCAGACCCAGCTGCTCCAGGCGGAGAAGCTGGCCTCCATCGGCCAGCTGGCGGCCGGAGTGGCCCATGAGCTGAACAATCCGCTGATGGTGATCATGGGAAACGTGCAGCTGTCTCTTCGGGAGATGAAGCGGGGCACGCAGGGCCCGAAAGAACTCCTCTCCCAGACGGAAGAGGCCCTCAAAGAGATCGAGCAGGAATCCCAGCGGGCCAAGATGATCGTAAACAACCTGCTCAACTTCGCCCGGGTGACTTCCCCCAGCCGCGTGGAAACGGAGATCCACCCGATCCTGGATGAAAGCGTCAAGCTCGTCTCCCACCAGGCCGATCTGCAGTCGGTGGAGGTGACCAAACGGTACGCCGCCCACCTGCCCGCGGTCAAGGTGGATCCGGGACAGATCAAGCAGGTTTTCGTCAACGTGATCTTGAACGCCGTGCAGGCGATGCCGCTGGGTGGAAAGGTGACCCTGGAGACGGGTGTCTCCGGCGCCTACCTGAAGGTCCTCGTCCAGGATACGGGGGTCGGAATCTCCTCAGATGACCTTCAGAAGGTGTTCGATCCGTTCTACACCACCAAGGAGGTGGGAATCGGAACCGGGTTGGGACTCTCTCTTTCCTACAGCATCGTCCAGAATCACCAGGGGATGATCAACCTGATCAGCAAGGTCGGCCAAGGCACCACCGTCACCATCCTCCTTCCGCTCACGCAATCACCCTAATCTCCCGGCCATTCCCGGGGGCATAGGCATAGGGGTCAGGTCTGGAATCTCAACCTCTTCCGACGGTTCACGTGCCCGCTACAGCTCCTGTTTACTAAATAACAAATTTATTGTTTAAATAATCACCCGTTTACGGTATCCTCTTACCGATGGCAAGACCGTTGCGGATCGAGTACCCTGGGGCATGGTATCACGTCATGAACAGGGGGAGGCACCGGGAGGTGATCTTCCGTCAAGAGCACGACTTCCGACTCTTTCTGGAACTGCTGGGGCGTTCTTGGGAGCTGTTCGATCTCGAAACCCACGCCTATGCCTTGATGTCCAACCATTACCATCTCCTGGTGCGAACACCCCAGGGAAACCTCTCCCGAGGCATGCGACATCTGGATGGGGTCTTCGCTCAGACCATCAATCGGAAGTATAAGCTCGAGGGCAGCTTATTCCGTGGGCGATTCAAATCAACACTCATCGAACAAGACAGCTACCTCTTAGAGGTGGTTCGCTACATCCATCGAAATCCTCTGAAGGCCAGCCTGGAAACCGCTCTGGGCCAGTATCCCTGGACGAGTTACCGGGCCTACCTGCAGGGGAACAATAGCTTCCCTTGGCTCCATTGTAGGGTGGTACTCCGACAGTTTGCCGCCGAAGACCACTTAGCCAAAAGGGCCTTTGAAACCTTCGTGAATCGAAGGCTACCAGAGGAAGTAGAAATAGCCTTCGACAAAAAGAGGTGCCCAGCAATCCTAGGCGGAAAATCTTTCCAGGCATGGGTCCGGAAAACGTTCCTGGAATATCGCGACGACTCGGAGATCCCACAACTTCGCGAAGTGTCCCGCTGGCTCACGGCGGGAGATCTGCTGCAGATCGCTTGCCAGCAACTCGGGTGGAACCGAGCATGGCTCCAAAAGGGCATGCGCACCCCAACGGGCTCTGAACGTCGCGGGTTCGTATATCTGTGTCGCCGACATCTCAAACTTCCTTACAAACAGATCAGCCCGTTTTTAGGTCAGGTCAGCATCTCCGCCGTCTCTAAACAGTATCGACTTGCAGAAGAAGAGATCCGCCGAAGGAAAGGCTGTTACAGCCTGGTGCTAAAGTTGGAAACCCTCCTCAAGACCGAAGACCTAAGACGTGGCACGTTGGGCTCGGAGAGGGGTTGAAATTCCAGACCTGACCCCTTCAGTTAGTACACCGGTCTGCGGACGCCGACGGAGAGGATCATGCCGACCGCCACGAGACAGGTCATCAGCCAGGAACCGCCGTAGCTTAACAGAGGAAGGGGCAGCCCCACCACCGGCATCAGGCCCATCGTCATCCCGGTGTTGACCACCACGTGGGTAGCCAGCAGCGTGACCAGCGCCACGGTCAACAGCCGCCCGAACGGGTCCCGCGTCTCAAGGGCGATCCGGATCCCTCGGGTGAAGAGGAAGGCGAACAGCGCCAGGCACAGCGTCGTCCCCCAGAACCCCCACTCCTCCCCGACAACGGAGAAGATGAAGTCGGTGTGCCGCTCGGGGAGAAAGTTCAACTGGTTCTGGGTTCCGGCCAGCCAGCCCTTGCCCCACCATCCTCCGGAACCGATGGCGATCTTGGACTGAACCACGGTGTAGCCGGCCCCCAGCGGGTCGAGATTCGGGTTCATGAAGACAAGCAGCCGGGAACGCTGGTAGTCGGCCAGCTGCCACCATACAAAAGGAAGCATCCCCAACCCGATCGCGAAAAGCTGAGCCAGCACCTTCCCTCGAATCCCCCACGCAAACAGCATCGCCAACGCCATCGGGATGAAGACCGTGGCGGTTCCTAGATTCGGTTCCTTCAGGATCAGGATCATGGGAGCCAGGAGGAAAAATCCCACCATCCCGACCGTCGGCCAGCCGGAGAAGGTGGCCATCTCCCGGCGGGCCCCTAGATACCGGACGAGGGCCAGCGTGGTGGTGACCTTGGCGAACTCGGAGGGCTGAATGGTCAATCCCCCGATTTGAAGCCAGCGCTGGGCCCCTCCTCTCACCACCCCTATCTCCAGAACCAGCAGGAGCAGAAGGAGATTCAGCCCATAGAGAAAATAGGCCCCTTCCAACCAACGGTGGTAATCGACGATCACCAGAACCACCGCCAGGACGGCCCCGATAGCAGCCCAGACCATCTGGCGCTGGAGGAAACTGACCCCCAGAAGCTGCGTCTTCTGGAGGGAGGCGCTGTAAAGGGCCAGCAACCCGATCCCCAGAAGGGCCAGAGCCGCGAAGAGGAACGGCTTGTCAATGCCTTGCAGCTGCCGCCGGGTGAGCATCAGAGATACTCCAGCTCCCGAAGGTACGCGAGGAGATCCCGCACAACGAGGGCCGCATCCTCCCCCCCTTTCCCGCCATGCTCGAGGAAGACGACGAAGGCGAGCCGCGGACTCTCCGCCGGGGCGTACCCCAAAAACCAGGCGTGGGTTTCTCCCTGTGAAACCTGGGCCGTCCCGGTCTTTCCGGCGGCGGTGATGCCGGGCAACTGAGCCAACCGCCCCGTCCCGGTGGGCGAAGCGACGACCCGTTCCAGGCCCGCCTTGACCTCCGCCAACGCCTCCCGATCCAGAGAGATTCGGGTCACCGGCCAGCGAAGGGGAGCCGACTCCCCCTCGATCTGTTTCAAAAGATGGGGTTGAGGGACCGACCCTCCCGTCGCCACCGCCGTGATGAGCCGAAGCATTTGAATCGGAGTCACCTGAAGAGCCGACTGGCCGATGGCGAGGGAAAGGGTGTCTCCTTCCTGCCAGGGCTGTTTTAAAACCTGGCTCATCCAGGCCCGGTCCGGCACCAGCCCGGCCGTCTCCCGCGGAAGATCGATCCCGGTCAAATGTCCCAAACCGAACCGGCGGGCTCCTTCCGCGATCCCCTCCACCCCGAGCCGGCGGCCGGTGGAATAGAAGAAGACGTTGCAGGAATGCTCCAGCGCCTCGCTGACCGATTGATTCCCGTGGCCTTCCTCCCGCCAGCATCGGAACAACCCCGTTCCCAATGAGTAGGAGCCGGAACAGGCGAACGCCGTATGGGCATCGATCTTCCCCTCCTGGAGCGCCTCGTAGGCGGTGACCACCTTGAAGATGGAGCCGGGGGCCACGGCGGCCCGGACCGCCCGGTTAAACATCGGGCGGGAGGGATGGCGCAGGGCGTAGCGGACATCCTGCCTGCGTGTTGAATCGACGAAGGCGTTCGGATCGAAGGTGGGACGGCTCACGAGGGAGAGGATCTCACCGGTGGCCGTCTCCATCAAGATGAGGGCCCCCATCCGGTCCTCCAGCAATCGGTGCGAGAAATTCTGGAGGCGCCCATCCAGTGAAACGGTGATCCGCCTTCCCCGTATGGGCCGACGGAAACCGATCTGCCGGACGAGGCGGCCTTTTGCATCCACCTCCACCTGTAAGCCCCCATCTTTCCCTCGAAGATACCGGTCGTAAACTTGCTCCAGCCCGTCCTTGCCCACCCAATCCCGGAAGGTGTAGCCGTACGACTTCTGGCGAGCCAGCTCCGCCGCGTCGATCAGCCCCACGTATCCGGCGACCGGACCTAAGGCCTTTCCCAGAAGGTAATGCCGTCGAGGCATCGGCCGGATCAACGTCCCGGGGAGCGTCCCCTTCTCCTCCTCCAGGAGAAAAGCGGTCTGCGCCGGCAGATCCTTCAGAAGGGGAACCGGGGTGAAGGGGGCCAAGTACCCCTTCCGGTACCGCTGGGCCAAGTCGTCGATAGGCAGGCCCACGATCGGATGGAGGCGCGCCCACGTCTCTGAAGGATCCTTCAACTCCTGGGGGAAAACCGCCAACTCGAACCCGACCCGATCCTCCACCAGGGGAACTCCATGCCGGTCCAGGATCGGCCCCCGGGGGCCCGGGAGGTGTATCAAGCGAATCCGGTTCTTCTCCGCCTGCTCCCGCAACGACGGGCCCTGAACCACCTGGACAAAAAATAGCCCCGCCCAGATGAAGCCCAATCCGGCGGCGATCAGCCGTTGAAGAATCAGGATCCTCACTTCAGGAGCGCCCTCTTCAGATACGGGAAGCTCCAGAAGGCCGCCATCCCCTGGGCCGCCATCGACGCAGGGATAACGATCCACCCCCAATCGTTCCAGCCGATCATCGGGTCAGCCCGGGTCAGCCAAAGATAGGCCAACCCCTGGGCCAGACCGGTGAGCAGACCGGCCCACACCCCCTGGATCAGCGGATCCTCCAGCTCCATCCAGTGGCGGATTCCCCCCACGATCCACCCGACAAGGGCGAAGGTGCACAGGTAGAGGCCGAAGGGGCCGCCGGATGCCAGATCCCGCATCGCCCCCCATCCGATCCCGACGGCCCAGAGGAACCGGGTCGAGGAGGCGGTCAGTCCCAGAAAGATCAGAAGCAGAAGAAGCGGATCCAGCAGCCATCGACCCACAGGAATCCAGGGAAGAAGGAGCGCTTGGATGCCCCAGAGGGCCAAGGCCAACAGATTTATTCGCCGGACCACGGCACCACGAGAACCTCCTCCACGCTGCCCAGATCGACGGTGGATCGGACCCTCGCCGATTGGAAGAGCCCCGAAGGATCCTCGCTCACCGTCAGGACCGTGCCGATCGGAATTCCCGGAGGAGAGAAGCTTCTCCCTCCGCTGGTCAGCACGACCTCTCCCGGCTTCAAGGTCGCCTCCTTGGAAAGATAGGTCAGCAGCAACTCTCCGGAGGAGGTTCCGGCGAAAAGTCCCCACGCCCGATGGAGGGAGGTGACGGCGGAGCACCGGAAATGAGGGTCGGCCAGGCCGATCACGCGGCTGGCGGATGGACCCACCTCCTGGACCCGGCCGATCAGCCCCGTCGGAGTGATCACCGCCATCCCTGCCGCGACGCCGTCCCGCGTCCCCTTGTCCAGAAGGAGCGTGCGGAACCAGAGGGTCTGCTCCTTGGCCAACACGGCGGCGGGGATCGTCTTCCAGGGGGCCTTTTCCTTGAAGTCGAGGAGCGCGCGCAGGCGTTCGTTCTCCAGAAACAGCTGGCGGTGGGTCTCCTCGTGGGCCAAGGTGGAATCCAGGTAGCGGCGCAGCACCTGGTTCTCTTCCAGTAGGAAGGGACCCTGCAGCACCCCAAAGACCAGGGTTCGAAGCCCGACCTTCAGGTTCTGGATTCCGTGGAAGCATGGCTCCAGCCAACCGGCCAGCTGCATCCGGAGGGAGCCGCTGACCGGTAGGGAAACCGCAGGCAGCCAGAAGGGGGAGGCGACAAGAAGAAGGAGGACAGCATACCGCTCAAACTTGCGAGGCATTTAAAGGCAATCTCTGAGTCGATGAGCACCTGAGTTTCTGAGAATGTGAGCCCACCCCTCAGAAACTCACAAACTCAGAAACTCACAAACTTCCTTTCTAGGATTCACTCCAGGTCGACGACGTGGTTGTGATCTTGCGAAGGATCTTCAGGTCACTTAAGTACTTGCCGGTCCCCAGAGCCACCGCGGTGATCGGATCATCCGCCAGATGGAAAGGAAGGCCGGTTTCTTCCGAAAGAAGCCGATCGATCCCTTTGAGCAGCGACCCGCCTCCGGCCAAGACGACACCCCGCTCGATCAGGTCGGCCGACAACTCGGGCGGGGTCCGCTCGAGGGTGATCCGGACCGCCTCCACGATCTGGGCGATCGGCTCCGAGAGGCATTCCCGAACCTCCTCGGAGGAGATCGTCACCATCTTCGGCAGCCCGGCCACCAGGTCCCGGCCCCGAACCTCCATCGTGACCTCCTGCTCCAGCGGATAGGCGGAGCCGATCCGGACCTTGATCTCCTCGGCGGTCCTCTCGCCGATCATCAGGTTGTACGTCTTCTTCATGTGCTGGATGATCGCGTCATCCATCTCATCGCCGCCGACGCGGATCGACTTGGAGAAGACGATGTCCGAAAGGGAGATGACGGCGATCTCTGTGGTTCCTCCGCCGATGTCCACAATCATGTTACCGGCGGGCTCATGGATCGGCAGGCCCACCCCGATGGCC
>CAZRTR010000024.1:0-23240 GCA_964603095.1 uncultured Planctomycetia bacterium
TGGAGATGTCCAAGGAGCAGCTCGTCCACCGGATGCTGTGCGCCCACGCCCGGGTCGATGTTCACAAGGCCCGGACCGGGTTTCTCGCCCAAGCCGACTGGCCCCGGCTGACCAACGCGGCCGGGAAACTCTCCGAGGCCCCGATCCTGATCGACGACACCCCGGCCCTCTCGGCCCTGGAGCTGCGGGCCAAGGCGAGGCGCCTGAAGAGCCGGCATCAGGTGGAGCTGATCATCGTCGATTACCTCCAGATGATGCGGGGAGGCGGCCGGTGGGAGAACCGCCAACAGGAGATCGCGGAGATCTCCAAATCTCTCAAGGCCTTGGCCAAGGAGCTTCGGGTTCCGGTGATCGCCGTCTCGCAGCTTTCCCGCGCCCCGGAACAGCGGGAGGACCGGCGTCCTCAACTGTCCGACCTCCGGGAATCGGGCTCCATCGAGCAGGACGCCGACGTGGTGATGCTCCTGTTCCGGGAGGAGCTGTACCACCCCTCGGAGGAGAATCGGGGCCGCTCGGAGGTGATCATCGCCAAGCAGCGCAACGGCCCGGTCGGCTCGGTCCACCTGGCCTTCCTCAAAGAGTTCACCCGCTTCGAGAACCTCTCTTCTCGAGGGGTCTGACCCTCTTGGGGTCGGGTCGACCTGGCGCCTTTTCTTTCCGTCGCTCGTGTGTTAAAATCTTCCAAATGTGTCGTCGGGTGACGCTTATCCTGTCCGTCTGTGCGGCCTTTTCCCTGCTGGGGGGCGCGGGTTTCGCCCAGGAGGAGAAGGTGACGGCGGTGGAGGTGGAGGGGAACAAGATCGTCTCCACCTCGACGATCCTGGCCAAGATCAAGACCCGGCCGGGCGATAGTTTAAGCCAGCAGACGATCGATGAGGATATCAAGCGGCTCTACGGAACCGGTTTCTTCACCGACGCCTCGGCCGAGGTCCGGCCGTATCAAGAGGGGAGCATGGTCCGGTTCAAGGTGCAGGAGCGGCCCCTTGTGGCAGGGATCGTGATTACCGGGAACCGCCACTTCCGGGAGGCGAAACTGCGGGAGGAACTGAAGACCAAGGAGCAGGAGCTTCTGGATCGCCGGCAGCTCAAGGAGGACCTGGATCGGATCCAGCAGCTGTACCGGACCAAGGGGTTCCACCTGGCCCAGGTGACGCATGAGGTGAAGGTGGAGGAGAGCACCAACAAGGCGACCGTTTTCATCACGATCAACGAGGGGAGGAAGATCCGGGTTCGGCGGATCTTCTTTGTGGGGAATGAGCGGATGTCGGACCGGCGGCTGCGCAAGGGGATGGCGACCAAGCAGGGAGGATGGTTCACCGCCGGCTATTACCGACCGGAGGTGCTGGAGGAGGATCTGGAGCGGATCAAGGGGCTGTACCGGTTGGAAGGGTACAGCGACGTTCAGGCCGGCTCATCGGTGGAGTTTGACGAGAAGAAGCGATGGCTGACCGTGACGATGACGATCGTGGAGGGTTCCCGGTATCTGGTGGGTGAGATCCGTTTTCAAGGGGTGGCGCAGCTCGCGGAGCAGGAGCTAAGATCGAAGCTGACACTCATCTCCGAGAAACCGTTCAGCCAGGAGCGGCTGTCCCAGGATATGGCGGAGCTTCAGTCGGCCTACTTCGCCAAGGGGTACATGGCCGCCTCGGTGGAGCCGTCCACGTCCCTGAATCCCAGGACCGGCCGGGTCGACATCCAGTACCTGGTTTCGGAAGGGTCGATCGCCTACGTCGGCCAGATCCTGATCAAGGGGAACGTGAAGACCCGGGACCTGGTGATCCGGCGGGAGCTGCGGATCTCGCCGGGCGAGCGGTTCGACGGGGAGAAGCTCCGGCGCTCCAAGGAGCGGCTGTACAATCTGGGCTACTTCGAGGAGGTGACCCTCGAAACCGCCCCTTCCCGGCGGCCGGACCAGCGGGACCTGGTGGTGACGGTAAAAGAGGCCAAGACGGGCGAGTTCTCCTTCGGGGGGGGCTTCAGTTCCTTGGATAAGGTGATCGGGTTCGCCGAGATTGTGCAGAGAAACTTCGATCTCACCAACTGGCCGACCTTTGTGGGAGGGGGACAAGAGCTCCGGTTCCGGGCCCAGGCCGGGACGCGCCGCCGGGATTTCGAGCTGTCCTTTACGGAGCCGTGGATCTTCAACCGGCCGTATCTGTTCGGGTTTGATCTGTTCAACAAGACCCGGACCCGAGGCGAGGGATTCAGCTTCGATCTGACCCGGCGCGGGGGGGACCTGCGCCTGGGACGGGCCTTTGGAGATTTTAACCGGGTGGACGGGATGTTCCGGTTGGAGAGGGTCCGGGTGACCGATGTGTCGGAGAACGCCTCTTCGGCGCTCAAGGATGAGGTGGGGCGCAACACCCTCTCCTCCCTGCGCTTGAGTTACAGCCATGACAGCCGGGACAACATCTTCAATCCGAAGCACGGAATCTTTCTCACCACGGGGGCGGAGGGGGCCGGGGCGTTCTTGGGAGGAAACAAGGATTTCTGGAAATGGACCGGTTCGGCTGCCGCCTTCTTCCAGCCGATTTTCCAGGAGCAGGTGCTGGAGTTTCACCTGAACACTGGGCTGGCGAACGAGTTCGGAGACACCAAGGCGGTTCCGATCTTTGAGCGATTCTTCGCCGGCGGGGCCGACTCGATCCGGGGATACCGGGAGCGGCGGGTGGGACCCAAGGATTCGGTCACGAACGATCCGGTGGGCGGGGAGGCGTTGGCGGTCCTCAACATCGAGTACACCGTGCCGGTCGTCGAATTTTTGAAGGGGGCCCTCTTCTTTGACGTCGGAAACGTCTGGGACAGCGCGAACGCCTTCCTCGATGAAGGATTTAAATCGGGGGCGGGGGCCGGGGTGAGGATCAAGACTCCTTTTGGGCCGGTCAAGCTGGATTACGGCTGGCCGATCAACCCGGACAAAGGGGAACGCAAGACGGGGCGGGTCCATTTTACGGCGAGTCGGAGCTTTTAAAGCCGGGGGAAAAAGGGGAAACAGGGGAAGGAGGGGAAAGAGGGGTTAAGGACATATGAAGGAGATCATCAGAATGAATAGGACGTTGTTCTTTTTCGTCGTTGTTTTAGTTTCTGCATTTCCCTTTTTCCCCTATCTCCCCTCTTTTGCCTCTTTCCCCGCATTCGCGGCCGACTCGCCGGCGGCGCCCAAGATCGGCGTGGTGAATCTGGAGAAGGTGTTCGAACGGTATGGGAAGACCCGGGTATTCCAGGCGAAGATCAAGGAGTTGTCCCAGGCCAAGCAGGAAGAGCGGGAGCGGATCGTTTCCGGGATCAAGGAGATGCGGGAAGAGATGGTGCTCCTGAACGAGGAGGGGCGCCGCCAGCGCCAGGGCGCTTACGAGGAGAAGATGAAGGGGCTGGCGGCTTTCGACCGGCAGGCGAAGGAGTCCCTCCGGAAAGAGGAGGAGGAGGCGCTGAAGGTGATTCAGGAGGAGATCGAACAGGCCGTCAACTCCTTCGCCAAGGAGCATGGGTTTTCGCTGATCCTGGTGGATCGGGCTGTCCTCTACGGGGTGGAGGCGATGGACGTGACGAAGGAAATCTTGGCGCTGCTGAATGAGAACGATCAAGAAGGCAAAAGGTAAGCTGAACGGGTCCGGCCCCCGGAAGCTCCGGGAGATCGCCCGGATGATCGAGGGGGAGGTGGTCGGAGACGGCGACACCCTGATCACCGGCATCTGCGGGATTCGGGAGGCCAGACCGGGGGATCTGACCTTCGTGGCCAACTCGAAGTACCTTCCCCTGCTGGAGACGACCCGGGCCTCGGCGGTGATCACCTCGAAAGAGGTGAGGAAGGCGGCCAAGCCGATTGTGCGGACGGAGAATCCCTCCTTGGCCTTCGCCCGGCTGGCCGGCGTCTTTGTTCCGACGACGCAGGAGCTCCCCCGTGGGGTGAGTCCCAAGGCGGTTCTGGGGCGCCGCGTCCGGCTGGGAAAGGGGGTGGCGATCCAGCCGTTCGTGGTGGTCGAGGACGACGTGGAGATCGGGGATCGGACGTGTCTTTACGCCGGCTCCACCGTGGGGCGCAGGAGCCGGATAGGGAACGACGGGCTGATCTACCCCAACGTCTCGATTCGGGAAGGGGTGGAGATCGGCCACCGGGTGATCATCCACTCCGGGACCGTGATCGGATCGGATGGCTTTGGTTTCGTCACGGTCCAGGGTGTCCACCACAAGATTCCCCAGATCGGGACGGTGGTCATCGAGGACGACGTGGAGATCGGGGCCAATGTGACGATCGATCGGGCCCGGTTCGGGAAAACAGTGATCGGCCGGGGCACGAAGATCGATAACCTGGTGCAGATCGCCCACAATGTGATCCTGGGGTCCAACTGCATTCTGGTGGCGCAGTCCGGGATCTCCGGCTCCACGACGTTGGGGCGCAACGTCGTCCTGGCGGGGCAGGCGGGGATTGTGGGCCACATCACGATCGGCGACAATGTGATCGTTGGCGCCCAGGCCGGGGTGTCGAAGTCGGTTCCGGCCAACACGAACGTCTGGGGTTACCCGGCCAGGCCGTTGGGCCATGCCAAACGGGTCAACGCCGCCTTGCAGCGGCTTCCGGAGATGATGAAGACGGTCCAGGAGATGAAGCGGCGCCTGAGCGCCATGGAGAGGCACCTTGGAACAGGAAACGCCTCCTCCGCCTAACCAACATACCCTGCGCCGTCCCATCCGGGTGGAGGGGGTGGGTCTCCATACCGGCCGGTCGGTTCGAGTGGAATTCAAGCCGGCTCCCCCGAACGCCGGAGTCAATTTCCTCCGAACGGACATGGCCGGTTCGGCGCCGGTCACCGCTTCCGTGAACACGATCCTGGACGCCAACCGCCGACCTCGTCGGACCTCCGTGGGAAACGGGGTGGTGGAGGTCCATACCATCGAGCACCTGATGGCCAGCTGTTACGGCTCAGGGGTGGACAACCTGCTGGTGGAGATCAGCGGGGAGGAGGTGCCGGGTCTGGACGGCTCCGCCTATCCCTTCGTGGAGCTGTTCAAACAGGCGGGCCTGCAGGAGCAGTCGGCTCCGCGGCGTCTGGTGCAGGTTCGGGAGCCGGTCTGGGTGGAGGAGGATTCGGCCGCGGTGGCGGTCTTTCCGGATGAACGGTTCCGTGTCTCTTATACCTTGAGCTACCCTATTCCCGGACTTTCCTCTCAATTCTTTTCGGCGGAGATCACTCCCCCTCTATTCGAGACGGAGCTGGCCCCCTCCCGCACCTTTTGTCTGGCTCAGGAGGTGGAACAGCTGCGCCGCCTGGGATTGGGAAAAGGGGCCACGTACGAGAACACCGTCGTTGTGGAGCCGACCGGCCGGATCATTCAGAATCATCTGCGCTACCCGGACGAGTTCGTCCGCCACAAGGTGCTGGATCTGATCGGGGATCTGTATCTGTTGGGACGCCCCATTCAGGGCCATGTCCTGGCGATCCGGTCCGGCCACGCCCTCAACCTAAAACTCCTTCAGAAGCTCCGCCAGTCGCTGGAGCGGGGGAGAGAAGGGGGGATTCCGGCCCAGTACGTGGAGCCGGAGGCGACCGCCCTGGACATCTTCGCCATCGAGAAGATCCTTCCCCACCGGTATCCGTTCCTCCTTGTCGACCGGATCGTCGAGCTGGTGCCGGAGCGGCGGGCGGTCGGGATCAAGAATGTGACGATCAACGAGCCGTTCTTCGCCGGACATTTCCCCAAGCGGCCGGTGATGCCGGGGGTGATGATCATCGAAGCGCTGGCCCAAGTGGCTGGAATCCTCCTCTTGAACAGGCCGGATCACCTGGGCAAGTACGCCTACTTCGTCGCCATGGATCGGGTTAAGTTCCGTCGGACCGTCCTTCCGGGAGACGTCCTCACCCTGGAGGCGGAGGTGTTGAAGATCCGCTCCAAGACCGGGCAGATGCGGACCCGGGCCCTGGTGGAGGGGAAGGTGGCGGCGGAGGCGGATCTGATGTTCGCCCTGTTGGACGGCGACGAAAAACTGTGAAAACAGTTCGTAGTTCGTAGAGAGTGGTTCATAGATACTACGAACCACGAACTCGTTTCTCTAAACTCGATGTCTAAAATAGGGATTATAGCGGGGAATCGGACTTTTCCGATCCATGTGGCTTTAGCCGCCAAGGCGTTGGGGTACGAGGTGGTGGCGGTGGGCCTGAAGGAGGAGACGGAAACTGCCCTGGAGCAGGCGGTGGATCGGATGCACTGGGTGACGCTGGGCCAGATCCATCAGGTCCCGGACCTGCTCAAACGGGAAGGGATCCGGGAGCTGATCCTGGCCGGCCAGATCCGGCCGGAGCGGCTTCTCAAGGAGGAGTCCCGGTTCGATGGGGTGGTGAAGCAGCTGTTTCAGCTGCTTCCGGACCGATCCGGGAATTCGGCGATGAAGTTGGCGGTCCGATTCCTGGAGTCCGAGGGTTTCAAGGTGCTGGATTCGGGAATCTTTCTCAAGGATTGGCTCCCTGCTGCCGGGGTCTTGACCCGGCGGTCCCCCACCTCCGAGGAGCAACAAGACGTGGCCTTCGGCTTGGAGCTCGCCCGGCAGCTGGCCCGGCTGGGTGTGGGGCAGATGGTGGTGGTTCGGCGGGGGGCGGTGGTGGCGGTGGAGGCGATAGAGGGGACCGACGCGGCCGTCCGGCGGGCCGGCCAGGTCGCCGGGAGGGGGTGTGTCGTCGCCAAATCGTGTGAGCCGGGGCACGACATGCGGTTCGATATCCCGGTGGTGGGGAAAGAGACGATCCAGGCGATGCGGGAGGCGGAAGCGACCTGCCTGGGGGTGGCCGCCAAGAGGACCTTGCTGTTTGAGTATCCCGACCTGATCGCCCAGGCCGATAGGGAATCGATCGCCATCGTTGCTGTATGACACGCTTACGGGTTGCGTTTGCCCAGATGAACTCGACGGTGGGCGACTTTAAAACGAATGAGAAAAAGATCGCTTCTTTTTTGGGCCAAGCCCGGAGAGGGGGAGCGGATCTCGTTCTCTTTCCGGAGTTGGCCGTCACCGGTTACCCGCCGGAGGATTTGTTGTTCAAGCCCTCTTTCATCACGGAGAATCTGCAGGTGATCCGCCGGCTGGCTCCATGGACCCGAGGCCTCATCGCTGTGGCGGGATATGCGGATCGGGAGGGTGCCCACCTGTACAACGCCGCGGGGATCTTCGCCGGCGGACGGCTGGCGGCCCGTTACCACAAAATTTGTCTCCCCAATTACGGGGTCTTCGACGAGAAACGATACTTCGCTCCGGGGCGGTGCCCCCTCGTCTTGCAGTTGGTGTCTGGCGCCCGAAGGGTGCCTGACACCGTTTTCAGGATCGGCGTTTCGATTTGCGAGGACATCTGGGTGGAGAATGGGCCGGTGAAGCAGGAGGCGACGGCCGGCGCCGGCTTGTTGATCAATCTCTCCGCTTCCCCGTATCACGCGGGGAAGCGACATGAGAGGGAACAGGTGGCCCGGCGATGGGCTTTGAGGAGCCGCTCGTGGGTCGGTTACGTGAATCTGGTGGGGGGACAGGATGAGCTGGTCTTCGATGGGGGCAGCTTCCTCGTGGCCCCTTCCGGGCGGGTCGTCTTTCGGGCGCCCCAGTTCCAAGAGGGGCTGTTCGTGACGGAGGTGCCGGTAAGGGTGTCTGGCACCCGCCTGCCCGCCGGTTCTTTGGCGGGAAGGGTGCCTGACACCGTTTTTACTGTCCCGGTTCGCTGGAACCTGACCCGGCGTCGAGGGGGCCTGAGCCCCTCGGCCAGGCCGTTGCCGGCGGATGAGGAGATCTTTCAGGCCCTCGTGACGGGGCTCAAGGATTACGTCCTCAAGAATGGATTCAACCACGTCGTGGTGGGACTCAGCGGGGGGATCGACTCCGCCTTGACGGCGGCGATCGCCGTGGCGGCTTTGGATGACAAGAGAGTCACGGGTGTTTCGATGCCTTCCCGTTACTCTTCCCCTGAAACAAAGACCGATGCTTGGAGGGTGGCGGAGAATCTGGGGATTTCGTTCTTGGAGATTCCGATCGAACCGATCTTTCAAGCGACCTTGGCCACCCTGCGGCCGATCTTTCAACAAAGGCCTGCGGATGTGACGGAGGAGAATCTTCAGGCCCGGATCCGGGGCTTGTTGCTCATGGCCCTGTCCAACAAATTCCACTGGTTGGTGCTGGCGACCGGGAACAAATCGGAGCTGTCCACCGGCTACTGCACCCTGTATGGAGACATGGTGGGGGGGTTCGCCGTCATCAAGGACCTGCCCAAGACTCAAGTTTACCGACTCAGCCGGACGGCGAACCGGTTCTTCGGCCGAAACGTCATTCCGGAATCGGTCTTCCGGCGGCCGCCCACGGCGGAGTTAAGGCCGAATCAGAGAGACCAGGACACCTTGCCCCCGTATGCCCAACTGGACAAGATTGTGAAGGCCTATGTGGAGGAGGATCAGCCGGCCGTTCGGATCCGGAATCGGCTGAAATCTCCAACCCAAGAGATCCGCCGGGTCTTGCGGATGATCGACTCCAACGAATATAAACGGCGGCAGGCCCCGGTGGGAATCAAGATCACCCCCCGGGCTTTCGGGAAGGACCGCCGGATGCCGATCACCAACCGGTTCGTAGAGACATGAAAAGCGAGTTCGTAGTGAGGAGTTCGTAGTGGGATGGAGTCTATCCTGCTGATCGGTTCGGATGATGCGACCTTGAAGCGCCTGAAGAGCCACCTGATACGAAAGGGCTTCCAGGCCGCCGCCCTACACGGGAAGGAGCTGGAAGGGTCGAAGGAACCCAAAGGCCGCTTCTCGGCGGGGATCCTCGACGCCACCGGTGAAGGGCGGTTGACCTCCCAGGTCGACCGGATCCGGGCGAAGCCCGGTTTTAAAGAGCTACCCCTCATGGTGCTGCTGAAGGAGGGGCAACTGCAGGAGCTGTCGATGGTGGGGGGATTGGAAGACTTCCTGGTGGCGCCGGCCGATCCGGAGATTCTGGAGACGCGGCTTAGGTTCCTTCTGAAGCGTTTGAATCACACCGCCCCTGGAACCGGAATCCGGGTAGAGGCGCTGACGATCGATGTCGACCGATACGAGGTTTCGCTTGATGGAGAACCGCTGGAGCTGACCTACAAGGAGTTTGAGCTTCTGAAATTCCTCGCCACCCATCCCGGGCGGGTCTTCCACCGGGATCAGCTCTTGAACCAGGTCTGGGGCTACGACTTCATAGGCGGCACCCGAACCGTCGATGTCCATATCCGGCGCCTGAGGGCCAAGCTGGGCCCAAAGTACGCCTCCCTGATCGCCACCGTTCGCAACGTCGGCTACAAATTCCTCGAGTCCCTTTAAGGGAATAAACCCACCCTCCGCGGGTTATCTAAAGTGGAAGGAAGCCAAGGAGGGTTCGATGCGACGCCCGAAACCAAGATGGCTGCGGGGAGTAGTTTTACTCTCTTCTCTGGCCCTTTGGCAAACCCTTGCGCTCGGGACTCTGACGGAAATCGATTCCGAATCGGAGCCGGAGTTTGTTCCGGCTCAGATCATCCTCAAGTTGAAAGAGGGGGAAGATCCGGCCTCCTTGCGCTCCCTCCACCAGCGGTATCCAGTCCTCTCCGCGGAAAGGGTTTTCCCAACGGTTCCTTCCCCGGAGGAGCGGCTCCAGATTCTCCGAGGCAAGCTCCGGGAGCTGGCGCCGGGCCATCAGAGCTGGTACTGGTGGGCCGACAGGGACTCGCCGGAATCCAGGGATTACCAGGCCAGGGTCGATGCGCAGCGGGAGCGACTCCATCAACAGATCAAGGGACTTGAGAAGTTGGTGGAACGACAGAATCGCCGGCGGCAAGCGGCGCCCCAGGTGGGAAAAACCCCTGCGCTGGACCGAACGTACCTTTTGAAGATGGCGGAAGGGGCCGACCTCTCCTCCGCGATCGCCGCTTACCGGTCCCACCCGGCGGTGGAGTACGCCGAGCCGAATGTCCTGGTGAGGGTCCAGACGACAACGAACGATACCTATCTGGATCCGGAACGGGACGGGATCTGGTCCACCGGCGCCTGGGGCCAGCCGTTTGAGGATCTCTGGGGCTTAAAGAAGATCCGAGCGGATCAGGCTTGGGACGTCTCCCAGGGGGCTGGAGCGGTCGTGGCGGTGATCGACACCGGCATGGACACCAACCATCCGGACCTATCGCCCAATGTCTGGATCAACATCGGTGAGATTCCCGGCAACGGCATCGACGATGATTCAAACGGCTATGTGGACGATGCGCGGGGTTGGGATTTCGTGACCTTGGACGGCACGCCGCCCGACAACGATCCGATGGATGACCATGGCCACGGCACCCACGTGGCCGGCACGATCGCCGCGGTCGGCAACAACCGGCTGGGGATTGTCGGAGTTGCTCCGCAGGCCAGGGCGATGGCCTTAAAGGGGATGGACGGCTCTGGAAAGGGCTCGATGGCCGACATTTGCGTTGCCATTGTCTACGCCGCCGATCAGGGGGCCGATCTGATCAACGCCAGCTGGGGCGGCTCCGGAGAGACCCCTCAGATTCTCCTCGACGCCGTGACCTACGCCCACGATGCGAGGGATGTCGTCTTTGTGGCGGCATCCGGGAACTCCAATCAGGAAGTGGGCAGTCCCGCGTTTGGCTTCTTCCCCGCCAATCTGCGGGATGCGGTGGCCGTTTCCGCCTTCGACAGCGCCGACGCCAAGGCCTCCTTCTCGAACTTCGGCCCGAAGATCGATGTGGGGGCGCCCGGCGGCGGCGACACTCAGCCGACAGCCGCCTATCAGCCGCTGCGCTCCATCCTCTCCCTGAAGGCGGCCTCCGCCGGCAGCTCCATGACCGGATCCGGGCAGCTCGTCGTGGGGACCGGATATCTTCGGCAGGCGGGGACTTCAATGGCTGCCCCGCATGTGGCTGGGGTGGCGGCCCTGATTCGTTCCCTTCATCCCGAATTCTCCGCGGAGCAGGTGCGCCAGGCCCTTCGAGCCGGCAGCGACGATGTCGGTCCGACCGGCTTTGACCTGGAGGCCGGGTATGGGCGGCTCAACGGCTTGGGGGCCTTGGGCGAAGGATCTCCTTTGGCGGTCCAACTGACCCAGCCGGCGGAGGAGGTGATCCGGTCCTCCCAGACGGTTTCGGTGATGGGTACGGTCGGCGGTGAGGGATTGGCCGATTGGCGACTGGAGTACGGTTTGGGGGACTTCCCCACGAGCTGGAATCCGATTGCCGCCGGCACGGCTCCCATCACGGAAGCCGTGCTAGCCGACTGGAATCTTCAATCGGTGCCGGATGGAACTTACACGGTTCGGGTGAGCGCCCGCAACAACTCTGGAGGGAGTTACGAAGATCGGCTTCGCCTGAAGATCGATCGGGTCTTCATCACCGATCCGATGCCGACAGAGATTTCCATCTTCCGGGGGGCCTCCTCCGTCGTGGTCCAAGGAACCGTGAACCCTCCGTCTTTCCAGAGCTATTCGATCCGGATCATGAAGAGAGACAGCTCCGAGCTTCTCCCCGCCGCCGTCACCTTGACCGGCGGCGGTCTGCAGCCGGTCGTCGATGGACCCTTGGGGACCTGGGATACGACCGGGGTCCCTGCCGACCAGTATCGGATCTGGTTGGAAGTCGCCTTGACCACCGGTCCGCCGATTATCGAAGAAGTCGGGATCGGAGTGGATCCTACCCTTCACCCGGGATGGCCCCAGTCCCTGGGGGACAGCGCCTCTTTCTTTGGACCGACGCGTCCGATCGCGAATCACCTGACCGCTGCCGATGTCAACCGGGATGGCAAGGTGGACCTGGTCGTGGGGTATGGAAACAGCATGAGAATCTATGATCACAGCGGGGCGATGCTTCCGGGGTGGCCTCAACCGCTGGATCCGTCCGATCCGGAGGCGTTCACGATCTCCGGGGCGGCGGTGGCGGACCTGGACGGAGACGGCTCCCCGGAGATTGTGGCGGGGCTGCGCGATCCTTTCAAGGTGGTCGTCTGGCATGGCGACGGCGCTCCCATGGGAGGCGGCTGGCCTCGGCAGGTTCTCTGGTCCGTCGATGGGATCACCGTTGAGGATCTGAACGGCGATGGATCCCCCGAGAGCATCGCCACCTCCTTAGACGGCGCCGTCCAGGTTCTGGATGGCCAAGGCGCCTCGCGCCCCGGTTGGCCGGCGACCCTGGATGCGGCGTTGCAGAGTCGTCTTCTCTCCCCCGCGGCCGTCGGCGACATGGATGGAGACGGCAGGAAGGAGCTGGTGGTTGTCAACCAAGCCACACCCACGAACCTCTACGTCTTACGCTTCGACGGGACGGTGATGCCCGGCTGGCCTCAGGTAATTAACCCCACGGCTCCCGACGCCTCTTTCTTTCCTTCCTATCCCGCGCTGGGCGACCTGGATGGGGATGGGGACTTGGAGGCGGTGATCGGCTCGTGGGATGGGAAGGTGCTTGCCTTCCACCATGACGGTACGGTGGTTTCCGGTTGGCCGCAGCCGACTCGTGATTCGAAGAGAGTGAATTCTCCCGTCATCGGAGACATCGATGGAGACGGGCGCCCCGAGGTGATCGCCGGCACGGATTCCCGATTCAGCGAAGGCCTTCTCTATGCCTGGCATGGAGACGGAAGGTTGCTTTCCGGCTGGCCGGTCTCCACGGGGCCGGTCAATTTCGATTTTGATTTCCAAATTCCGGTTCTGGCCGATCTGGATGGGGATGGGAAAGCGGAGGCGATTTGCTCCGGCGGCGTTGACACCGCGGCTCCTTTTGCAGTCCATGCTTACCGGGCCGATGGATCGGAGGTCGCCGGTTTCCCTAAACCGACCGCCACCATCGGAGCCGGCCGGGCCAACTCCCCGGCGGTCGCCGATCTGGACGGGGATGGACTTCTGGAGCTGGCTTGGGTCGATTTCAACCGTTCTCTCTACCTCTGGGATCTGGAAGCGCCGGCCGATGCTTTAACTCCCTGGCCGATGTTCATGCACGACGCCCGGCATACGGGATTCTCTCCCCCCATGGCGATTCACCATCCGTGGGCTAACGGCCAGTCGGTCCTGGTGGATGAGGATGGCTCGGTGGGGGTCACGCTGACGGCCACGGATCCGGACAACGATCCGCTGACGTACACGGTGATAATCCAGCCGACGCAGGGGACGTTGACCGGGAGAGCGCCGGATCTGACCTACACCCCGGCGCCGAACTACCATGGTCCGGACTCCTTTACCTTTCAGGTGACGGACAGCGGGGGCTTGGCGAGCAACGTGGCGACGGTGACGATCGCTGTGAATCCTGTAAACGACCCGCCGGCGGTGGATGCGCAGGCGGTGAGTACCGCTGAAAATCATGCGGTTCAGATTCCTCTTGGAGCTGTTGTTGACGCGGACGGGGAGGCGGTCACTTACACGATAGGGACTCCGACGCATGGGCAGGCGGGGATTTTGGGGGATTTGACCGGAAACGGAAGGATTTCGGGTCTAGACGCGACACGGGTGAGCCAGCATGTGGCGGGGCTGAGAACCCTGACCGCCTTCGAGCTGCTTTTGGCGGATGTCGATGGGGACGGGCAGGTGACGGAGGCGGATGTCGTCGAGATTCAGGAGTTCGTGTCGGGCTCGAGGAGCCGGTTCTCGGGCGGCTCCTCGGCCGGACTCGTGGCGATCTATCTGCCCGATCCGGATTTCGCTGGAGGCGACGCCTTTACGGTGACCGCCACCGACGGCATCGTGACCGCCGGACCGGCCCTGGTGTCGATCACGGTCTTCTTGTACGGGGACTCGGACGGGGATGGGGACAGCGACGTGACCGACGCCCTCTGGCTGGTTCGGATCTCGTTGGGGAGGGACCCGGATCCGGGGTCTGTCTGGCTGGACGTGGATGGGGACGGGGACCGGGACGTGACCGACGCCCTGTACATCGTCTCCAAGTGGCTGGGGCGGATTTTGAAATTTCCGGCGGAGCCATGAGAGCCGGCCGTAAGATCCGTTCTGCTGTGGTACACTTTTACCCTGAAGGAGAGATGAGATGACTTTAAAGAGAAACAGCTTGCAGATCGGAGAGCTGCTGGTCGAGGCCGGGGTGATCACCCCCGAGCAGCTCAAACAGGCCTTGAAGGAGCAGCTGCGGACCAAGGGAGAACGGCTCTGCATGACCTTGGCCCGGCTGGGGATCGCTCCGGAGTCGAAGACCCTCCCTGTTCTTGCTCAACAGCTGGGAGTTCCTTACCTCTCTCTAAAACAGAAACCGATCGATCCCGGACTTCTTAAACTGATCCCCGCCCGCCTGGCCATCCGTTATCAGGTCCTGCCGATCGCCAAGGAGGGAGAGACCCTCCTGGTGGCGATGTCGGATCCGTTGGATACCAAGGCGGTGGACGAGCTTCGAATGCTGACCCATTGCCCGGTGGAGCCGGCGGTGGTGAGCGCCCAGGAGCTGGGGGACGCGATCCGCCAGCATTACGGGCTTGGAGCGGAGACGGTGGATGCGATGGTGGCGACGGCGGAGCTTCCGGCGGCCACGGAGCTTGACGAGGCGGTCGCCGATCTGGACAAGATCGGCGGCGAGGCCTCCACGGTCCGGTTTGTGAACGAGCTTTTCCTGGAGGCGATCCGGGACGGGGCGACCGACATCCACCTGGAGCCGTACGAGAAGCAGCTGATGATCCGCACCCGGATTGACGGGATCCTGTACGACATCCCGGTTCCCCCGGACCTGAAGCGATTTCATCCCAGCATCGTCTCCCGGATCAAGGTGATGGCCAACCTCAATGTGGCGGAGCACCGCCTGCCCCAGGATGGCCGGGCCAAGGTGAAGGTGAGCGGAAAAGACCTGGACCTTCGGATCTCGATCCTGCCCACCCCCTATGGGGAGACGGTGATGGTCCGGTTGCTCTCGACCAACATCTTCCTGGGGCTGGAGCAGTTGGGGCTTTTGAGCGATCATCAGGCGATTCTGGAGCGGCTGCTGACCAAACCGCACGGGATCATCTTTGTCAGCGGGCCCACCGGGTCGGGGAAGACCACCACCCTGTATGCCTGCCTGGCCCGGATCAATGACCGGAAACGCAAGATCATCACGATCGAGGATCCGGTGGAGTATCTGCTTCCGGGAATCACCCAGATGCAGGTTCACCCCAAGATCGACTTCACCTTCGCCACGGCGTTGCGGTCGATCCTGCGCCACGACCCGGATGTGATCATGGTGGGGGAGGTTCGGGACTTCGAGACGGCGGAGACGGCGATCCGCACCTCCTTGACCGGGCACCTGGTCTTCTCCACCCTTCACACCAATGACGCGGCCGGCTGCGTGACTCGCCTTCTCGACATGGGAATGGAGCCGTACCTGGTGGCCTCCTCCCTGGAATGCGCCGTCGCCCAGCGGCTGGTGCGGCTGGTCTGCCCGCAGTGCCACGGCCAGGGGTGCCTGGGCTGCCGCCAGACCGGCTACAAGGGGCGCACCGCCATCTTTGAATTCCTTCCCGTCGATGATGAGATTCGAGGGCTCATCATTCGGCGGGCATCCGCCGGTGAGATCTCCAAGGCGGCCCGATCGAGGGGGATGCGTACCCTCCGGAACGATGGGATGGAGAAGGTCCGGATGAATCTGACTACCGTGGATGAGGTGATGCGGGTCACCGAGATGGAGTCGGCGTAATCTGCCGTGCAGTTCACCTACCGGGCCAAGCAGGATACCCGAACGGAGGCCTCCGGCGTGATCGATGCGGTCGACCTGACAGCGGCGGTCGCCCACTTAAAACGGATGGGCCTGTTCCCTCTGGAGGTGGTCCCTCTCGAGTCGGCCAAGGGGACCGCCACACCCTCCAGCTTGCCCAAGAAGCCGTTGCCCCGGGCGACGATCGCCCTCTGGGCCCGGACGATCGGGCAGGGGATCCAGGCGGGGCTCACCCTGACCCAGGCGCTGCACCTGTTGAGCGAGCAGGAGGCAGGGCGGCCGCTGGGCGCCGTCACCCGGCACCTGGAAGAGCAGGTAACCGGCGGGAGCAATCTTTCGGAAGCGATGGAGCAGTTGGGAGAGCCATTCCCGCCGGTGGCGGTCCATCTGGTCAAGGCGGGGGAGGTGGGTGGCGCTTTGGAGGAGGTTCTGGAAGCTCTGTCAACCCAAGTGGAGATCGAATCGGAGCTGATCGCCAAGGTCCGGGGGGCGCTGATCTATCCGCTGTTTGTGCTGACCTTAGGGATCGCCACCGTCGCCTTTGTGATCTGGGTGATCCTGCCGAAGCTGACCCTCCTGTTTGCCGAGACGGGCCAGCCGCTTCCTTTGGCGACCCGCCTGATGGTCGGTTCCGGCCGGGCGTTTCTCTTCGGTTTGGGGGCCACACTCCTGGGACTGGGGGTGGGGGGGATGGGGGCTCGGCTGGGTTGGTGGAGGGCTCCCCTCGGGTCCTGGGTCGTCGGCGTTTTAAGCCGCCTTCCTCTCTTCGGCCGGCTCATCGCGCAGGCGGAGGTGGCCCGCCTTTCCGCGACGTTGGGTCTTCTGATCGGGCATGGGTTGCCGCTGCCCGAGGCGCTGCGCCTGTGCGCCGGAACGATCGGTCGTCCCCGATTGAGGGATCAGATTCAGCAGAGCCAGCGGCTGGTGGTGGAGGGGGTGGCCCTTTCCGCCGGTTTCCGTCGGGTCGGCGTCCGGGAGCCGTTTCTCCTGACGATGATCGCCATGGGAGAGGCGCAGGGGGATTTGGCCCGGGCCTTCACCCAGGCGGCGGGTCGGTATCATCAGGAGGTGGATCGGACGGTCAAGGTGCTCTCCACCTTGATTGAGCCGATGATGATCATCGGTGTCGGCTTGATCGTCGGCGGAATCGTCATCTCCATGTTGCTGCCGATCTTCCAGCTGAACTTTACGGTGGAGTGAGGAAATGGGGAAAGAGGTGAAAGAGGCAAAAGAGGGGGAAGAGGGAACTTCCACGCGGTTCGATTTTGAGGACCTCGAAGTTTACCAAGCGGCGCTCGCTTTCGCTCGGGACGTCTACCGGTTGACTGCTCAATTTCCTCGAGAAGAGCAGTTCGGATTGGTGAGCCAATTGCGTAGAGCCGCTGTCTCTATATCGGCCAACATTGCTGAAGGATATGGGAGATCAAAGCAAGAGTCTTTGCGTTATTACAGGATTGCACGAGGTTCCACATCCGAATGCGTTCCGTTACTTGCCCTGGCCTTCGAGGTGGATTTGATTTCAAGGGGAGATTCCAGTCGACTGCGGGAGAGCTGTGCCCGCATGGATCGGATGCTTAGCGGGCTCATTGCTTCACTTCTTTCCCCGCCCTCCCCTCTTTCCCTTCTTTCCCGTGGTTTTACTCTTGTCGAGCTGCTGATTGTCGTCACGATCTTGAGCATCATGGTGGCCATGGTGGTCCCCCGCCTGGCCGGGCGGACCGAGCAGGCCCGAAGGGCCCGGGCGGAGGCGGATGTCCGGGGAAATCTGCCGTTGGCCCTGGATCTGTACGAGCTGGACACCGGCACCTTTCCCACGACCGAACAGGGGCTGTCCGCGCTGCGGACCAAACCAGTCGGAGTGGAGGATGGGACCGACGCCAAGATCTGGCGGGGGCCGTACCTGAAGCAACCCCCCGTCGATCCTTGGGGCAGGCCCTACCGTTATGTCTATCCGGGGACCTGGAACCCGGAGGATTACGATCTTTACTCCGTCGGCCCGGACGGCACCGAAGGGACCAGTGACGACATCGGCAACTGGGGGAAACAAGAACCGTGAAAGAGGTGAAAGAGGCAAGAGAGGGGAATGAGGGTAAAAAAGTCGTCTAGACCCCCTCTTTCCCTTCCTTCCCCTATTTCACATCTTTCCCCGGGTTTCACCCTGATTGAGGTTCTGCTCGCCTTCGCCGTTCTGGTTTCGGCTCTCACCCTGATCGCGGCCGCCTTCAGCCGCCACCTGGCCGCTCTGCAACTTCTCCAACGGTCGGTCGCCGCCCACGGGGTGGCCAACCGCCAGCTGATTCAGGGAATGTTTCGCCGGGAAGCGGGGATACCTGTGCCGGCGAAGGGGACGGAAGGAGATCTGGAGTGGGAGCTTGTCCTCGCCCCGTTTTCCCTGGAGCCGGAGCCGCTCAAAGAAGTTCGGATCGACGATGCGCAGATTCATGTGAATTGGGCCTTTCGCCAGCAGCAGCGCTCCCTCCGGATCTCCACAGGACTCTCTGCGGAGAAAAAATGAACCCTAGCCGCAGGGGCTTTACTCTGTTAGAATTACTGGTGGCGGCGGCGCTGGCGGCGGTGGTCTTAAGCGCCGTGGCGGTTCTCCTGGGGCGGGGCCTGCGTGCATGGACCGAGGCCAACGCCCGGTTGGAGCGGCTCTTTGGGATCGAGAAAGGGTTGAACCGGTTTGGGGAGGAACTGCGCAACGGCCTCTTCCTTGGCTCAGCCGATCCTCCCTTCGTTGGGGAGAAGGATCGGATCCAGTTTTTTGTCGCCCAAGGGCCCGATCGCCTGGTGAAGGTGACCTACCGGGTCTCGACGGGGGAGGGGAGATCGGCCTGGGTCCGGGAGGCGGAGCCGTTTCCTATAAGCTTCTCGGCCGCGGAAGCGGCCAATTCCAGGGGAATCCCGCCGCAGGCGGGGTTTCCAATCCCCGAGGAGACGGACTCGAAAATTCCTCCCCAGAAGGTGATCGCGCAGGTATCCGACCTTTCATTTCGGTACGGTTACCTGAAAGAGAAGGCGGGGACGCCGATGCTTCGGTGGGAGGAGTCCTGGGAAACCGCGCGGCTGAAGCAGTTGCCGCGCCTGGTCCAGATCCGCGTTGAGACAAAAGACCGTCGGTTTGGGATCCAGACGGTAACCCGGGAGTGGTGGGTCCCCCATGGGATTCTTGGAAAAGACCCGCAGCCATAACCGGGGCTCCGTCTTGCTCCTGGGGCTCTGGGCCGTCGCCGCTCTGGCGACCCTGGGGATCGGTCAGGCCACCCGGGTTTCGTTGGGTTTGAAATGGGCGGCCCGCACCCAGGAGTTTCACCAGGCCTGGTACTTGGGGTGGGCCGGCGTTGAGACGGCCTGGAACTGGCTCCTGTCGGATACCAACCTGGATTGGGACGCCCCTTCGGAGCCGTGGGGAAAGCCGTTGCCGGATCCGGTGCGCTTCGGCCCTGGATCCTTCCGGCTCACGATTCGGGATGAGCAGCAAAAGATCCCTTTGAACTCCGCGCCGGTCGACCTTCTAAAGAAACTTCCGGGTTTCACTCCTGAAGTGGCCCAGAAGATCGTCGATCTCCGAAACGACCCGGAGAATCCAAGGACGATCTCCCACCTGGCCGAGCTGTCGGCCTTCACCGATTTGGGGTTCCTGCCGGAATTCCTCCGCGATCTGGATCGAGTCGTGACGGTCACCGCGATGGGGCCGGTGAACATCAACACCTGCTCTTCCGAAGTCCTCCAGCGGATGGGATTCTCCTCCGGTTTCTCGGATCAGATTTCCGCCCTGCGCCCCGGGGCCGATGGGATCTGGGGAACAGCGGATGATTTGGTTTTCAGGAAGGTGGACGAGATTGAACCGACTTTGGATAAGCAGGGATCTCCTCTGCTCCCCGATGACAAACAAACCTTAAACCGATGGATCGGGCAGCCTCCACCGATGCTGGGGGTCAAGTCCTCCTTCTTCCGAGTGGAGGTCGTCGGGAAGGCCGATCGGCATGGGACCCAACGGAGGGTTGTTGCGATTCTGGACCGGAGCAATCCGGGGACCATTCCTCAAGTGAGGGGTTGGAATGAATCTTAAGTATCGCCGAACTGCGCAGGTGGTCACCGCCGTTTCCCTTCAAGGGGGATGGGTCAAGCTTCTTCAGGCGCAACCGGCGGCCGAGGGGCCGCCGAAGTTGCTGGGGATCAAGGCACGGAAGGTGTCGGGTTTGACGGAAGAGGCGATGGCGGGCGCCCTGAAGGAGTTGGTTCAGACGCTCCCGATGCCGCCTCGGGAGGTGGTGGGACTTCTCTCGGCCGGGGGGATTCTTACCCGGTATCTCAACCTTCCCTCGGAGAATCCGGAAGAGCTTCGGGCGATGGCCTTGTACCAGCTGGAGGGGGTGTTGCCCTTCTCCCTTCAGGAGTGCGTCACCGCGGTCAAGATCGTGGGGAAGGTGGGAGAGGCGACCCGGGTTCTGGTGGCGGTCGCCCACCGCCCCGTGGTGGAACGGCTCATCCGGATCTGCAAACAGGCGGGGTTGAGCCTCTCGGAGGTCACCACTTCCAGCGAGGCGATCGGCCAGTGGCACCGGCTCTGCTGGCCGGGTGGAGCGGAAAGCGTTCCCAAGGTCTGGCTGGTGGCTGAGCTGACGTCGGAGGGGATCGACATCGGGGTTTTGGTCGGCGGCTCCCTCATCTACATGCGGCAGATTTCTCAAGTCGCCGCGAGTTTTGAAGAGCTGGTCGCCCAGTTCCAGGAGACGATGGAGGCCTACACCAAAGAACAGATCGGCCCTCCCGTTGAGTTGGTGACCTTGAGCGGCTGGCACGCCGGCTTAAAGCCGATCCTGGGATTTGAGCCGCTGCTTGGTTTCGAGTCGATGCCGTTGGAGCGGTTGGAGGAGGCCTTGGGTGTCTCGGTCCGTCAGGTCGACCCGTTGGAGCAATCCCCTTTCCGGGAGACCTTGAGTGTGACGGTGCAGGAGTTCGCTTCGGAGGTTTCCTTCTCGGAACTTCTGGGGGCCGCCTGCGCCCCCCGCCTTATGGGGCTGGACCTTCTCCCCCTGGAGACTCACTGGCAGCGGGCCCGGGTCTCCTTCCTGGCGGAGTTGCGTTGGGTGATCCTGCTCGGCGGCTTGGGCGCCGCCTTAGGCCTGGGCTGGGTGGGCACCCGGATCGGAGGGACGGCTTGGAGATTGAATCAGACCCGGCAGCAACAGAATCTGTTGGAGCCCCAAGTGGCTCGTGTGAGAGGGATGGCGGACACGATTCGAGCGACGCAGCGGGCCCGCCAGGAGTACGCCTCTCAGATGGAATGGCTGATCGCATCCGCTCGGGGTTTAAGCGGCGGGATGTCCCTTCAATTTCTTGGGCTCCAGGCCCAGGATGCTCTGACGTTGAGGGGTACGGCGCCCGGATTGGAGGCGGTAACCGCCTACGCCACCGGTTTGCGGAAGGAATCGTTCTGGAAGAGTGTCCAGTTGCGATCGGCCAAGGTCCAGCAGCAGACCGGAGCATCATCGAAGGTCGAGTTTGAGATCCTCCTGGAGCCCAAGGGGGCGGGGAGGGAGGGGCACGAGGAGTGAAACCTGGAAATTTGCTGCGAAGAGTTCTCTTCACCCTCAGTTGGGGACTGGGGGTTCTGTTGCTGGTTATTTCAGCGCAATCAGGGTTTGGATTGTGGAGATCCCTACAAGGAGAGTTGGCCTTGGCTCAGGAGAGGTTGGGTCGCTTCCAGGGTTGGCTGGCGGTGGAGCCCAAGGTGGTGGGTCGGCGGGACGAGGCGCTGGGATCGCTGGCCCGAGCCCGAGAGCTGGATTTCAGTTGGGTGGCTTTGCAGAATTTACAGGAGGCGGCCAAGACCCAGGGGCTTGGCCTCACGGAGCTGCGGCCGGCCCACGTTACTCGTCGAGGGAGCCCTCCGATTCTGCGGCTTGACGCCAAGGTGGAAGGGGGTCTGGCTCAGGTGACCGGGTTCCTGCAACAGCTTCCCCAGGCCCTTCCAGGCGTTCATCTGGATAACCTTCAGCTCTTGCCGGAAGAAGGTGGGCAGATTCAGGGAATCCTTCGGCTCCTCCTGCCGTTTCCCGGCGCGCCCGTGGAGGGGTGATGCCGATTCCTCCCACCGCTTTGGCGATTCAGGCATTGGAGCGAAAGAGAGCCCGGCTCGTTTTGACCAATCGAATCCTCTGTTGGGTGCTGCCGATCGCTGCGGTGGGTGTCGTGGCGGATGTCGCCCGATGGAGTGTGCAATTGCGCAAGCCGGTCGAAATAGTCCAACCCGACTTGAGAGAGATGGAGAGGCCATTGGCGAACCTCCCGATCCTGGAACTTTCTCCTACCCTGTTCGAATCCCCCCAGATCGCGCCCGCCTCGGCCGCCGGGGAGGGACCGGCAGTGGCGGTGAAGGGGGGGACCTGGAAGGTCAAGGGGATCACCCTGGGGCAGACCAAACGGGCTTTCCTGGAGGGCCCGGAAGGCAAGGGGGTTTGGGTGACGGAAGGGGAGAAGGTGGAGGATTCTCTGGTGAAGGAGATCCGGGAACGGTCGGTCATCCTGGAAGAGGAAGGCAAGGAGTATGAGCTGCGTTTGTAGGACGGGGAAAGAGGGGAGGGAGGGGACAGAGGGGAAAGCGGGGTTGAGGAGAACTGTTTCTGTTCTTGTCGCAAGTCTCTTTCTTTTTCCCTCTTTTGCCTCGTTCCCTTCTTTCCCCTGTTTCCCCGTCTTTGCGGAGGAGCCGGTCCGGTTGGCGCAGGAAGGGATGCCGGGAGCGGCGATTCCCAAGAAGGTGTCCCTCCAGTTTCAGGGGATGGACATCGTGGAGATCCTCAAGCTCCTGGCGGAACAGGCCGGGTTCAACCTGGTGGCGGGGCGCAACGTCAGCGGCCGGGTGACCTTGTTCTTGAAGGAGGTCGACCCGTGGGAGGCGCTGGAGGTGATCCTGGCTTCCAACGAGCTGGCCTACGAGCGCAGGGGCCAGATCCTGACGATCATCACCCAGCGGGATTACGAGCTCCTCTACGGCCAGCCGTACCAGGACCGCCGGATCTTGAGGTCGATCGTCCCCCGCTACGCCAAGGCCGCCGACTTAAGCCGAGCCCTGGTGCAGGTGAAATCCAACGTGGGAAGGATCATCGCGGATGAAGCGACCAACACACTGATCCTGATGGACACCCCCCCTCTGGTGGAGCAGATGATCAAGCTGACCCGGGAGATGGATCAGCCACTTCAGACGGAGATCTTCTCCCTGAACAACGCCAAGGTGAAGGAGATCCTTCCGGCTCTCCAGGAGACGATCACCCGAGGGGTGGGGAAGGTAACCATCGATGAGCGGACCAATCAGGCGGCGGTGACCGATACTCCGGAGAAACTCAAGGAGATCGGCCGGCTGGTGGCCGCCTTCGATGAGCGGACGATGGAGGTGGCAATCGAAGCAACCATCATCCAGATTACCTTGTCCGAGAAATTCCAGTTGGGGATCGACTGGCAGCTGCTGTTGGACAACAACACGGTGAAAGGGCTGGGGGGAACGCTCGATCCGACCACGGGATTGTCGTCTTACAAGATTGTCCACGGGGATTTCAGGATCCTGATCGAAGCCCTGCGGACTTTCGGAGACGCCCGGACCCTCTCCGAGCC
>CAZRTR010000025.1:0-23140 GCA_964603095.1 uncultured Planctomycetia bacterium
TCCCATCGCAAGGACTTCCACCTTGCAGGCACTGGCAGCTAGTGAGACTGCACCAGGCCCAGCATGGATTCCCGCAGTTCTTCCTCGTCCTTCTGGGTAAGAAGCGTCTCGATCATGCGGGCCAGCCCTCCCAGCGCAAAGGGTTTGGCCATACAACCGTCACAGCCAAGATCACGGGCACCCGGTAACCGCTCGGGATAACCCGTCACGACCACGACTTTTGTCTTGGGGTGCTTCGCTTTGACGTGCCGGATCACCTCTTCTCCAGGAAGACCCGGCATATTCAAATCGAGGGCGATCAGGTCTACCGGCTCCCGCTCCAGGATGGCAACGGCCTCATCCCCAGAACCCGCTAAGAGAAGCCGATACCCCTTCCCAAGCAGGAACTTCGCCAGAAGCTCCGTAATTTCTCTCTCGTCGTCAACGACCAGCAGCTTGAATTCCATCAGATCCTCATGACAACCATCGGTTCATCATTACTACGGGGAGAGTTGGAAGAAGGAAGGGCTGGGTCAGCCGAGGTTTTTGACGATTTCCATCACCCTGTCCACCGTTATGGGCTTCACCAGGTAACCGTCGGCTCCCATCTGTTTTGACTTGGCTTCCTTCTCCTCATCCGGGTATCCGGTCACCATGAAGGGACACGTCCCGCGGCGAAATCTCACAACGGGACAAGCTGTTCCGTCTTGGCCCTCGCAGTGACCTTCGTTGCCGCCGAGAGAAAATCGCTGGCATCCAGAACCTCAAGCAATACAGGATGACCCTGCTTCGAAAAGTGGACAATCAGAGGTCCTAGTTCTTCAGCATGATCGATCGGCTTCCTAGACACTTCGATCAACAGGATGTCTTTCTCGCGATCATAGCCAATACGCATCAGCTCCTCCTCCGCATCGGATAGAACGTAATCACTTCGATCTTGCCCTCACTCTCTTCATAAACCACCCTTAGGGCATGTTGGGTATCGACCGTTCTTTCGGCTATCCTACGGCCCTTATACCCTGCGAGCGTACGCTCCGGATCAAGAACCGTTCGCCGCACCTGCTCTTCAGTCACAGGAAAACGATGAAGCCGAAGCACCCGAAACTTCAGTCTGGCATGTCGGCAAAACCGAATGCTTCGTTTGCCCACAATGTGAGTATATCATACCGAGGAATCGACGACTTACGCGGTGTGGAGGCGGGCGAGATGCTCCTCGAGCCCGGGTCAAGGTGCCAGGTCGACCCGACCCCTAGAAGCCCTTCGTGCTCCAGGTACCTGGGCGAGTAGAGAAGCCCTACCGTCGGCAACTTCTAATACCTACCGCCAGGAGAATCAGACCGAAGGCGCAGACGATGGTGGCGCCGGTGGGTAAGTCCCAAAAACAAGAAGCTGCAATTCCAAGAACAGACGTCAACACTCCCACCCCCCAGCCGATCGCCAGCCGCTGACCGATCCCTTTCCCCAGGAAAACCCCGCAGATCGCCGGGACGATCAAGAAACTGAACACCAGCAGCACCCCGGCCATCTCGACGGAGCTGGTGACGACGAACCCGAACGTCATGTAGAAGAAGAGGTCCCAGAGGCGGACCGGCATCCCCTTGGCGAAGGCCTCCGATGGACTCTGGGAGATCAGCAGCAACGGCCGCCGGGCCAGCCAATGAAGCAGCCCGATCGCTCCGTAGATGAGAGCCACCTTTCCCACCTCCGGCCAGCCGACCAAAAGAAGATGCCCCACCAGCAGCGACTTCAGCTCCTCCCCTCCCTCTGGGGCGCGGCTCAAAACCAGAATCGAGCCCGCCGCCGCCACCGCGTAGACGACCCCGATGATCGCCTCGTGCGGAATCCTCTCTTCTCTGAAACGGGTGAAGGCAAAGACCAGCGCTCCGAGAAAGCTGAACCCCAGGGAGAAGAGGTAACTGGCCCCGCTGTGGAGCCCGAAGCCGAACAGGAAGCCGACCGTTGCCCCCAGCGCGGCGACCTGGGCCAGGGCCAGGTCGACGAAGATCACCCCCCTCTCGATCACGTGCAGCCCCAGGTAGGCGTGGATTCCGGTCAGGACGAGACAGGCGGCGAAGGGGGCCGCCATGAGGGAGAGGAACTCAGCCATCGGCTCCCCCTTCCAACCCTCGCGCCAACTGCTGGATGTTGTAGTCGATCAGGGCGAAATAGTCGCTCGCCTGTTTGATCTCGCCGACATTCTGACACAAGGTGACGACTCTGACCGGGGCCCGCTTCGCCAGCGCCTCGGCGGCTGACCGAGGGTAAAAGGTGGGCTGAACGATCGCCCGGATCCTCCGCTGTCGGATATAGCCCCCCAGAAAAGCGATCTGTTTGGGAGTAGGAGGAATCCCCGGTTTCGGTTCCAGGAACTGTTCCATCTTCAGCCCCAGGAATTTCATCAGGTAGGGCCACTCGTTGTGGTAGCCGATCAGCTCCTGCCCTTGATGGGTCGTTAGTTGAGATTGCCACTCCGGGATCTTCCGATCCAGCCGCTGAAGAAACTCCTGAAAATTCCAACGGTAATGCTTCTCGTTCTTCGGATCGACGGCGCTGAGCTTCTCGCCGATCGCCCTGGCCATGATCCGGACATTTTCCGGATCGAGCCAGTAATGAGGGTTCCCGTAGATATGGATGTCCCCCATCAAGCGGGAGAGGGGCTTCTCCGGAACCTCCAGCAGTGAAACCCCCTGAGAAAGGTCCAGCTCCCCCGGTTGTCCCGGAAAGATCCCCGGATTCCCGGCAGCATCCAGCAGCGGCCCGCGCCAGGCCTCCAGATCCAGCCCGGCATGGACGAACAGGTCGGCCCGCTTGACCTTGAGGACGTCGCTGGGCCTGGGCTCGATGAAATGGGGGTTGAACCGGGGCGAGGCGACGTGCGCCACCTCCACACGATCTCCCCCCACCTGCTTCACCAAGTCGGCGAAGGTCGACAGGGTCGTCACCACCTTGAGCGGCTGGTCGGCGTCGACCACGTTGGGGGGAACCACCGCAACCGCCGCACAAACAATCGCTCCGAGAATGAATCGGCTGAATCGACGAATCATGGAAAACCTCCCTTTGACAGTATGGATGTTACTGCAACTGGTGCTTGTGGGTGCCGATGGCGAAGGTCCCTTGCAGGAACACCGCGTCATCGGTCTTCCCGTTGGCCTTTTCTTCATGACGGTACTGGAGCCGCCAGCGGGCCCACTCGCTCTGGAAGAAGGTGAGGAAGGCGCTCAGGCCCTGATCGGCATGGCGTGAGGCGGCCGTGTCGACCAGGCGGGCGTGGTCCAGCCGCCCACCGACCGACCATCGGGGGGAAAACCTGTAATCGGCCAGAAGATAAGCCCCCCACGGATGCCGATCAAAATGGGTCGTCACCCCGGTGTCGGTATCGATGCCGAACGCCTCGTCCCGGTCCTGGATGAACAACTCCCCCTGCAGCTTCAGTTTCGTGTTGGGAGTTAGGTTGTTCAGATAAGTCGCATCGATCCCAAAGACATTCACCTCGAAATCGGCATCGGCGTCCCTGGACCCGGTCAGGTAAGTGCCTCCGAACTCGACGCTGGAGGTGTCGGTCAGATCCCTGTACTTCTTGAGATGGCCGTAGACCGACGGCCGGCGCCGGGCGGATCCGAAGGTGGAGCCGCCGCCCCCCTCTAGGATTCCGACGCTGGGCTCCAAGATCCAGCCCCACGGCCCTTCGAAGATCCGGGAGAGATCGGCTCCGGTCCGGAAATATCCCTCGTTTCCGAAGTGGCGCCGGATGACCAGCGGCTCGTCCACGGTCGAGAGCTGGTCCCGGTGACCCGCCCCCTGCTTGCCCACCTTAGGGAAGAAGCGGCCGAGCCGCCCCCGCACCTCCCACGGCAACCCCCAGTGGGTCAGGTACGCCTCATCGATCTCCGGACTCTCTTCATCGGAGAAATGGATGGCGGCATCGAACCGGGAATAGGGATCGACGTAGCTTCCCATCACCAGCTCGATCGCACGGGCAGAGATCCGATCGTTCCCGGCCGAATCGGCCGCCTGCTGGGAAGAGGTGGCCACGATGTCCCCCACCAGACCGATCTCCGGGAGGATCGCTCCGAGCTGCCCCGGCGCTGGGGATGGCTTAGCGGCGGGGGGAGGTGCGGGAGGGGCCGGCAGCTCCGCCGATCTCGGGGGTGTGAGCCTCCGTTCCAGCTCCTCAATCCGTCGCTGCTGTTTCTGGATCAGCTCGTTCTGCTGCTTTAAGGTCTCTTGAAAATCCCCGAGGGTCTTCCTCATCTCCTTCAACTCCCGTTCTACTTCGGGGCTCGAATCGGCCCAAGCGAGAGGAAACGGCGAGAAAATGCCCAAGCCAACCGACAGGATGACACCTAGAATGGATAGGAAATGCCGCATCGATTAAGCCCTTCCTATGAAGCTCGCCAAAAATAGACTTTGGCAGAGCGAGAAAACGACGGATAACGAGAAGCGAAAAGTTCCCGCGTGGAAAGTCAGGCGGGAAGAGGAGGGGCGCGGCAGAGGGAAGAGGTGAGGAGATTCTGCGCAGAGAGAGGGCAAACCAGCGGCGCAGCCGCCTGCCCTTCCAAGGTCAGCGGGACGATGGAGGGAGTTTCAGAGGCGAGTGAGGGATGAACCGACTGAGCGCGGCAGAGGAGACAGTCGTGGCCCTTGGGTACTCCTGTGTGGGAATGAGGCAGGACGGCTAAAGAGGCGGCGCCTACAAAAGCGATCATCACCGCCACCCACAAAATTCTGCTCAAAGGTACGGGTTTCGTCATCGCCACTCGATCAGAGCTCGTTCAAAAGCTCAAGGGTCCGTTCCGGCTCGTCGGTTCGAAGGATCAGGCAGCCGACCGCCTGGTGCTCGGTGGCGGAGCAGTAGGCGTACTCGATGTTGATGTCGGCCCGGGCCAGCTTCCGGGCCACCTCCCCCAGAGCTCCGGGCTGGTTGGGAAGCTCCATCACGATCACATCCGACTCCAGGATGTAGAGCCCCATCTGCTCCAGGATCAGGAGGGCCTTGACCGGCCGGTCGGCCAGAAGCCGGACGATGGCGTGATCCACCGTGTCGTGGATCGTCAGCGCCATGATGTTGATCCCCGCCTCGGAGAGGGTCCCGCAGATCTTGGCCAACCCGCCGGGGCGGTTCTCCAAGAAGATCGATAGCTGCTTCTCTACCCTAACCATGCTTGGCCCAATAACGGGCGTATTCGGTCAGATGCGTCAGCGTCTCCAAGCCCTTCATCCGGTCCAGGTAAACCTTCCCCTGGAGATGGTCCCACTCATGCTGGATCACTCGGGCAAAGAATCCACCGGCCCGAAAGCGGACCGGCTGACCCTTGGCATTATACGCCTCCACCCGCACCGATTTCCAGCGTGGAACTTGCCCCCGCAGGCCCTCCACCGAAAGGCACCCCTCCCAATCCAGAACCTGTTCCCTGGAGGCGGGATGGACCCTAGGGTTGATCAAGACGGTCAAGGGGATCCGGGGTGCCTTGGGATAACGGGGATTGCCGTTGACCTGAATGACGGCGATCTGCAAAGAGACATGGACCTGCGGAGCGGCGATCCCCACCCCGTCGTACTCCCGCATCGTCTCGGTCAGGTCCTGAAGGAGATGCTGTATAGAGGAAGAGGTGATCCTTGAGAGTGGAACCGGCTTGGCCTTCAGCCGCAAAACCGGGTGCCCTAGACGGGCGACTTTCAGGATCATGGCTCGCCACTGTATCAAATTACCCTTTTGCACGCAAGAGATTAGAGCCAGGTGGCGAACCCGGCTTATTATAGTTGACAAACAAGTCGTATATCTGGTAACCTTATAGTTGGAGGGTTATTATGAAGATCACCGCGCAGGAAGAGTATGGAATGCGCTGCCTGTTGCAACTCTCGAAGGCACAGGAGGATGAGGGGCTAACGGTGAAGGAGATCGCCACCCAAGAGGGACTCTCTCCGGCCTACGTGGAGAAGCTCCTACGGCTCTTAAGCCGTGTTGGGCTGATCCATTCGGTGCGGGGAAGCAAGGGGGGCTACCTTCTGAACCGGAAGCCGACCCAGATCACACTGGCCGAGGTGGTCCGGGCCTTAGGGAACGTCCCCACCACCCAAGGGATCTGCGACCGGTTCACCGGGAACCGGACCAGCTGCATTCACATCGACGATTGCTGCATCCGCTCGGCCTGGGCGACGTTGACCCGGATGATCGAAACCTTCCTGGAACGGACTGTCCTGTCGGATCTGATCGGCAACGAGACGAAGATCCGACAAACGCTGGAGTCCCGAGTGGCGAGCCAGCTGACTCGGCCGGGTTAATTTTTTTTGGGGCAATAGTTGACGGAACAGTCATCTTTGGATAGGATAGGAAACCTTAAAATGAGCAGTCCGCTTCTGGAGATTAGGGATCTGCATGTCAGCGTCGAGGGGAAGGAGATCCTCAAGGGAATCTCCCTGACCGTCGAACAGGGGCAGGTTCATGCCCTGATGGGCCCCAACGGATCCGGAAAGTCGACCCTCTCACACACCCTGATGGGGCATCCGAAGTATCAGGTGACGCGAGGGCAGATCCTGTTCAAAGGACAGGAGATCAACGGAATGAAGACCGACGCCCGGGCCCGGGCCGGGATCTTCCTCGCCTTTCAGTATCCGACGGCGATCCCGGGTGTGAGCGTGGCCAACTTTCTACGGACCGCGATGAAGGCCCGATTCGGGGATCAGTTCCAGCCGAAGGAGTTCCGGAAGCAGCTCAAAGGGATCATGGCCGACCTGGGAATGGACGAGGCCTTCGCCACCCGATACGTCAACGACGGCTTCTCCGGAGGAGAGAAGAAGCGGCATGAGATTCTGCAGATGGCGTTGCTCAAGCCGGAGCTGGCGGTCCTGGATGAGACCGACTCCGGGCTGGACATCGACGCCCTGCGGACGGTGGCGGAGGGGATCAACCACCTGCGGGGACCCGATCTGGGAATCCTGCTCATCACCCATTACCAGCGGATCCTGAACTACGTCCAGCCGGATGCTGTTCATGTCTTGATCGACGGCCGAATCATCCGGTCCGGCGGCAAGGAGTTGGCGCACGAGCTGGAAGCGAAGGGCTATGCCCCGTTCGAGTCAAAACCAAAGGAGACGGTGAGCGCATGAGCGATCCCAAGATCGACATCGGCGGAAATTACGAGGAGAAGTACGGGTTCCACGATCCGGAGAAGTATGTCTTCAAGGCGAAGAAGGGTCTCTCCAAGGAGGTGGTCGAGGAGATCTCCTGGATGAAGGGGGAACCGGACTGGATGCGCCAGTTCCGCCTGAAAGCGCTGGACTATTTTCTCAAGAAGCCGCTGCCCGGCTGGGCCGACCTGACGCTGCTGTCCCAGATCCACTTCGACAATATCCATTACTACCTCAAGCCGACCGACAAGCAGGAAAAGAGATGGGAAAACGTTCCCACCGAAATCAAGGAGACGTTCGACAAGCTGGGGATCCCGGAGGCGGAGCGGAAGTTCCTGGCCGGGGTGACGGCCCAGTACGAGTCGGAGGTGGTCTACCATTCCATCCACAAGGATCTGGAGAAACAGGGGGTGATCTTCCTCGGGATGGACGACGGCTTGAAGAAATACCCGGAGCTGGTGAAGAGATATTTCGCGACGGTGATCCCGGCGGCCGACAACAAGTTCGCCTCCCTGAACTCCGCCACTTGGTCGGGAGGCAGCTTCATCTACGTGCCCAAGGGGGTGAAGGTGGCGATTCCGCTTCAGGCCTATTTCCGGATCAACGCGGAGAATATGGGCCAATTCGAGCGGACGTTGATCATTGCAGATGAAGGAAGTTCTGTGCATTATATAGAAGGTTGCACTGCCCCCGTTTACTCCAGCGATTCGCTGCACTCGGCGGTGGTGGAGCTGATCGCCCTGCCCCACTCCCACATCCGGTACACGACGATCCAGAACTGGTCGAAGAATGTCTACAACCTGGTGACCAAGCGGGCGATCGCGCACGAGAACTCGATCGTGGAATGGCTGGACGGGAACCTGGGCTGTGTGACGGCAGACACCCAGCTCTTTCTGAACCCAGATGGACCCGTGGCCATTCAGGACGTTAAACCGGGACAGAAGGTTTACGCCATGGACCTCAACACCCTCGAGCCCCGCGGACTTCGGGTCGTAGCCACCCAGTGCACGGGGATCCGCCAAACGTACCGCCTGGTGACGGAGAATTACCGCCAGATCAAGGCAACGGAGAATCATCCCTTCCTCGTGCTTGTCCGTGAACCGTTCTCTAACGTGACCCGATTGGATTGGCGTCCGTTGAGATCCCTTCGTGTCGGCGACCGAATAGGAATCGCCCGTGGTGTCCCCAATGAAGGCAGACCGAAACAACTCGACTACACTTACCCAACCATTCCTGGAAAGGGAATTAAATATTCTCCAACCCTGCCCAAGGAAACGACGGACGAGCTCATGTGGTTCCTTGGGCTGTATGTTGGCGATGGCTACATTGAAAAGGCACCCTCCGGACGGCCCCGGCGAGTCTTTCTGGCGGTGCCTGAAAAAGACCGAGCGAGGAGAAAACTGGAGAGGATAATCCCGGAACTCTTTGGTATCGAGTGGAAACCAAAGGGCCTCTGTGTGACGGTCAATTCATCTGTCCTTGCAGACTGGATTTGCTCTCTCGGCTTTAGCGGGAAGGCTTACGAAAAACGAGTTCCCCAGTGGATCTTTGCGTTGCCCCTCTCGCAAAAACTGGCGTTCATTGAAGGATACATGGACGCGGATGGCTGTGTCCGAAAACACAAGATCGAAGGGAACCGAGAATACGGCCAGATTGTCTTCGCCAGCTGCAATCGGCCGCTTCTGGAAGACCTGAAGCTCCTGATGATCGGCTGCGGGCTAAATCCTCTGAAGATCTCCGAGTACGTGAAGGAGCGCCGATTATGGAAGGGGCAACTGAAGGAGTATCGCGCCTTCTACCTCTGCCTCAACATCCGAGACAACCTCCGCGCCATCCGGGAGAGAATCGTCCCCCGGGCAGGACTGGAGTTTGTTCGGATCAAATCGATTGAACCCCTCAGCGAAGAACCGGTCTATGACATTGAGGTGGAGGGGGCCCACAATTTCATTGCCAACGGAATCGTTGTGCACAACAGCAAGCTGACCATGAAATACCCTGCAGTTTATCTGGTCGGACCCAAGGCCCGGGGAGAGGTGGTGTCGGTCGCGTTCTCAGGGAAGGGGCAGCATCAGGATGCCGGGGCCAAGATGGTGCATGCCGCCCCGGAAACCAGCTCCACGATCCTGTCCAAGTCGATCTCCAAGGACGGGGGCCGGACCAGTTATCGGGGACTGGTGAAGGTCCAGTCGAACGCGGAGCATGTGAAATCCTCGGTCCGGTGCGACGCCCTGCTGATGGATGAGCTGTCCCGCTCCGACACCTATCCCACCATGGAGATCGACGCCAAGCAGGTGCAGATCGGGCACGAGGCGACGGTGAGCAAGCTGGGAGAGGAGCAGCTCTTCTACCTGATGAGCCGGGGGCTTAAAGAGCAGGAGGCCACGACGATGGTCGTCAACGGCTTCTTCGAGGCCTTCGCCAAGGAGCTCCCCCTGGAGTACGCGGTGGAGCTGAATCGGCTGGTTCAGTTGGAGATGGAGGGATCGGTCGGTTAAAGTGGGAATGGCCACAGTCGATACTTTCCATTCGATTCGCGAGAGGGGCTGGGAGCGGTTCCGGTCCATTCCCTGGCCCGTCAAGACGGACGAGGAGTGGCGGCGCACCGACCCGAGGATGATTCCGCCGATCCCGGAGGGGTCGGAGACGCCGGCCGGCTCCCTCGAGGTCGGCTGGAACCCGATACCGCCGGAGATGATCCAATCCGGCCTGATCCTGACCGATCTGGAGACGGCGCTCACACAGTTCCCCGAGCTGATCGAAGAGTACCTGTTTAAGTCGGGAGAGCCGGAAGGGCTGGCCAAGTTCGCCGCCCTGCACCAGGCCTGCTGGAAGGGGGGACTCTTCTGCTACGTTCCGGATCGGATCAAGGTGGAGATCCCGCTCAAGGCCTGGGGCGAAGGAGTCGGAAACGGAGCGATGCTGTTCCCCCACACCCTGGTGGTCGTGGGAGAGGGATCGGAGGTGACGCTGATGGAAGAAAGGCGCGGATCCCATTCCCCCGCCCTGTCGGATGAGATGGTGGAGATCTTCCTTAAAAGGGGGGCCATCTTGCGGACCATCCGCCTTGAGCGCTGGGGCCCTCCCACGATGGAACTGCTGACGCAGCGGGCCATCCTGGAGCAAGAGGCCCAGTTCCTCCACTTGATCGTCGGACTGGGCGGCCGGCTGGTCAAGGCAAATCTGGAAACGATCCTTCAAGGGCCCGGAGCAAGGGCGGAGTTGCTTGGCTTGTTTCTTGGGAGCGAGAGGCAGCATTTCGATGTCCATACGCTGCAGGACCACCAGGCCCGGAATACCTTCAGCGACCTGCTGTACAAGAGCGCGCTGAAGGATGAGGCGGAGATGATCTACACCGGCTTGATTCGGATCCGGAAGGATGCCTCCAAATCGGACGCCTATCAGGCCAACCGGAACCTCCTGTTGAGCCAGGGAGCTAAGGCCGATTCGATCCCGATGCTGGAAATCGAGACGGACGACGTCCGCTGCACCCACGGGGTGGCGGTGGGCCCGGTGGATGAGGAGCAGGCCTTCTACCTGATGAGCCGGGGAATTCCAGCGGGCGAAGCGGAGGAGCTGATCGTCGAAGGATTCCTGGAACAGGTGTTAAAGCGCGTTCCGGTGGAGGAATTGCGCGAACAACTGATGAGTCAGATCAAGGAGGAGAAAACCAGATGATTACATTGACGGAGAAAGCGGCGCAGAAGGTCCAGACATTGCAACAGCAGGAGGGAAAGCATGGCTACGCCCTGCGGCTCAAGGTGGTCGGGGGCGGCTGTTCCGGCTATTCCTACGGGATGGACCTCGATGAGAAGCCGGCGCCTGAGGATGCGATCTTCGAAGATCGTGGGGTGAAGATCCTGGTGGACCCCAAGTCGCTGCCGATGGTGGACAACTGCCAGGTCGACTGGGTGGACGCCATGACCGGGGCCGGATTCACGATCCAGAACCCGAACGCCAAGGGAAGCTGCGGCTGCGGACACTCGTTCAGCGTGTAACGAGGGCACCCGTTTACGGTGAAACGATGATCGACGTTGCCCGCATCCGGGCCGATTTCCCGATCCTGCAGCGGCAGATCCACGGCAAGCCGCTGATCTACCTGGACAACGCCGCCACCTCCCAGAAGCCTTTGGCCGTGGTGGAGGCGCTGACGGACTATTACACCCGCGCCAACGCCAACATCCATCGGGGGATCCATACCCTGAGCGAAGAGGCGACCGCCCGCTATGAAGCGGCCCGGGAAAAGACCGCCCGCTTCATCGGGAGTCCCAAATCGTCGTCGATCATCTTCACCCGGAACGCGACGGAGGCGATCAACCTGGTCGCTCACGCCTGGGGCCTGAAGCATGTCGGCGCGGGGGATGAGATCCTGCTGACCGAGATGGAGCACCACTCCAACCTGGTCCCCTGGCAGCTCCTCGCGCAGGCGAAAGGGGCGAGGATCAAGTTCATCCCCATCACCGGCGACGGCCAACTGGCGCTGGAGGAGCTGCCCCGGCTTCTGGAAGGGAAAACAAAGATCGTCGCCTTGACCCAGATGTCCAACGTGCTGGGGACGATCAACCCGGTGGGAGCCGTGGTGCAGGCGGCCCACGCGAAAGGGATCCCTGTCCTGGTGGATGGGGCGCAGGGGGTTCCCCACCTTCCGACGAACGTCCTGGATTTGAACTGCGACTTCCTCGTCTTCTCCGCCCACAAGATGCTGGGACCGACCGGGGTGGGAGTCCTGTACGGCAAGGAGGCCCTGCTGGAGGAGATGGATCCGTTCCTGGGGGGTGGAGACATGATCCGGGACGTCTGGTGGGATCACTCGATCTGGAACGATCTCCCTTGGAAGTTCGAGGCCGGCACGCCGAACATCGCCGACGTGATCGCCTTCGGCGCGGCGATCGACTACCTGGATCGGGTCGGGATGGTGGAGGTCCGCCGGCATGAGGAGGAGCTGACGCGGGCCACCCTGCAGCTTCTTCAGGCGGTGGCGGGGCTGACCCTCTACGGTCCAAGAGACGTCGGTATCCGGGGGGCGGCGATCTCTTTCAACGTCAACGGCCTCCATCCCCACGACCTGGGTCAGATCCTGGACGAGGAGGGGATCGCCATCCGGGCCGGCCACCACTGCTGCAAGCCGCTGATGCGAAGGCTGGGGGTGGCGGCCACCGCCCGGGCCAGCTTCTATCTGTATAACACGGAGGAAGAATCACGCGCCCTGGCGCAGGCGATCCTCAAAGCAAAGGAGGTCTTCTCCGTTGTCACTCACCGATGACCTGTATCGGGAGATCATCCTCGAACATTTCAGGAATCCGAGGAACCCCGGCCGGCTGGACCGTCCGGATCTGACGGCCCAAGGAGCCAACCCGTTCTGCGGGGATGAGCTGGAGATCACCCTTGCCCTTCAAGGGGAAACGATCCGGGAGATCCATTCCCAGGGAAAGGGATGCTCGATCAGCCAGGCCTCCGCCTCCATGATGACGGAGGCGGTCGAGGGAAAAACCCTGGCCCAGGCGGAGGAGCTCGCCAAACAGTTCAAGGCGGTGATGCTGGAGAACGCCCCGATGAACTTCCCTCCGGATCTGGAGGATCTGGAATCGCTCGAGGGGGTCAAAAAATATCCGGTCCGGATCAAGTGCGCGATCCTGAGCTGGAACACCCTCCTGGAGGGGATCGAGGCCCACCGGAAGGGAGGATCGCAGGCGCGCCATGTGGAGGGAGAGGAGGGAAACCGTCCGGAGCTGGCCCGCCAGGTGTCTGACACCGCTTCTCGCAACAGCGAGGCGTCAGACACCGTTTTAAAAACGGGCGATCTCCAAGAGGTGATCCGAACAGCCCTGAAGACGGTGATCGATCCGGAGCTGAATATGAATGTCGTCGACCTGGGCCTGATCTATGGGACCGAGATTGCCGGGGGACGGGTGAAGGTCACGTACACCCTGACCAGCCCCGGCTGCCCCTTAGGCCCCGTGATCAAGGGGCAGATCCAAAGCGCCTTGACGCGGCTTGGCTGGGTGCAGGAGGTGCAGACGGATCTGGTCTGGACCCCTCCATGGGATCCGCATACCATGGCGTCGGAAGAGTGCAAGATGGAGCTGGGAATCTGGTGAGAGCTAACGAGATTGCTTCCCCGGCCCGCCATTCGGCCTCAGAGCTGGGGCGGGCGCTCCCGTTGCCTGCCCCGAGAGGACTCGAGGGGGTCGCTCGCAATGACAGCAACATTCTATCTCAGATCGGGTCGACGCCGCTCATCCCTTTGAAGAGAATCGAACAGGAGTCGCCGGGCGTTTCCCTCTTCGCCAAGGCGGAATGGTTCAACCCGGGCGGGTCGGTGAAGGACCGGGCGGCGGCCCGGATCGTCCTGGAGGCGGAGCGGGCCGGGCTGCTGACCCCGCAGAAGATCCTGCTGGACGCCACCTCCGGAAACACGGGGGTCGCCTACGCCATGATCGGCGCTTCAAGAGGTTACCAGGTGAGCATGTGCGTCCCGGCCAACGCCAGCCCTGAGATCCTGAAGATCCTGAAGGCCTACGGAGCCGAGATCGTGCTGACCAGCCCCCTGGAGAGCTCCGACGGGGCGATTCGGGAGGCGCAACGCCTGGCTGCTGAAAACCCAAGCCGATATTTCTACGCCGACCAGTACAACAACCCGGCCAACTGGCGGGCCCATTACGAGACGACCGGCCCGGAGATCTGGGAGCAGACGGAAGGGATGATCACCCACTTTGTGGCGGGGCTCGGGACGAGCGGCACCTTCATGGGAGCGGGGCGGCGACTGAAGGAGCTTAAAGACACGATCCGGCTGATTGCGGTCCAGCCCGATTCCCCCCTTCACGGGCTGGAGGGTCTGAAACATATGGAAACCTCGATCGTCCCTGGGATCTACGATTCCCGCCTTGCCGACCTTCAATCCCCCGTCCCGACCGAGGAGGCCTACGCGATGGTCAAACGGCTGGCCAGAGAGGAGGGCCTGCTGGTCGGCATCTCCTCCGGGGCCGCCCTGGCGGCGGGATTCAAGGTGGCGCGACAGATTCGCGAAGGAGTCATCGTCATGATCTTCCCGGATGGGGGTTCCCGATATCTTGATGAACAGTTCTGGACGGAGTAGCCGATGGCGGAATTGACCCGCGAAGAGATCCGGCGCTACAGCCGGCATCTGATCATGCCGGAGGTGGGGGTCCAGGGACAGAAGCGGCTGAAGGAATCCTCGGTCCTTCTGATCGGCACCGGAGGGTTGGGCTCTCCGTTGGGGCTGTACCTGGTCTCAGCCGGTGTGGGCAGGATCGGCCTGGTCGACTTCGATGTGGTCGACTTCACCAACCTGCAGCGGCAGGTTCTTTACACCACCGCCGACGTCGGAAGACCGAAGCTCCAGGTGGCCAAAGAGCGGCTGCAGGCGATCAACCCCGGCGTCACGATCGAGACGCACGAAACCCGTCTGACCTCCGAGAATGCCATGGAGATCCTGAAAAACTACGACGTGGTCGTCGACGGGACCGACAACTTCCCCACCCGGTACCTGGTCAACGACGCCTGCGTCCTGTTGGGCAAGCCCAACGTCTACGGCTCCATCTTCCGGTTTGAGGGACAGGCCTCGGTTTTCGACGCCAGCAAGGGGCCCTGCTACCGCTGCCTCTATCCGGAGCCGCCGCCACCGGGGCTGGTCCCCTCCTGCGCGGAGGGAGGGGTCCTGGGAATCCTTCCCGGGATCATCGGAACGATCCAAGCCACCGAGACGATCAAGCTTCTCATGGGAACCGGGGAGCCCTTGATCGGGCGGCTGCTCCTCTTTAATGCCCTGAAGATGAAATTCCGGGAGCTGAAGCTGCGGAAAAATCCGACCTGCCCCTTATGCGGACGTCACCCGACCATCACGAAGCTGATCGACTACGAGGAGTTCTGCGGCCTGCGGCGTGGCGAGGAAGCCCCTTCGACAGGATCAGGGCAGGCAGCCACGGGCGGTGATGAGTGGGAGATCACCGCCCAAGAGCTTCAGGAGCTGCTCAAGAAAAACGGGGGGACCAAGCTGATCGACGTTCGGGAGCCGCACGAGTACGAGATCTGCCACATCCCCGGATCCACGCTGATTCCGACCAGCGAGTTCGTGAAAAGAATCGGGGAGCTGGACTCGGCCGATTCGATGGTCTTCTACTGCCACAAGGGAATCCGCTCACGCAACGCGGTGGAGCTGCTCAAAAGCGCCGGGTTCCGAAAGATCAAGTCGCTGAGCGGGGGAATCGACGCCTGGGCGGAACAGGTGGATCCCCAGATGCCCCGGTATTAACGAGCCACTGAATCTTGAATCCAATGGTCGTCAGCGCTGACTGTAAGAGGAATATGGCACAGGTTACTAAGCTCAGTGAGACCCAAATTCAAAGGGAGTTAGAATCCCTCCCGGGGTGGGAGCTCAAGGAGGGGGCGATCGTCCGGAACTACAAGTTCAACGATTTTCCCGAGGCGATCGCCTTCGTGAATCGGGTGGCCGACTGGGCCGAGGCGGCCGACCACCATCCGGACATTCTGATCCGTTACAACAAGGTGATCCTGACCCTGGTGACCCACTCCGCCGGCGGGCTGACCGATAAGGACTTCCGCCTGGCGCGTCAGATCGACACCCCCCAGAACCCAACCTAAGGTCATTGCGAGGAGCGTAGCGACGAAGCAATCTCAAGTCTTACACGACAAGGCCGGCCACCGGTTTTACATCCCGCTGGAAAGCGGGCATGAGGCCCTCCTGCTGTATCGACAGCAGGCCGATGCGCTCGACTTCTACCATACCTACGTCCCGGAAGGGTTCCGGGAGAAGGGCCTGGCCGAGCAGGTGGTGGCGGCCGGGTTCCGGTACGCGCAGGAGAACCGCCTCAAGGTGATCCCCACCTGCCCCTACGTCTCCCACGCTTTCCTCCGCAAACACCCCGAGTTCTCCCCGCTCATCCAATCCGCTTAAGAGCGCCACGAGCGCGTGAACAAATGGCGGATCGACTGGCGGCGGTGGGGCTGGATAAACAGCATCAGGATGGTCAGAACGACGTAGCCGGCGGCGAACAGGTACCGGATGTGGGGAGAGGGCATCAGAAGCTGGGTGGAGAAGAGCCCCAGCAGCAGCAGCGCCTCCCAGAAATCGAAGCTGAAGTTGGACAGGACCGCCACCGCGAAGAGGGACTGGGCCGAGGTGAGGAAGATCTCCTCCACCTGCCGGGAGTCCAGATGCATCACCCCCAGATGCCCCGCCGATAGGCAGTAGGCCAGAGGAAGCATCCCGACCAGAAGGGTCCACTGATTCACCTTGGAGGAGACCAATGTCCCCAAGGAGGCCCCCGCCATCCCCCGGATGGCGAACAGGATCGCCACGATGAACTCGGGCGACTCCGAGGCCAGCGGAGCCAGCCACTGAACCAGAAGGAATTCCTCGATCCCCCAGTGGCGCCCGATCTCCAGAAGCCCCTCGGCGAACGGCTCCGCCGCGTGGAAGATGGTGGTTCCGGCGACGGCGAACAGGGCCGCCATGGCCAGACGCCTTCGGCCCAGCCGCCATTGGCCGATCCACTCGGACGGCCCCCCCAGCTCCGGCTCCACATGCTGGGCTCGGCTGGCGAAGAACATGTAAACCCCAAAGAGGACCAGGAGGACTCCGGTATCCACGAGGGAGAGGGTCCCCTTGATCGGGATCAGGAAAGAGTAGAGGGTCGCCACAAACAGGGTCAGGATCTCGATCCCCTGGGCCGGCTCCAATTGGATTTCCCGTTTCCGGCGCGAGAGCCAGTAGGCAAAAAGGACCGTGGGCCAGCCCACCCCGATCAGGAGCCGGTTCGCCCCGGTCATGTTGGCGGTGGCGTACTGGATATAGGTGGGATCCTTCCCCGCTGTCCAGGCGAAGTAGATGTCGACCGCGTACTCCGGCAGGACGGCGATCAAAGCCAGGATCGCCAGGGCCAGCGCCTGCGGGATTTCCAGCTGGGCCAGCTCCGCCCCCCAGGAGAGAAGGAAGGCGGCTCCGAAGATGCCGATTCCGGGAAGCAGGGCGTTCCATGGGATCGGCAGATGGGCCCCCTTGAGATGCCAGAAGAGCCACTGCCCCGCCAGGAAGAGGGCCCCGAGGAGGGCTAGGGCGCTCTTCTGCTTCTCATGCGGATTCAACCGACTCCCCCTTACCCACCAGTTGTTGGAGCGCCTGAAGGTACTTGGCGCTGGTCTTTGAAACAATCTCCTCTGGAAGCGCCGGCGCTGGAGGAGTCTTGTCCCAGGTCAAGGTTTCCAGATAATCCCGGACGAACTGCTTGTCGAAACTGACCTGCGCCCGACCCGGCCGGTACTGATCCTTGGGCCAGAAACGGGAGGAGTCGGGGGTCAACAGCTCATCCACCAGAAGAACCTTCCCGTCTCGCGTGCCGAACTCGAACTTGGTGTCGGCGATCAGAATCCCCTTGGAGGCGGCGTAGTCGCGGGCCATGGTGTAGATCCCTAAGCTCTTTTCTTTAAGCTCCCGCGTGAGATCCTTCCCCACCCTCCGGATCATCTCTTGCTCGGAGATGTTGATGTCATGGCCCGACTCCTCCTTCGTGGCCGGCGTGAAGATCGGTTGGGGAAGCTCCTGCGACTCCTTGAGCCCCGGAAGGAGGGAAATCCCGCAGACCGAGGAGCTGGTCTGGTACTCCTTCCACCCGGAGCCGGCCAGGAACCCGCGCACCACGCACTCGATCGGGACCACCTGCGCCTTCTTGGCCAGCATCGACCGTCCGGTCAGAACCGCCCGGTGGGGCCTCAAGCGGTCCTCCGTCCGGATCATCGCATCGACATCGGCCGTTACAAAGTGGGTGGGGGTGATCGGCTTGACCTTCTCGAACCAGAAGGCCGAGAGTTTGACGAGCACCGCCCCCTTGCGAGGGATCCCGGTGGGGAGCACCACGTCGAAGGCGGAGATCCGGTCGGTGGCGACGATCAACAGGTGATCCCCCAGATCATAAACGTCCCGGACCTTGCCCCGTTTGAACAGGGGGATCCCTTTGAGATTCGTTTCCAAGACAACCGATTCAGCCGCCATGATCCCCTTAACCCTCGGTGAACTGCTCCGGGCGACACTCCTCACAGGGGCAGATCGAACGGAGGAGCTCGTACGAAAAGATGCCGGTCAAATGCCCGTCGCTGAATCGGACCGTCAGGGCGTACCGACCCACCGGCTGAATCTCCAGGGCCTGGATCCCGGGCTCTGAACGGGGTGGCGGACCCTCCCGACAAACGGCGCAAGGGCAGGCATCCCGCAGGAGGGTCCAGGTGTAGATGCTCTCGTGCCCATCCTCCCAACGGATCTGGAGTCCTGTTTTTCCGACCCGCTCAACGGACGTCGGGGTTATAATCGGTTCCATGTCGTCAATTCCCGAAGAAGTTTCCGCGGTCCGGCGATCGGCAGGTCTTCTCAAAATGTTCCCTCGGGGACTGTTGAGCATCCAAGGGGCCGACCGGGCCCTCTTTTTGCACAATGTGCTGACCCATGATATCAAAGGGCTTATCCCCGGACAAGGCCGGCCCGCCTGCCTTCTCGACCGCCAGGGAAAGGTCAAGGCGATGATGATCGCCCACGCCGACGCCGAGGAGCTGATCCTGGAAACCGATCCCTCTCAACTCACCCTTCTCAAGGAGGGGTTGGAAAAGTTCCGAATCAGCGAGAGGGTGGAGCTTGAAACTCTGAACGATCGATACCGGATCCTGGGGCTGCACGGGCCGGCGGTGCCCGACCTGTTACAACGCCTCTGGCCCGGAATCGGCTGGCCTGCTGTCTCCTTGGGACATCTCAACGGCCCCGGGGCTTTAAGGATTGTCCGGTGGGACCTGTTCCACCTCCCCGGCGCTCACCTCTGGGTCGATCCGGCGCAGGAAGCATCCGTGCGAAAACGGCTCCTGGAGGAAGGGGCCTCCAGCGGCATCCAGGAAGTGTCGCCGGAGGCGTTTGATCCCCTCCGGATCGAGGCCGGGATCCCCTGGCCCGGGATCGATATCGATGAGACGGTGATCTTCAACGAGCTGGGGAGGGAGGATTGGGTCAGCCACACCAAGGGCTGCTTCGTCGGCCAGGAGATCGTGGCCCGGATCAAGTACCGGGCGCACCCCCCGAGAATTTTCAAGGGGTTCCTCCTTGAGAAAACCGAATCTCCGCCCCGCCGCAGCCCGATCCTGGCCGATGCTGAGGAGGTTGGGGTCGTCACTTCGGCCTGCTTCTCCCCGACCTTGAACCGGCCGATCGGGCTCGGCTTCTTGAAACACGGGGTGACAACGGCCGGATTGAAGATCAAAACGCCGACCGGCTCCCTCTCGGCCACTGTCACGGACCTTCCCTTTATCGGGAGCGGATGACCCCCACCTTGGCGCAGTACCGCTCCACCGGGCAGCGGCTGCACCAGGGGGAGGTCGGGTGGCAGAGGGTCTGCCCGAAGCTGACGAGCAGATCGTTGTAAGAGATCCAGTATCTCCTCGGGAGTTTCGCCCGAAGGGCCTCTTCCGTCTTCTCCGGCGTCTTGGTCCGGACGTAACCCAAGCGGTTGGAGATCCGGTGGACATGGGTGTCGACGCAGATCCCCGGCTTTCCGAATCCGACGGTCACCACCAGGTTGGCCGTCTTTCGTCCCACCCCGGGCAAGGTCAGAAGCTCCTCGAGAGTGTCGGGAACCTTGGCCCGGAAACGGCCGATCAGGTGCTGGCAGATCTGGTGAATCCTCTTTGCCTTGGTCCGGTAGAATCCGACCGGATAGATCAATTTCCGGATCTTCTCTAAAGGAAGCGAGAGAAGCTGCTGCGGCGTGCGGGCCCGCGCGAAGAGGCGGGCCGAGGCGGGCCCGGTGACCTCATCCTTGGTCCGGAGGGAGAGGAGACAGGAGATCAGGATCTGGAACGGATCATCGGTTCTCTGCTTGATCTGGCTGACGGCTGGAGGTTTCCATTCCCCTGAGGCGACCCGCAGCCGACGGATCACCTCGTGGATCTGATAATCCCGCACGCGCCTGATCGGCTAGCGCAGGACCAGCTCGGTGTCGGTCGCCCGGACCCCGTCCAGCTTTCGGATCTTGGAGACGATCACCGCCAGCTCCTCATACGGCTCGGCGTCCACAAAGGCGACCATATCGTGGGCCCCGGTCACCTGGTAGACGAACTGGACGCCGGCCATCCTGCGGACCGCCTCCTGCGCCTCCCCTTCCCGACCCGGATGGACATCGATCATGACAAACGCCTTGGGCATCGCTGGTTTCCTCCTCGTTCTTCCAGATCACCTTATCAACGGAAGCATCCATCCGTCAAGGAGTGAAAACTGGGTGTTCCGAATCGCTTCGAGATGCCCCATGATAAACCAGCTCAACTCAACGAACCCAACGCAGGTCGCGACCGATAAGCAGTTCGGTCATTTGTTCGTGGTGGGTATTCTTCATTGCTACTGTCTGTGTCTGGAAACCATACTTAGCCGCAAGAGCCGCAACTCCATCTGCGTTGTCGTATGTCATCAAGAAATCCCCAGCGACGCGCTTAGTGCTGGAAAACAACTTCTCATGGTCAAGAGCGTAGCAAGTATAAAGGCGTGTTCCTGCCTTCTTTCCCGAAACCGTGTATGGCGGATCAATGAAGAAAGCGGCATGGCGTTGCTTTTCACGCTGACGGATTGCAGTAATCCCATCACCCTCAACGAAGCTGATCCGTTCACGGATTTGAGCAATAGCCCTGACGCGTCTTGCGAGTGTCTGCGGATACCAGCGAGATTGCAACCCTTTCCCGTTTTCGCCCGACTTAATAAGACTACTACCAGGCGCAAGTATACCGCCATGGAAGGTGCGATTTTTAAGGAGGATTCGAAACGCCTTTTGCCTTGTGGATGGACTTCTGCTCTCCAGTTCAGTACGCACGTTGCTTGCCGTCAAATTGAAAGACACAATGCGCCGAGCCAACCACTCATTGTCATTACTCAAAATCGTCTTCCAAACAGCGGCAACCTGATCATCAAGCTCAACAAGCAGGACCCGCTCTGCTAACTGCTCAAAGGCAACAGTGAGACCGACTATTGCGCCTCCCGCAAACGGCTCTACAAATATTGTGGGTTTCCAAGCAAGACTTCTCAACCATTGGCGAACGCGTGGAACGAGCCACGTCTTCCCACCAGGATAACGGAAGGGACTGCGCTGAGGAACCGAAGCAACATTGACTATCCGAGTCAACGGAGGCATTTCAAACAGCGTTAGCTGATCCCCCTGATTAAAGTAACGCATCGATAGTTACCGTATCCGGTGGGTTACTGTTTTCTAGTTTTTCATCAACTTTTCCCTGCAAATGTTCGATGAACCCAGCAACGTCGCCAGCTTCAGACCGTGTTATTTTGTCCAAGCTCTCATGGAACTTGGTGTAAACGCTTTTATGCCGCCGCAATTTGTAGACATTCTGTGAGGGCTGATGTACTAATTCGTAGACGAACCAAGCGATATCTGCCTTCTCTGGTTTAACTTCTTCCAAGGGAGGTAAGGTGTTGAAGAAACCCGTGTTCAATGCAACAGCAATTTTCTTATTCCAGGTCTTCAGGATACCCCCCTTGAAGATCAACTGCGGAGCCAATCGCTTTCGAGAAGAAGAAAGGTAGTCAGGGTTTGGATAATTGGGCCGCTTACCCCAGTCCATCGATGCGCGACGAGTTGGATTCTCCATATAGTATTCAAAGGGATTGCGAACGTTGCCTGAGATATAGACAGCCTGGATCTCAAGCGCACCGAAATCGATGACCCTACCGGCGGCATTGTATGAAACCAACACGACATCAACGTTTCCAGCAGACTTACCGTGCCTATCTTGCAGTTTCACTTCCGTAAGCGTTGTCCATCTCGTGTTCTTTGGAAAGAAGAACGATGCGGCATCTTCCGCTATAAGCCAATCCTGGTGAAACCTTATAGGACAAGTAACCACCACCTGCTTGCCATCCAAAATACTGCACACGCCGAGCGGGTTGTCTGCTTTGTCCTTCGTGCAATTCGGCACCTTATTTCCAAATGGGCAAAGCCGGTGGCGACGATGCCGAGATGCTTCGGATCTCTTATTGTCGATGGGAAATCCAAAAACTTCAGCGAGTGGTTGTTTTGGCATTGTCGTTCTTCTTCAAGACAGCCATATTCTACCGCTGTAAGACTCACGAAGTAAACCTGACAGACCCCATGCCGCTTCCCTCTTCTCCCCGAGAAGAGGAGTGAATACTGGGCCGGCCGTGCCACCCCTGGGTCCGCTTCTCACCCCACACCATTCCGGTAGCTCTGGGAAATCCTGCGTGGGAGTAGAGGATGTCCTGCGCCCCTCTCTGCGAATGGACGCCTTAAGTGGCCCGTCAGCGAAAGGCGCCGGGAGAGACCGCGGAGAAACGAGGAAGCTGCCTCGGTGGGACCGCTGGCCAGAGCTCGAGTTGGCGCTCCGGCTTTCGATGAAGGGGAAAGAGCAGGTCCGGACGGCGAAGGAGCCGACCCCGGAGCGTTAGAAAGCCGCTGGCCCGCTTGGTGATCACCCCCACCTTGGCCAGATCGAGCGGACCGGACCAGACGGTCCTGCTCCGAAAAGAGATCAAGGCGGTGGCGGTCTTGGGCCCGATCCCGGGAATCCGGAGAAGCTGTTCACGGTTCGCCGACATCACCTCGATCGGGAACCGGTCCGGGTGCTTTAACGCCCAGGACATCTTCGGATCCCACAAGAGGGGCAGGTTCCCTTCATCGTCGAAGACCAGCTCCTCGAACCGGAAGCCGTACTCCTTCATCAGATGATCGGCCTGGTAGAGCCGGTGGCCCCGCATCTCGGGAGCGGGACGGCGCTCCTCCAGAGGGGTCTTCGCCACCGGCTCGAACGGGGAGAAATGGGCATGGTGGAGCGTCTGATCCTGATACAGGTCGCTCACCACCTTCAAGATCTCCCGATCCCGATCGGTGGAAGCGCCGACCACGAATTGGGTGGTGATTCCGGCGGGGGCTGACTGGGTGCGGCCATTTGCCTGAACCGTCTTCAACCGGTATTGTCCCGCGTATCGGAGCCGGAACAGGTTCTCTGA